>NZ_JBIAXC010000003.1:0-332802 GCF_042896295.1 Kitasatospora sp. NPDC001309 | reverse complement strand
CGGGGCGGCGTTGGGGTGCGTGCATCGCAAGGCGGAGGAGGGAGCCCAATGCAGCGCATTGGCGACCGACGACAACGCGGCGAGGCGCGTGCCCCAACGCCGCCCCGCAGACGGGAGTTCGAAGACGGACCCCAGGTCCGCATGCACCGATGGCTTGGAAGCGATCGGCACCGCCACACCTCCACACCCCCACCCGAACCCTCAGGGGGAGCGGCCGGAGCGGCATCTACGGCATGAACGGGAGGCACGACACCCACCGGAATGAGAGGACCAAGCATGGCGATGGACTACTTCACCGACGAACGACACGAGAGCCTCCGGGCCGAGGTGCGTGAGTTCGCGGAGAAGGAGGTGCGTCCTCAGGTGGCCCGGATGGAGGCCGACCGGGAGATCGAGTTCGAGCTCTCGCGGGAGATCGCCCGCCGCGGCTGGATCGGCGTCACGATCCCGCGCGAGTTCGGCGGCCTGGGCCTGGGACACCTCGCCAAGACCGTGATCGTCGAGGAGCTGGCGCGGGTCAGCGGTGCGATGGGCGCGATGGCACAGGCCTCCCAGCTCGGCGTCGCCAAGGTCATCCACTTCGGTTCGGACGCCCAACGCCGGTCGTGGTTGCCGAAGTTCGCCTCCGGGGAGTGCCTGCCGACGATCGCGGTCACCGAGCCGGAGTCCGGCGGCCATGTGCTCGGCATGGGCGGCACCGCGCGTCGCGAGGGTGACGAGTACGTGCTGAACGGCCGCAAGGTGTTCGTCGGCAACTCGCACATCGGCGACGTCCACGGCGTGGTCTTCCGTACCGGCCGGGGCAGCAAGGGGCTGTCCGCCTTCCTGGTCGAGAGCGACCGGCCCGGCTTCCGCACCGGCACCGTCGGCACCCAGGGCGGCCTGCACGGGTTCAGCTTCGGCGAGCTCGTCTTCGAGGACTGCCGCGTCCCGGTCGGCAACCGGCTCGCCGAGGAGGGGCAGGGCCTCGACGTCGCCTACTCCTCCTCCACCCTGTACGGCCGGCTGAACCTGGGCGCCGTCGCGCTCGGCATCCACGTCGCCGTGGTGGAGGACACGGTGCGCTACGCCGAGGAGCGGGTGCTCTACGGCAAGCCGATCAACCAGCTGAACAGCATCGCCCTCAAGCTCGGCGAGATGCAGTCCCGGCTGATGACGGCCAAGTTGGCCGCCTACCACGCCTCGCACCTGCTCGACAACGGCAAGGCCTGCGACGCCGAGCTGATGAACGCCAAGCTGATCAACACCGAGTACGCGATGGACTCGGCACGTCAGGCGATGGAGATCTTCGCGGCGCGCGGCACCCAGGAGGAGCACAACATCATCCGCTACCTGCGGGACGCCACCCACATCTACGCCCCGGCCGGCACCTCGGACGTGCAGAAGCTGCGGCTCGGACAGGTCGCGACGGGCACCTACGGCAAGCAGTGGTCGGCCGAGCTGGCCGACCTGGCGAGCTGGGCGTGGACCGAGCTCAACGCGCTGGAGTCCGGGGCCTCCGGGGCCGCCCGCGCCGCCGGGGTCTCCCCGGCGGAGGAGCTGTACGGGTACAGCCCGCGCGGGGTCCGGGGCGTCCGGAGCGCTCGCGTGGTGCCGCTCTCCGCGGCGGGGTGAGCCGCGCGGCGGGGTGATCCGCACGGAGGACCGAGCCACGCGGAGGACCGAGCCGCGCGGAGGACCGAGCCGCGCGGCGGGAGCGCCGGATCCGCGGCTGCCGCCCGGATGGTGGCGAACTTTCGGTATGACGACGATTTGACCTGCTCCTGACGGCTCCCCGAGAGGCCCACCGACCTCCCGAGGAGCCGTCCCCGCTCCGCACCGACCGCGCTGAGCTGCGACGATCCGTCGGCGAACGCTCCGACCGGAACTGGCCGTTCCTGCCATCGCCCGTTCACATATCGTCAGTTGATGTTGCGATGGGGCCACCTGGGACTGATAGGTTTCCTGCCGTCGGCGGCCGAGCTGCACCCGCACGGACGGTGACACCGCGTCACCCCGTCCGGCGACCCCGGGCCTCGGCTCCCTGACGCCCGGTCCGGTCCGCTCGGGCCGACCCACCGTCCGGACCCGAGACCCGGCCTGCAACTCGGCCCTGCAACAAGGAATCAGATGCCAGGCATATCGGCCCCCCGCACGGGCCACCGCGCCGGCCGGTCCGGCTCCCTCCGCAGCTCGCTCCTCGCCCTCGTGCTGGTCCCCAGCCTGGGCCTCGCCGCCGCCTGGGGCTACGCCGCCTACCTGCTGCGCGACACCGCGAACCGCACCGCGCTGCTGGCCGGCACCGCCGCCGTCGCGCTGGTGCTGCTGGTCAGCCTGGTCCGCGGCATCCGGGCCGCCCGGTCGCTGTCCGCCCGGCTCGCCGGACTGCGCGGCGACACCTTCGCGCTCGCCCAGCACGAGATCCCCGAGATCGTCGGCCGGCTGCGCGCCGGGGAGCCGGTGCCCACCCCGCCCACCTGGGCACCGTCCCGGCGGGTCGGCGACGAGGTCCAGCAGACCTCCGACGGCCTGGCCGCCGTCCGGCAGGCCGCCGTCGCCGCCATCGTCCACCAGGCCCAGGGCCGCGAGGGGACGAAGAAGGTCTTCCTCAACATCGCCCGCCGCACCCAGATCCTGATCCACCGGCAGATCAGCATGCTCGACGCGCTGGAGCGCGAGCACGAGGAACCCGAGCTGCTGCGCGAACTGTTCGCCGTCGACCACCTGGCCACCCGGATGCGGCGCAACGCCGAGAACCTGGTCATCCTCGGCGGCGCACTGCCCGCCCGGCGCTGGCGCAACGCCGTGCCCGTGGTCAACGTGCTGCGCAGCGCCGTCTCCGAGACCGAGAACTACGCCCGGGTCGTCGTCCAGGGCGTGCCGCGCGCCTCGCTCAGCGGGCAGGCCGTCGCCGACGTGATCCACCTGATCGCCGAGCTGATCGAGAACGGCACCACCTTCTCCCCGCCGTACACCCAGGTGCAGGTCTCGGCCCAGGAGGTCCCCAAGGGCCTGGCGGTCGAGGTCGAGGACCGCGGCCTCGGCATGACCGAGGAGGAGTACGAGCGGCTCAACGAGTACCTGGCCAACCCGCCCGAGCTGGACGTCTCCGCGCTCGGCGACGACCTGCGGCTCGGCCTGTTCGTCGTCGCCCGGCTCGCCGCCCGGCACGACATCCAGGTCACCCTGCGGCCCTCGCCGTACGGCGGCACCCGGGCCGTGGTGCTGGTGCCCTCCGTGCTGCTGGAGCAGGCGGAGCAGCCGGCCACGGTGCCCGGGCTGCCGTCCGGCGCGCGGGTCACCCGGACCCCGGTGCCCGAACCGCGGCCGTCCGACGGCGACTTCGGCGTGGTCGACGACGAGCTGTCCGGCGCGCTGGCGGGGGTGCTCAACGGGCTGACGAGCAGCACCTCGGGCGGGGTCGACGGGATCGGTGGCGTCGGTTCCCCGGCGGTGCCGACGGCACCGACGGAGCCGGCAGGCGGCGGGGCCGACGGCGGGGTGATCCTCGGCGAGCTGCTCGCGCGGCAGGAGTTCGGACCGCAGGAGTTCGGCCAACAGGGCTTCGGGCCGCAGGAGTTCGGGCGGCCGGACGGTGAGGACGGCGGGCCCGTCCTCGACAACGCCGGGCTGACGGTCGGTGCCGAGATCCCCGGGCTGCCCGGGGCCGTGGTGGTCCCCCGGCCCGTGCTGCCGCGCCCGTACGACCTGCCCACCGGGCCGTCGGCGGAACTCGCCGCACAGCTCGCCGCGCAACTCGACCCGGGCGCCGGCGCGACCCCCGGGCATGGGGACGGGGCTCAGGCGGACCCGGCCGTCGTCGATCCTGCGGTCGTCGATCCGGCCGTCGTGGACTCGGCGGGCGGTCTCGACGGGGTGCCCGCCGACCGGTCGACGCCCACCCACGAACGCCCGCAGGAGGACAGCGTGGAGCACGGCCCGGACGGCGAACTGCGCACCCCGCGCATCCTGCCGCAGCGGGTCCGCAACGCCAGCCTCGCCGAGCAGCTCCGCGAGGCCAACGCGCCCGGCACCATGATGCCGCCGTCCACCCCGACCGCGCCGTCCTCGCCGTACGGGGCCCGCCCCGCCCCGGCCGGCCCCCGGTTCGGCGAGGCCGACGACCCCTCGCCGACGCGGTCCCGCGCCACCATGGCCGCCATCCAGCGCGGCACCCGCAGCGCCCGCGCGACCGGTACCGGACCGGACGCGCCCGCCATCGCCCCCCACCCGGCCGCACCTTCCGCCCCCGAGGGCACCGCGGAAGCCCCCGCCGTTCAGGAAGCCAAGGAACAGCAGTGATGACGCAGCACACCGAGACCCAGCGCGACCTCAACTGGCTGCTGGACCAGCTGGTGGCGCGGGTACCCGAGACCCGGCACGCCATCGTCCTCTCCGAGGACGGACTGCTGGTCGGCACGTCCCAGGGCCTCGACCGGGCCGACGCCGAGCACCTCTCCGCCGTCGCCTCCGGCCTGCAGAGCCTGGCCCGCGGCGCCGGACACCGCTTCAACGGCGGACGGGTCCGGCAGACCGTGGTCGAGATGGACCAGCTGTTCCTGTTCGTCACCACCGCCGGACAGGGCGCCCGGCTCGCCGTCCTCACCAGCGAGCAGGTGGACGCCGGACTGATGGCCTACGAGATCAACATGCTGGTCAAGCAGGTCGGCCAGTACCTCACCGCGGCGCCGCGCAGCGACGCGGGCCGACCCGGCGCGGGTGGCGGTGCGTGACCAGCGCCGACGCCGACGAGGGCTGGTTCTACGACAAGGACGCCGGCCACCTGGTCCGCCCCTACGCGATCACCAACGGGCGCACCGGCCCGGTCCGTGACGGTTTCGCGCTGATCACCCTGGTGGTCACCGCCGACCCGCGCACCGACACCAGCCGGCTGACCCCCGAACCGGCCGCGATCCTCGACCTGTGCCGCGAACGCCCGCTGGCCGTGGCCGAGATCGCGGCCACCATGGACCTGCCGGTGAGCGTGGTCAAGGTGCTGCTGGACGACCTGGCGGAGGCCCGGCTGATCCTCACCCGGGCCCCGGTCCAGCTCGCCGAGGCACCGGACATCTCCCTGATCCAGGCCGTGATCGAAGGCGTCCGCAGACTCTGACCGGCTGCCGCGTCCGTGACATCCGCCGCACCCGTCGCGTCCACCGCATCCACCGCATCCATCGCATCCATCGCACCCGCAGCATCCCCACAGTTCCTCTCCAGGAGACCCGAATTGACGACCCAGAGCCTGGTGCCGGGCGCGGTCAAGATCCTCGTCGCCGGCGGCTTCGGCGTCGGGAAGACCACCATGGTCGGCTCGGTCAGCGAGATCGAACCGCTGCAGACCGAGGAGCGGATGACCCGCGCCAGCATCGGGGTCGACAGCCTCGAAGGCGTCCAGGGCAAGTCCACCACCACGGTGGCGATGGACTTCGGGCGGATCACCGTCCGCGAGGACCTGGTGCTCTACCTCTTCGGCACGCCCGGGCAGTTCCGCTTCTGGTTCATGTGGGACGACCTCGCCCTCGGCGCCCTCGGCGCGATCATCCTCGCCGACACCCGGCGGCTCGAATCCAGCTTCGCCGCCGTGGACTTCTTCGAGCAGCGCGGAATCCCCTTCGCCATCGGGGTCAACTGCTTCCACGGCCGCCGCGACGCCACCCCGGAGGACGTCCGCCGGGCCCTCGACCTCGGGCCGGAGGTGCCGGTGGTGCTGTGCGACGTCCGGGAGCGGGCGTCCAGCAAGGAGTTGCTGCTCGCCCTGCTCGACCGGGTGCACCGGGACGCGCTGGCCGTCGGGCGGCGGTGAGGCGGCCAGGCGGTGGTGCGGCGACCAGGCGGCGCTGAGGCGGCCGGGCGGCGGTAGCCGCCCGGGTCACGCCTGGGCCGGGATCACGCCTTCGTCAGGCTGAGCTCGGCGAGCGCGTCGACCAGCGGGGCCAGCTCGGGGAGTTCCGCGGCCTGGGCCAGGGTCGCCTCCAGGGTGGCGTCGTGCACCGGGCGGGCGGCCTCCAGCAGGGCGCGGCCCTCGGAGGTCAGCTCGGTGTAGATGCCGCGCCGGTCGTCCGCGCAGAGGTAGCGGCTGAGCAGGCCCCGGTCCTCCAGGCGGCTCACCAGCCGGGTGGTGGCACTGCTGCTCAGCGCCGCCGCACGGGCCAGCTGCTGCATCCGCATGTGCCAGCCGTCCTGCCGGGAGAGCGCCTCCAGCACCGTGTACTCCACCACCGAGAGCTTGTGCTCCGCCTGGAGTGCCTTCTCCAGCGCGGCGTCGATCAGCCCGTGCAGGGCGGCGAGCGTCCGCCAGCCACCGGCCCGGACCTCGGCCGCGTCGTCGCGGATGGCCATGGCTCGCCTTCCCTTCACGTTCACCTGTGCGTCCTGAGCTGTCCCCTCTCGTACAAGTATGCCATTCGGCGCCGATTATCGGTCTCTGCAAATAAATCGGCTCACAGCTCCTTCCCGTCCTCCGTCCCGTTCTTCGGGCCGTTCTCCGTCCCGTCCTCCGGGCCGTCCTCCGAGTCGTCCTGCTCGCCGCCCCAGGAGGCGGAGCAGAGCGCGGTCGCCAGCGCCTCGGTGTAGTCGGCGGCCGCCAGCCAGGCGGTGGCGAAGGCGTCGTGGTCGTCCGCGACGATCCGGCCGAACACGTCACGCCGCTGGTCCGCGGCAGCCGCCCGCAGGCCCTCCAGCAACTCGGCGGCGGTCGCCAGCCCCGACGCCCGCAGCAGGGCCCGGTCCGCCGCCGCCGTGGCCGCGCCGGGCGCCGGCGCGGACCGGCCGGTGGTGACGGTCTGCTCCACCCGGCGGCCGAGCACGTGCACCGGCGGGCCGAGCGGCGGCGCGGTGGGGAGCTCGGCCGGGAGCCCGGCGGGCAGATCGGCGGATGGCCCGGTGGACGGGCCGGCGGGCAGGTCAGCGGTCTGCAGGCGTTCCAGGCCGAGGTTGACCCGGTCCGCCCGGTCGGCGGGCAGGGCAAGGCGGTCGTGGCCGTCGTGGCCGTCGTGGTCGGAGCCGTCCCAGGGCGTGCCGATCGCCAGCACCCGCAGTTCCGGACGGTCCGCGCGCTCCAGCCGTCCGATCAGCCGCAGCCGAAGGCCCGGGGCCGTGGCGAGCAGGGCCAGATTGGCCCGGAAGGCCAGATCGGGGTGCTCGTGCCCCGGGCGCAGCGCGATCACCGTGTCGCCCCCGACCGGACGGGCGAGCAGCTGGAGCGCCCCGCCCGGACCGGTCGGGGCCGTGCCCAGCAGGACGACGTCCAGGAACAACAGGTCGCTCCCCGCCGGGCGACTCCCGTACGGCAGCTCCTGCGCCGCCAGTGCCCGGGCCACCTGGGCGGCGGGCGGCTCGGCCCAGAGCCGGGCCACCGGCTCCGCCGTCCAGGCCGCGCCCGCCGCGCGGACCGCCCGCACCGAGGCACCCGCGCCCAGCCGCCCACCGGTGGACCTGGTCGCGCCCTGGACCGCCAGCCCCGCGCGGCTGAACTCACGGTGGCTCAGCGCCGCATCGCCCAGCCGGACCGTCCGGTTGCCCGCCCCGACGGCCAGCGGGGCGGCGGTCGTGACATCGCCGTGCGGGGTCACCTCGGCGATCGTGCTGAGCCGGCCACCCGCGTCCACCGCCCAACTGACCGCCCCCGCGTGGGTCGCGGTCAGCACCGGCTCGGCGAACAGCCCGTACAGCCGCAGGCCGCCCTCCTCGGCGTAGGCCTGGCGGGCGGTGCCGCGCAGGGCGGCGAGCGGGCTCGGGGCGGCGGGCGGGGTCAGGGCGTCGACCGGGGCGACCGGGGCGGTCGGCGTGGTCACGGCAGTCAGGGTGTTCAGGGCGGTGGTGAGGCCGAGCAGCTCGCGGAGCGCCGCCACCAGGTCCGCCAGCCGGTGGTCGGGCGCACCGGAACGCGCCGCCCGGATCCCGGTCACCACGGCGACCGCCGCCGCGGCCGGGCGGTACAGCCCCGCGACCCGCGCCCCGTGGCCGGCCCGCAGCAGCTCCGCCTGGGCGACCGCGCCCGCCCCGCTCACCCCGGCGGCCAGCAGCGCGCAGGCGGCGCGGTGGAGGTGCCGGGCGGCGCCGCGTTCGGCCGGGGTGAGGGCGGCGGGTCCGGGTTCCGGTCCCGACTCGCGTCCGGGTTCGAGTCGGGGTCCAGGGCGGGGTTCGGATCCGGGCTCGGGCGGGGTTGTGGTGGTGGTCGCGGCAGGTGTTCCCGGCGCCTCGGCCGGCGTGGTCCCGAGGCCCGGATCGTCGGCCTCGGCCAGCGGGCAGAGGCTGACGGCGGCGGCCCGGTGGACGCAGGCCGGGGCGAGCAGACAGCCGCACCGGACGTCGGACGGGCCGGCCACCACCCCGCCCGGGGCGTGCAGGACGAGCAGGACCTCCTCGTCCACCTGCACCCGCCACTCGTCGCCCTCCCGGCTGAGCGGCCGCTCGGCGAGCTTCGCCGCCGCGCCGTCCAACCGCTTCTGCAGGCGGGCGCTCAGCCCCGACACCACCTCGGCGACCACCTCCGGCCGGACCCCCGGCCAGCTGCTCCCGGTCTGTGAAGCCCGCTCTGTCTGTGTCGTGGCGTTCATCGCACCTTCTCCCCCACCCAGCGGGCCAGTTCCAGCGGGCTCAGCGCCGCCACCGGCATCCCGGCCGCGACCAGTTGGCCGGCGACCGCCTTCGAATAGCGGGCCGTCCCGGAGTCGTCCAGCGCCGCGCAGCCCAGCAGGTGCACGCCGGAGTCCACCAGGGCCCGGGTCTCGGCGAGCAGCGCGTTGACCGGGCCGCCCTCCTCGAAGTCGCTGACCACCGCGATCAGCGTCCGCGACGGCACCGTCACCAGCTCCCGGGCGTAGCGCAGACCGGTCGCGATGCTGGTACCGCCACCGACGCTCACCTCCAGCAGCAGGCTCAACGGATCCGCCACCTGCTCCGTCAGGTCGAGGACCTCGGTGGAGAAGGCCACGAAGTGGGTGCTCAACGAGGGCACCCCGGCCAGGATCGAGGCGGTGAGCGCCGCCCAGACCGTGGACGCCTCCATCGACCCCGACACGTCCACCACCAGGATCAGCCGCCAGTCGTTGGCCTGCCGCGCCCTGGTCCGGAACACCGGGCGCTCCGGCACGATCACGGTGCCCGAACCGTCCGGCCCGGGGCGGGCCGTGGCCAGGTTCGCCCGGATCGTCCGGTGGAGGTCCAGCCCGCCGCCCGGGCGCCGCGACGGGCGCGGCACGCTGATCCCGGTCAGCGCCGGGCGCAGCCGGGTCGCCAGCTCGCGGCTCAACTCGTCCACCATGCGGCGCACCAGCGGACGCAGCTTGGCCACCCGGGCCTCGGGCAGACCGCCCGCGTGGTCCAGCACCGCGCGCAGCAGGTCCACCGACGGGCGGACGGCGGACGGGTCGATCGCCTCCAGCACGTCCGTACGGCCCTGGGCGACGGCTGCCGCCAGGACCTCCTCCCGGACGCCCGGACCGAACAGGGCCTCCAACTCCTCGGCCCACTCCCGCACTCCGGGGAACGGCGCCTCGCGGCCGCCCCTGCTGCCGCCCCTGCCACCCCGGTCGTCCAGGCCGGGGCCGGAGCCCTCGCCGTGGCCGCTGCCGTACAACTCGTCCAGCGCGGTGGCGAGTCGGGCGCTGCGGCCGGACAGGCCGCCCGTGCCCGGGCGACCCAGCAGCAGGCGCCAGCGCTCGGCGGGCGTGAGGACGCGCTCGGGAGCGGGCGACGGGGCGGGTGCCGGGCCGGTCGCCGTCGTGGGCCCGGGTTCGGGCTCGGACCCGGACCCGGCCCCGGAGCCAGGCTCGGACACCTGGTCGGCGGTCCGGGGAGCGGCCGGCAGCAGGCCTCTCCCGGCGAGCACCCGGCGGGCCGCCAGGTCCGCGCGGACCCAACGGGCCACCAGAGCGGGGTCGGTCTGCTCCGGCAGGGCCGCCAGGCTGGTGCCCAGGCGGTCCTCGACGGAGACCAGCAGCCGGTCACGGGCGGCCGGGCTGAGCGTGTCGAAGCCACCGCGCAGCGCGGGCAGCCGGTCCAGGAAGGCGGCGTCCGAGAGCGAACCGACCCGCTCCAGCACCGGTTCGAGCGCCTCGGGCGCACTGTCGAACAGGCCCTCGGCAGCGGTCAACAACCCGACCAGCAACCGTCCGAGCACCTGCCGCGCCCGCACGTCGGTCGCCCCGTCCACCCAGGACGCGGCCCGCCCGCCGAACACCTGTGCGGACTCCTGCCCGAGCAGCACCCGCACCGCCCCGGCCGCGCCCCGCACCAACGGGCTCCCCCGCTCGGCGAGTTCCCCCAGCGCGTACCCCAGCCGCACCCCGCCCAGCTGGTCCGCCCGCCGGGCCAGCTCCACCAGCGCCCGCGCATCCGCGGGATCGTCCGAACCCCCCAACCCCTCCACCTGCCGCACCGCCACGGCGGTCAACAGCTCCATCGCCGCCCGCAGCGGCAGTCCGGGGCCGGTCCGACTGTCAACACCCTTGGAGGCCGAAGTCGTTGACTCCGCCGCACCGGCCGCACCCGCAGGTGCTTCACCCGCAGGTGCTTCCCCAGGGGCCGTGACCGGGAGGTGGCCGGCGGTGAGGCGGTCGAGGAGGGCGAGGGCGGCGAGGAGGTCGGGGAGGGTGGCGGTGGCGGGAAGGGTGGTGGTGAGTCGGGTGAGGAGGGTGGCGGTGAGGGCGGGGAGGGCGCAGGAGGCGGCGGCGGTGAGGCCGTCGATGATCTCGCGCGGGGTGGGGTCGTCGGGGAGGCGGCTGCGGAGGGCTCCCTCGGCGGCTTGGGCGGGGGTGACGCCCCGGGTGCCGGCGACGGTGAGCAGGGCGGTGACGGTGGGGGTCCAGTGCAGGCGCCAGCGGGTGCCGAGGGTTTCGGTGCCGCCGGGGCCGGTGGTGGAGACGGGGTCGGCGTAGGGGACGCCGCAGGCGGTGAGGCGGTGGAGGAGGATCTCGCGGCGGCGGTCGAGGGGGCTGCGCAGCGGGTCGAGGCGCAGTTCGCGCGGGCCCGGGTCGGCGGGGCCGGGGAGGCCCAGGTCGGCGAGCAGGGTTTCGACGGCGGGGCCGAGGCCGCTGCGCGGGGCGGCCGGGGTGGGGCGCCCGGTGCGGATGCCGACCAGGACCTGTTCGAGGGCGCGCGCGACGGCCCGGCCACGGCCGAGGGGCTCGCCTTGGGCGAGCACGGACTGGACGGCTTCGACGAGTTCGCCGCGCCCGGGGGCGGCGTGGCCGCGCAGTCGGGCGAGGTCGCCGGCCAGGCGGACGATCTCTCGGGCGTCCGCGGGGCCGGAGGGGTGGTCCTGGGCACGCAGGGCGGCGCAGATCCGGACGGCGGTGGTGGTGAGCGCCTCGTCGAGGCGCTCGGGGTCGCCGCCGGCGTCGAGGACGGTGTGCTGCCACTCGGGGTCGCGGATGCCGGCCGGGTAGCCGGAGCGGGCGTCGAGCAGCGGGTAGGTGTACGGAATGAGGGAGAGCACGTGCCCGGGTTCGTCGGGGCGGGGCGGCTCCTCGGGGGCGGTGGGCCCGTCGAGCAGGGCGGGGGCGTGGAAGGCGCCGACGACCACGGCGGTCCGGCGTCCGCCCGCCGAGGCGGCCCGGATGCGGGCGCGCATCCAGGCTTCGCGGCGCAGGTCGTACGGGTCGACGCCGGGGCCGGTTCCGGCGTCGTGGCGCAGGGCCCAGCCGACCAGGAGGGCGGCGCGCCGGACGGCCTCCGGGCCGGAGCCGGGGGCGGCGGTCTCGACGAGGCGGTCCCAGAGGTCGTCGTCGGTGGCACGGCCGGTGAGGCGGTGGCGCAGCGCGTCGGCCACGCCGGGGGTGTCGGGGCCGGCCGCGGGACGGCGGCCGCGCGGGCCGCCGGGGCCGGTGCGGTGGGCGAGCGGGAGGTCGCAGGCGATGGCTTCGACGCCGTTGCGCCGGGCCCAGCGCAGGGCGACGAGTTCCGGGGAGAAGTCGGCGAAGGGGTAGAAGGCGAGCCCGCCGGGGGCTGCGCCCGCGTCGTCCCCGTCCGCATCACCCCCGCCGGCCGGGGCGGCGGCGAGGGCGACGGGGGCCTCGGTGGCCTCGTCGGCGAGGTGGTCGAGCCAGGGCTGGAACTCGGCGGGCAGTTCGACCAGGACGGCCTCGGGCCGGGCGGCGTCGAGCAGCGCGGGGAGGACCGCACTGAGGGAGGGCGCGTGGTGGCGCACACCGATCAGGTACGGCCCGGGACGGTCGGTGCCGGAGCCGGCCAGCCGGGCCGTCTCGGCCCGGACCGCGGGGTCGGTGCCGGGATCGGTACCGGGGGCCGTGCCGAGGTCAGCACCGGGATCGGTGCCGTGGCCGCATACGGCGCCGGGGCCGGGGCGGACGGCCGGGTCGTCCGGGGTGGTGGTCCTCACCGCGCTGCTCGTCATCGTCAGGCCTCCAGCGCCGGGCGGAGGTCCCACAGGGTGCGCCAGGTGGCGGCGCCCTGTTCGGCCCGGCGGCGGACCGGGCCGTCCCAGTAGCCGAGCAGCCGGGCCGCGTCCGCCGGGTCGTCCTTGCGGACCACGCCGAGGAGTTGGCCGGGGAGCCGGCCGAGGAGGTCGCCGCCGTCCGGCAGGTAGGCGGCGGTGACGCCGAGTGCGGTGGCGACGGAGACGGCTTCGGCGGTGCTCATCACCGTGGAGGGGCGTTCGACCTCCCAGCCCTCGGTGGAGCGGCCGGTGCGCAGGTCGCGGAAGGCGGTGACCAGGGCCTCCAGGACGGCGTCGTCCACGGCGTAGCCGGCGCCGGCCCGGACGACGGCGACGGTGGACTGGCGGCGGACCAGCTCGACCTCGGCGGCCAGGCTGCCGATCGGGCCGACCGTCTCGAAGTTGAACCGCCGCTTGAGGGCGGCGGACATCTCGCTGACGCCCTTGTCCCGCAGGTTGGCGGTGGCGATCAGGGTGAAGCCGGCCGCGGCGTGCAGCTGGCCGTCCGGGGTGCCGGCCAACTCGGGTACGGCGATGCGCCGTTCGGAGAGCAGGGAGACGAGGGCGTCCTGTACCTCGGGCAGGCAGCGGGTGACCTCCTCGACCCGGGCGACGGCCCCGGTGGTCATCGCGGTGAGCACCGGGGAGGGGACGAGGGCTTCGCGGCTGGGGCCCTTGGCGAGCAGCAGGGCGTAGTTCCAGCCGTACTTGAGCTGGTCCTCGGTGGTGCCGGCGGTGCCCTGGACGGTGAGCGCGCTGGTCCCGCAGACGGCGGCGGCGAGCAGTTCGGAGAGCATCGACTTGGCGGTGCCGGGTTCGCCGACGAGGAGCAGGCCGCGCTCGCCGGCGAGGGTGACGACGCAGCGTTCGACCAGGGCGCGCTCGCCGACGAACTTGGGCTCGACGGCCAGGCTGCGGCGTCCGGCCTTGAGCTTCTCGCCGCCGCTGCCCATGACGAAGGTGACCACGGCGCGCGGGGTGAGGCGCCAGCCGGGCGGGCGCGGGCCGCTGTCGTGGGCGGCGAGGAACTCCAGTTCGGCGGCGTGCTTCTCCTCGGGCGGGACGATCTGCCGTACCGGGGAGTCGGTGGCGGTGGTCCCGGTGGCGGTGGTCCCGGTGGCGGTGGTGTCGGTGGCGGTGGTGTCGGTGGCGCTCATCGGCGGGCCTTCCTGCGCTTGCTGGTCCGGAGCTCTTCGTAGCCGGGGGTGTCGCCGTCGAGGGTGCGCTGCCAGGCGCGGGCGAACAGTTCGGGCACGGGCAGGTGCGGCAGCACCGGCCGGTGGGTGGACAGTTGGTACAGGCCCGCCTTCCAGGTCTCCACCGGCAGGGCGGGGGCCTTGGCCTCCTGCCAGCCGCCGGGGAGGAAGAGGCTGCGGCCGGCCCGGGCCCGCTTCGCCTCCAGCACCAGTGCGCCGGCGGCGAGTTCGGCGCGGGCGCGCTTGAGCCGGGCGGGCTTCCAGCCCGTCCAGCGGGCGGCGTTGCGGTCCGTCGGGTCGGGCAGGGCGAGCAGCTGGAGGTAGAGCGCGGCCGCGTCCTCGCCCAGGCCGTGGGTACGGGCCGCCTCGGCGACCAGCTCGGGGGCGCTGAGCTGCGGGTTCTGCAGCCAGGCCGGGCCCTCGTCGGCGGCCGGCACGGCTGGGGCGCCCGCGGCCAGGCGTTCCGGTTCGCCGCCCAGGATCGACCGGACGGCGGCCAGGTCGGAGCCGGACCAGTAGCCGTCGGTCAGCCCGATGAGCAGGTCGATCAGCGGGTCGTCCGGGCCGGTGAGGCCGGCGGGGCGCAGCCAGATCTGCTCGTACTCGGTGCGGTAGGGGCTGAGGACGACGGCCGGACCGCAGCGGACCAGGCCGTCCGGGTCGGCTCCGCCCTCGGCGGGCCGGCCGAAGTGTGCGCGCAGGACGGTCGACACCGAGGTGCCCTGGGTGGTGCTGACCAGGCCGAATCCGAGCAGCAGTTCGGGGTCGGCGAGCCGGGTGCGCAGCGCGGCGGCGGCCGTGGGCAGCAGCGGGCGCAGCGGGCTGTCGGCGGGCAGGTGGTAGCCGAGCCAGCGCAGGGCGTCGATCGCCCCCGGGAGGGTGCCGGGGCCGGGGGCGGCGGTGGCGTCCGCGGGCTCCAGCTGGAGCGCGGCCCGGCTGCCGGTGGTCAGCCGGTAGGCGGTGGTGCGGGTGAGCCAGGGCGTGCGGCCGGGGTTGAGCAGTTCCTCGATCGTGCCGATGGGCACGCCCTGGACGCCGGCCAGGGCGTCCTCGGGGAGGGTGACGAGGCGTCCGAAGTGCCGGATCCAGGCCTCGGCCGCGGCGGCGGTGTCGGGGCCCTCCGTCCACAGCCGCTTCGGGTCGTCGAGGGGCAGCAGGGCGCCCCAGACGTCGGCGATCGCGTGGTGGTCGTGGTTGCGCAGCCAGGCCTGGGCGGCCCTGACCTCGGCGGTCTTGAGGCCGTGTTCGGCGGGCACCTCGACGTTGCCCCAGTTCAGGAGGCCGGGGGGCGGGCAGAGCAGCAGGGTGGCGCGGGCGGTGCCGATGCCGGTGAGCTCGGCGAAGGCGGCGGCGTGCTCGCTCTGCCAGGGGACGCTGCCGCGCAGGGCGGCGACCCGCCGGAACTTCTCGGTCCAGGCGGTGTTCACCCGCTCCTCGGTGCGGCGCTCCTCCAGGGTGGTGAAGTGGGCGACGGGACCGAACTCTCCGCTCGGGTCGTGGTCGACGGCCCGCCAGTGCGCCGTTCCGTCCTCCTGCTGGTGGCGGTAGTCGAGGATCACCACGGTGCGGTCGCCGCGGCGGAACACCTCGCCCTGGCGGTAGGCCTCCGGCCGGCGGCCCTTGGCGCGCTCGTCCGTCTCGCCGAGGACGACCTCGCGCAGGGTGGCGCCGCGGTCGGCGAGCGGGCCCTTGGTGAGCTCGCCGAGCAGCAGGACCAGGGTGGAGCGGTGCGCCGGCGGGGTGAGCGGGTCGGCGATGGCGTGGGCGAGGACGTCCACCCGGCCGAGCAGGTTGCGCCAGCCGTGGTGGGCCTCGCCACCGCGCAGGGTGACGGTGCCCTGGGCGGTCCAGCCCTCGCCCTCCACGGCGGTCGGGACGGCCGCAGCGGCCGCGGCAGCCTCAGCGGTCGGGGCGGTCGGGGCGGTCGAGGCGGTCGAGGCCGTGAACGCGGCGGTGACGGCGCGCAGGTTGTTGAGCACCCAGTACTGCTCGGAGTCGCCCCAGTTGTTGCCCAGGCCCGGGGTGCCGGGCAGGACGGCGCTGACGGCGTCGCGCAGCTGGTGGTCGCGGCCGTGCTCGGGGCGCCACTCGGCGGCCTCGGCCTTGCTGGGCCGCTCGGCCTCCGGCTGCGGGAGGAACCGGGCGATCCGGTCGAGCAGGTCGGCGGCGGTGCGGGCGAACCCGGCGACGCCGGCCAGCAGCAGCGGGTGGGTGATCGCGGGCAGGGCGGCGCCGACCGCCTCGACCGGCAGGCTGTTGCGGGCCTCGCCGCGCTGGGCGAGCGGGCGCCGTACGCCCTGGACGGTGATCCAGCGCTGCTCGTCCGCGGGGACGGGCTCGGCGTCGACCGGCCAGGCGAGGTCCACCAGCCGGGCGGCCTGTTCGGCGGTCAGGGCGCGCAGCACCCGGGAACCGGCCTCGTCACGGGGCCTCAGGGCGTGCCAGTGGTCGTACGGCGGGACCAGGGCGGTACCGGCGGCGGAGAGTTCGCCCGACCGGCAGGAGCGCAGGTCGGCGGTGCGGTCGGAGCGCTCGGCCAGGTCGGGCAGGCCGAGGTCGAGGAACTCGCCGGTGCGGCTGACCACCGGGCCCCGCGCGCCGGGCAGGGCGAGCCGGCCGACCGGGAGGATGTGGGTGTCGGTGCGCTCGTTCAGCGGCAGGACGATGCGCTGCCCGTCGGCGGTGAAGGTGGTGACGGCGCGCCCGGGGTCGTGCCGGACCCAGCTGCCGAGCACGGTGCCGTCGGTGCCCAGCGGGGTGCCCTCCAGGCCGGGCTGCAGCGGCAGCAGGCCGGTGCTGCCGGTGACGAGCCGGCCGGCCGCTGCGGTGGCGGCGATCACCGGCGGTTCGGCGGCCCGGCCCAGGGTGCCGGTGGCCGGGTCGAGTTCGCGCAGGACGGGGGTGCCGTCCGGGGCGTGGCGCAGTGTCCAGTACCCGGTGCCGTCGCCGAGGACGGGGTGCTCCTCGGGCAGCCGGGTGTCGCCGGGGTGCAGCGGGCGGGCGCCGGTGGTGCGGCCGCCGCCGGGCAGCGGGAGGGAGGTGTCGTCCGGGTGGCGTTCGCCGTAGTAGTAGCCGGCGATGGTGCGGCCGGTCAGTTCGAAGGTCTGGTCCGGGCGGCCGGACCAGTAGGCCTTCTGCTCGTTGCCCTCGTACCAGACGACGAGGAGCTCGCCGTCGACCAGGCGCAGCCGGGGCCGGTTGCGCACGCCCGGCAGCGGGGGCACCCGCAGGGTGTGCTCCAGCAGGATGGCGTCCGGGCCGACCACGAGGGCCCGGTCGTGGCGGGCGAGGACGAGGTACGGCCAGGCGTCCTCGACGGTCAGGTCGTTCAGGCCGCGGGGGCGGTGTCCGGGGGCGGTGTCCGGGAGGGCGTCGGCGGCGGGCGGGTCGGCGAGCCGGGCGAGCGCCTCCTCCAGGGCGGGCCAGCCGAGTTCGTCCAGGATCCCGGCGGCGAGGGCGCCGGCGAGCAGCCCGGCGACGTCGAGCGCGGCGATCTTCTCGGCGGCGGCCGGGGCGACCGTGCGGATGGCGGTGCGGTGCGGGGTCAGCGAGCGGACCAGGTCGACGGCGCCGGCCAGGCCGCGGACGGCGGTGAGTTCCTCGGCGCGCTCCTCGGCCCACTCCCGGAACAGCTCGTTCAGCAGGGGGAGCGCGGCACAGCGGTGTTCGACGGCCTGCGCCCAGGCGCCGGGGGCGGAGCGGCGCAGCAGCGGCCGGAAGCGTGCGTCGGCGGCGACGGCGGCGAGCGAGCCGCCGATGGTCCTGGCCCCGTCGGTCGCGGCGCTCGGAGCGTCGGTCGGAGCGCCGGTCGGAGCGTCGGCGGCGGCCGGGCCGCTCTGGGTGACCCACTCGCGCAGGTCGAAGCCCAGGCCGGCCGGCGGGTCGGCCACCGGGATGCCCTCGGCCAGCAGGAGCTCCAGCAGGTCGAGCCGGGTGAGGCTGCCGCTGATGCCGGTGAAGAGGTCGACCGGGACGGCGTCGGCGCGCAGCCGCTCGACCATCCGGCCGGCCAGCGCGAGGGTGGCCGGGCAGCCGGGCCGGTTGCGCCAGCCGCGGCCGAGGTGGTTGCACCAGCGCCGGAGCCACTGCGCGGCGGGCTCGGCGCCCTCGGCGCGCGGGCCGGTGAGCAGGTCCTCGGCGCCGGTGGCGGCGAGGACGGCCAGCCAGGCGGAGTCCTGGGCGGCGGCGTCGGTGCCGCCGGCGGCCGGGTCGGGCAGCAGTTCCAGCAGCCGGGTGCGGACCGCGGCGTCGTCGCTGCCGAGCTCGACCAGGGCGCCGTGCCAGGACTTCCAGAACGCGGCGGGCGCCCGGTTGACCGCGGGGGACTCCAGCAGCTCGGCGAGCAGCGCCCGTTCGTGCGCGGCGCGGTCCAGCCCGGCGGCCCGGATCAGCGCGCGGGCGTCCTCGGCGACCCCGGCGTACGGGGCCATGCCGGCCGCGGAGCGCTCGGTGCACAGCTGGCGGAAGCGCAGCCAGGCGGTCTGCGGGTCGAGCCGCCGGGCGAGCTCCTTGACGTACTGGCGCAGGGACTTGACGGTGAGCGCGCCGGCCAGGGCGAACTCCAGGAAGACGGCGCGCAGCCGCTCCTCGTCGACGGCCAGGTTGTGGGTGCGCTCGGCCTCGCGGGCCTTGCCGAACCAGGCGGCGGCGTAGGTCTGGTTGCCGTGGGTGAGGAAGATCCGGCCGACCTCCTCGCAGAAGGTGGGCAGGAAGTGCGGGACGGCGCGGCCGAGCCGGGTGGCGAGTTCGTCGAAGCCGTCCTTGGCGGCGCCGGGCTTGGACCGGGCCTGGCGGGCCAGCCGCTCCAGCTCCTTGACCAGGGCGAGCGCGTGGTGCCCGTTGGCCGGGTCGTGGACGAGTGCCCAGGCCGGGAAGCCGAGCGCCTCCTGGCGGACCTGGCCGACCTCGGCGGGCGCGCCCTCGGGGGCGAGGCCGAGGAAGTCCAGGGCGAGGTCCTCGGCGGGGCCGAGCGCGCCGGGGACCAGCCGGACGATCCGGCGGCCGTCCAGCGCGGGGTGGGTGTAGCCGCGCGCGGTCAGCACGTCGGCGGCACTGTCGGGGCGGCCGGCGTCGGCCAGGGTGCCGGGCGGCAGGACGGCGCCGGCGTCGAGCAGTGCCTCGGGCTCCGCGGCGCGCTGCTGCGGGACGGTGGTGGTCATCGGGCCGGTGGTCATGCGGCGTCCTCCCCTTCGATCGTGCGGCCCGCGTGGAGCGCGGCGGCCATCCTCATGCCCTCGGACCAGGCGACCGGCCCGACCTCGGCGAGCGGCAGGGACCGGCCGTCGGGGCCGGCCCAGCTGAGCGCGCCCGTCTCGCAGGCGTCGTACTCGTAGTAGTCGCCGACCCAGACCCGGGCCTCGACGGTGCGGCCGCCCTCGGTGATCGGCTGGACGGCGGAGCCGCCGCGGACCCGGCAGCCGAGCCGGGCGCAGCGCCCGACCAGCTCGCGCAGTTCGCGGTAGCGGCCGCCGGCGTAGGTGTGGACCTCGGTGCCCGCGGCCGGCTCCTCGGGGCGGTGCCAGACCTCGCGGTAGAGCTGCTGGACGCGCTGGGAGACGCCGAGTTCGACGGCGAACTCGCGCAGGTCGTCGAGGTCCGGGAGGAGCACCGGGTGGGGTATCAGGACCTGGCCGTCGGTCAGGCGCACGGTGTCGCCGTCGAGGTCGACCAGGCCGAGGCCGCGCTCGGCGTCGGCGTCGCGCAGGAAGCCGGCCACGGCGCCGTCCGCGCCGGTGACCACGACGTCCCGCAGGACGGACTGCCAGGCCTCGTCGGGCCAGACGGCGGCGAGCACGGCGGCGGGGACCGGCAGCGAGCGCACCATCCACCGCTCGACGTCCTCCTGGCAGCGCCGCTCGTGCGCGGCGAGCCATTCGGCGAGTTGCTTGAGCTGGGTGACCACCGGGTCGTCACCGAGCTTCGACGGGACGGACTTGAGGGGGCGGCCCGCCGCGTTGCGGCACACCACCCGGCCCTCTCCGTCGAGCGTGACGCGGTACCCTCCCGCGCCCGTTTCCACCCATGCCACAGCCGTACTCCTCCCACCGGGGAACGTCGTTCGGATCGCCCCGCTGACCAGCGATGCGAGGAACGTAGCGAGGGTCACTGACAACGCGACGGGCGGGGGGAGGCGGCCGGGGAGCGGACGAATTGAAACCACTCGAACGGGTGGTCGATCGGGTACGCAGGACCGATCCGCGGCCCTGCGGACGCGTGAAGGCGGCGCCACCCCGTCCGGGTGGCGCCGCCTTCACGGCCGACCGGCCCCTCAGCCCGTCGGCGCCCGCGGGACGATGACCGGGGCGCCGTCGTCCGGGGCCGCCAGGACGTGGCTGTCGATGTCGTACAGCGCCCGCACCAGCGGCGCGTCCACCACCTCCCGGGGCGGCCCGCAGGCCACCACCGCGCCGTCCCGCAGGGCGACCAGCAGGTCGGCGTAGCGGGCGGCGGCCGCGAGGTCGTGCAGCACCATCACCACCGTGCGCCCGCCGGCCGCGACCGTACGGACCAGTTCCAGCACCTCCACCGCGTGGCCGAGGTCGAGCGCGCTGGTCGGCTCGTCCAGCAGCACCACCGGGGCGTCCTGGGCGAGCACCATGGCGAGCCAGCAGCGCTGCCGCTGGCCGCCGGAGAGCTGGTCGAGGCGGCGGTCGGCGAGGGCGTCGACGCCGGTGGCGCGCAGGGCCTCGGCGGTGAGCCGCTCGTCGTCGGCCGACCACTGGCGGAACAGTCCCTGGTGCGGGTGGCGCCCGTAGCGGACCAGGCCGGCCACGGTGACCGCCTCGGGGGCCTGCGGGCTCTGCGGGAGCAGCGCGACCCGGTGGGCGGCCCGGCGCGGGCTCAACCGCCAGATGTCCTCGCCGCCGACCAGGATCCGCCCGCCGTCCGGCCTGTGCAGCCGGGCCACCGCCCGCAGCAGGGTGGACTTGCCGCAGCCGTTCGGGCCGACCACCGCCACCACCTGCCCGGCGGGCACGGTGAGGTCGATGCCGCCGAGCACCGGGCGGCCGGGGCGGTACCCGGCGGTGACGCCCTGGATCGTCAACTCCATCTCTCAGCCCCCCGGTTCCGCGCGCTCAGGAACCGGACAGGGCCTTGCCGAGGTCGCCGATGACGACGTCGGCCGCCAGCGGGCCGCCCCGGGTGGACCAGACCGAACCGTCCACGGTGACGGCGTGGTTGTTCTTCACCGCGTTCAACTGCTGGTAGGCGGGCTTGGACTGGACGTCCTTGAGGGCGGCCTTGCCGTCGTCGGTGAGGGTGGACAGGAACAGCCAGTCGCCGTCGATCTCGGCGAGCTTCTCCAGGCTGAGCGCCGGGCTGTGGGCGTTGCCGTCCTTGTCCTGGGCGGCCGGGCGGGTGAGGCCCATGTCGAGGGCGACGCCGCTCGCGAACTGCTTCTTCTCCATCCAGCTGGGGCCGGTGGGGTTCCAGCGGACGATGGAGACGGCGGCGCCCTTGTTCTTGCCGAGGTCGGCACCGGCCTTGGTGGCCTTGGCCTGGTAGTCGTCGATCACCTTGGTGGCCTGGTCGAGCTTGTTGACGGCGTTGCCGATGCCCCGGAAGGCGAGCTTCCAGTCGTCGGTGGGCGCCATGGTGACCAGGGTGGCGGGGGTGATCTCGCGCAGCTGCTTGAGCACCTGCTCGTCCTGCATGTCCCCGGCCAGGATGAGGTCGGGCTTGGCGGCGATCACCTTGTCCATCACCGGCTGGAGCAGGTTGCCGACCACCGGCACGCCCTGGACCTTGTCCTTGAGGTACGCGGGCGGCTCGTTGAGCCCCTGGCCGTTGGTGATGCCGGCCGGCTTGAGGCCGAGGGCGAGCACCGCGTCGAGGTCCTCCTGGGTGAGGGTGACGATCCGCTTGGGCTCGGCGGGGACCTCGACGGCCTTGCCGGTGGCGTCCTTGACGGTGCGCTTGCCGCCGTTGGCCGCGTCCGCCGCGCTGCCCGGGGCGGCGGACGCGGAGTTGGAGGGGTCCGCAGACGTGGACGAGGACCCGGAGGAGCCGCACCCGGTGAGCAGGAGGGCGGCCGCCCCGGTGACGGCCAGCGCCTGGGCCGCGCGGCGGCGGACGGGGTGGAGCGGGCTCTGGGCGTACGGCATGGGTGCCTCCGGGGCGCGGGTGGTACGGGAGTTGGGGGCGTCCGGGCAGCCCGGCACGACGGCGGTGCCGGCGGGACGCTCCGGCCATTAGGTTAGCCTTACCTTATGACATCGTCGCAAGTGGGCGCCCCCGAAGCGCCCGCCGTCACCGCGCCCGGCGCCCCTCCCCCACCGGCCCGCCCCCTCCGGGACAGCGCCTGGCCGGTCGCCGCCGGGGCGGTCGCGGTGCTACTCGCGCTCACCGCGCTCTCGCTCTCGGTCGGCGCCGGCGAGGTCGGGCCGGGACGGGTCCTGGACTACCTGCTCGACCGCGACGGCGCCCGCGCCGACAGCCGACTCGCCCTCGTCGTCGGCGAGTTGCGGCTGCCCCGCACCCTGACGGCGCTACTGGTCGGCGCCGCCCTCGGCGTCGCCGGCGCCCAGCTCCAGTCGGTCACCCGCAACCCGCTGGCCGAGACCGGCCTGCTCGGCGTCAACGCGGGCGCCTCGCTCGGCGTCGTCCTCGGCATCGCCGTGCTCGGCGTGCAGACCTCCTACGGGTACCTCGCCTTCGCCTTCGGCGGCGCCGTCCTCGCCAGCACCCTGGTCCTGCTGATCGCCGGCAGCCGGGGCGGCGGCTCCCCCATGCGGCTGGTCCTCGGCGGCTCCGCCGTCGGCGCGACCTTCGGCGGCATCACCGGCGTGCTCATCGTCAACTCACCCGAAGCGTACGACCGTTACCGGGTCTGGGTGCTCGGCTCGCTGGCCGGGGTGGAAGGCTGGACGACCCTGGGCCAACTCGCCCCCGTCCTCGGCGCCGGCTTCCTGCTCGCCCTGCTCACCACCCGGCCGCTCACCGCCCTCGCCCTCGGCGACGACCTCGCCCGCGGCCTCGGCCACCGCCCCGGCGCCACCCGCGCCGCCGTCGCCGCCGCCGTCACCCTGCTCACCGCCTCGGCCGTCGCCCTGGCCGGGCCGATCTCCTTCCTCGGCCTGCTCGCCGGCTTCCTGGCCCGCGCCCTCGCCGGGCCCCGGATCGGCCGACTCACCCTGTTCGCCGGGCTGTTCGGCGCCGCCGTGCTCACCGGCGCGGACGTGCTCGCCCGGGTGGTCGCCCGGCCCTTCGAGGCGCCGGTCTCGGTGATCGTCGCCCTGGTCGGCGCCCCCGCGCTGATCGCCATCGTCCGCTCCCGCCGCTCCGCCGCCCTGGCGATCGGCGACCCCGCCGCCGAGGCCCCGCCCGTCCAGCGCGCCGAACCGCGCCCGGCGCGGCCGGACCCGGCCCTGCGGTACGGCGCCTGGTCCCTGCTGGTGCCGCGCCGGCCGCTGCTCGCCGGACTCGGCCTCGCCGCCGCCCTGCTCGCCGTCGTGGTCGTCTCCGCGCACGCCGGACAGAGCGAACTCGGCCTCGGCAAGACCTTCCAGGCCGTGTTCGGCTACGGCGAGCGGCTGGACGTCCTGCTGGTGCAGAAGTTCCGCCTCGGCCGGATCGTCGCCGGACTCGCCGCCGGAGCCGCCCTCGGACTCGCCGGCTGCCTCACCCAGACCCTGGCCCGCAACCGGCTCGCCACCCCCGAACTCCTCGGCGTCAACGACGGCGCCACCGCCGCCGTACTGATCTCCGCCACCGCCTCCGGCACCTTCGGCGCCTGGTGGGCCGGACCGCTCGGCGCGCTGGCCGCCGTCCTGGTCGTCACCCTCGTCTCCGGCGGGCTCGGCGCCCGCGGCTACCGGGTGCTGGTCGTCGGACTCGCCATGTCGGCGCTCGCCTCGGCCGTCATCCAGGTCGCCCTCGCCCGGCGCTCGCTCAACTCCGCCGGCTCGCTGTACGTCTGGACCTCCGGCAGCCTCAACGGCCGGGACTACGCCATCGCCACGCCCGCGCTCGTCGGACTCGCCGTCCTGGTGCCGACCGCCCTGGTGGTGGCCCGGCGGCTGGCGGTGCTGCGCTTCGACGACAGCGTGGCCGCCTCGCTGGGCGTCGACCCCGGGAGGGTCCGGCTCGCCTGCCTGCTGCTCGCCGTCGCCCTCGCCGGGCTCGCCGTCGGGATCTGCGGGCCGGTCGGCTTCGTCGCCCTCGCCGCACCCGTACTCGCCGCCCGGCTCGCCGGACCGACCCGGGTGCCGGTGCTCGGCTCCGCGCTCACCGGCGCCCTGCTCGTCGTGCTCGCCGACACCCTCGGACGGGTGCTGATCGGCGGGGTGGAGATCCCCGTCGGCATCGTCACCACCGTGCTCGGCGGCCCCTTCCTGCTCTGGGTGCTGCTCGGGCGCCGTACCAACTGATCCTGGAGAGACAGACGTTGAACGCCTTCCCGCTGATCGCACCCGACCCGGACGACGCCGCGTACCGGCTGGTCACCTTCATCTCCACCGAACAGGACTGCGACGGCGTGCTCGCCCTCGTCCACACCGTCACCGACAAGGACCGGCACGCCGGCGACCTGACCCCCCACCTGATGGAACGCCGGGGCGGCCGCTGGGAGATCACCTACCGGCTGCGCGCCGACCACCGCGCCTCCTACCAGCTGCACCCCTTCCACGGCGCGCCCCCCGGCACCACCCGCGCCGACTGGCTGCACGTCCTCGACCACGCCCGCCCCGACCCCCGCGACAGCGAACCCCGCCTGCCCGCCCGCGACGGCCGCCACCCCGCCTCCGTGCTCAGCCTGCCGCAGGCCCCCGCCCAGCCGTACGTCCGGCGGCGCGAGGACGTACCGCGCGGGCGCACCCTCCCCCGCACGGTGGCCGGGCGGCGGGTCGACGTCCACCTCCCCGCCGGGTACGGACCCGGCCTCGGCCCGTACCCGGTCGCGGTACTGCTCGACGGCGAGATGTGGGGCGAGGTGCTCTCCGTCGGCGACACCCTCGACAACCTGACCGCCGACGGCGCGATCCCGCCCACCGTCGCCCTGCTGGTGCACACCATGGGCCCCGGCCGCCCCGACGACCTGAGCTGCAACCCGGCCTTCGTCGACCTCCTCGCCGACCGCCTCCTGCCCTGGGCCGCAGCGGAGTTCGACGCCACCGACGACCCGCGCCGGACCGCCATCGCCGGCCAGAGCGCCGGCGGCCTCACCGCCGCCTACGCCGCCTTCCGGCGCCCGGACCGCTTCGGCAACGCCCTCTCCCAGTCCGGCTCCTTCTGGTGGCCCGACGAGACCGAGTTCGACGCCGGCAGCGAGTGGCTCACCCGCCGCTTCGCCGCCGAACCCCACCGGGACGCCCGGTTCTGGATCGAGGTCGGCCTCCAGGAGTGGATGCTCCTCACCCAGAACCGCCACCTGCGCGACGTGCTCACGGCACGCGGCTACGACCTCCACTACCAGGAGTTCAACGGCGGCCACGACTACGCCTGCTGGCGCGGCGGCCTCGCGGACGGGCTGGCGCACCTGCTGGGCCGGGCGTCGGCGAACGACCCGTGCTAGCGTCGCCGACGGCAGCGCGACGGCGCCCGCCCCGGACGAGATGTGCGCCGTACCCGGCCCGCCAAGACGACGCACACCCAGGGAGTCGTCATGACCGCCGCCGACGCACCGATCGCCCGTCCGCTGGACGTGCCGTGGATCCACGGCTCGCCGTCCGCGAAGCACGACACGGACCCGGAGATCCAGGTCCACCCGTACGACGAGAACACCGTCATCCTGCGGCAGAACAAGGCGGTGCACTACGAGGCGCCGTTCCTGTTCCTGCTCTTCGGGGCGGACCGGGCGGTCCTCATCGACACCGGAGCGACCGCCGAGCCCGCGTACTTCCCGCTCCGGGCGATCGTCGACGGCCTGATCGCGCAGTGGCTCACCCGCAACCCCCGCGACCACTACCCGCTGCTGGTCCTGCACACCCACCCGCACGGCGACCACGTCGCGGGTGACGGGCAGTTCGGCGACCGGCCGGACACCGCCCTGGTCGGCGCCGACCGGCCCACCGCCTGGGCGTACTTCGGCTTCGACCACGACCCGGAGGCCACCGCCCGCGTCGACCTCGGCGGCGGGCGGGTCCTGGAATGCCTGGCCACCCCCGGCCACCACCCGGCCGCCGTCACCTACTACGACCCGTGGACGGGCTTCCTGCTCACCGGCGACACCGTCTACCCCGGCCGGCTCTACATCGACGACTGGCCCGCCTTCGGCCGCAGCATCGAGCGCCTGATCGCGTTCACCCGGGAGCGGCCCGTCACCCACGTCCTCGGCTGCCACATCGAGATGACCCGCGAACCCGGCGTCGACTACCCGATCCGCACCACCCACCAGCCCGACGAGCCCCCGCTCCAGCTCACCGTCGACCACCTGCACCGCATCCGCGCCGCCCTCGCCGAACTCGGTGACCGGCCGCGGCGGCACGCGCTGGACGACCTGATCCTCTGCCCCAACAGCTGAGGGGCCGGGCGGTCACGCCGGCCCGGGTGGGCCGGCGCGGGTGCTGACGGTCGGCCCGTATCGGTGGTCTTGCACGCCTGACGACCGCTCGGCATAGTTGCGTCACATCCCGCCGGGCACATCCCGCGGAGCCGTTCACTCCCGAACTTGACATGGACAGGACGCATACCCCTCAGGAAGGAGTGTCCTCTCATGGCACGATCCGAGCGGGTCTCCCGCAGCCGGCGCCGCCTCCGGGGTGGCGGCCACGCCACGGTCGGCATCACCGCGGTCCTCCTCACCGCGATGCCCGTGACCTCGGCCCCGGCCGCCCCGCATCCCCCGCGCCCGATCTACGTCTTCGCCCACAACCTGAACTCCGCCGACCAGGTCGACAACGCCCTCGCCGCCGGCTACAACGGCGTCGAGGTCGATGCCGCGTTCAACGTCTCCGGCGCGTGCGGCGGCACCAGGCAGTGGGTCTCCTGCGACCCCGGCAACCCGGCGTCGGAGAGCGTCGACCCGGTCAACATCAAGCGGAAACGCACCGGCGCGGTATTCGACGCACTCGCCAACGCCCGGCGCAGCGGCAAGAACCTCGCGGCCGTGTGGGTCGACATCAAGTCGTCCTCCGACGGCGACCAGCCCGCCCAGATCAGCACCCTGCGAGGCCTGGTCCGCGACAAACTGCTGGCCGCCGGGATCAGGGTGATGTACGAGGTGCCCTACTCGTCGAGCAGTGACGCCGCCTGGAACGCGCTCAAGCAGAACCTGGACCCCCTGGAGTCGACGGCCGTGACCGGCACCTACGCGCAGGGCGCGACACCTTCTCAAGGGAGGGCGGCGGAATCCCCGCCAGGCACCGGTTCGCCACCGACGGTTCGGCGGTCTTCGCCACGTTGACCGGGACCTGCATGAAGACCAACGGCGACAAGGTCACGGGGCTCAGGGACAGCGTCGCCAACCGTGAGGCGGGGAACATCGCCGGCGTCTTCGCCTGGACCATGGGCTCCTCACCCGACGGTGCCGACTGCGCGGCACGGATGCTCGGCGAGATCGGGGTCAACGGCGTGATCGCCGGATCCCGGCTCTCGGACTACCGCAAGGAGACCGACACCGACGTCGCGGTGAACAACATCACGGACTGGGTCAGGAGGCACCCCGCCCAGGCGCGGATGGCCACCGTCCGCGACACCCTCTTCGGCTGAGCCGGAGCCGCGGCAGCTCCGACTCAGCCCGGCCGCCTGCCCTGCTAACTCTGCTTGATCGCGGAGATGTCGAACTCCAGCACCACCTTGTCGCCGACCAGCACGCCGCCGCCCTCCAGTGCCGCGTTCCAGGTCACCCCGAACTCCTTGCGGCTGATCGTCACCGAACCCTCCAGGCCCACCCGCAGGTTGCCGTACGGGTCCACCGCGTTGCCGGTGTACTCGAAGTCGATGGCGACCGGGCGGGTGGTGTCCTTGATGGTGAGGTCCCCGGTGACCCGGTAGTCGGTGTCGGACTTGGCCTCGACCGAGGTCGAACGGAAGGTGATGTCCGGGAAGTTGGGGGCGTCCAGGAAGTCGTTGGTGCGCAGGTGCTGGTCGCGCTGCTCGACTCCGGAGTCGATGCTCTCGGCCTTGATCACCACCTGGCCGGTCGACCGCGTCGGATCGGCGCCGTCCAGGTGCGCGGTGCCCTCGAACTGCCCGAACGCGCCCCGCACCTTGGTCACCATGGCGTGCCGGGCGACGAAGCCGATCCGGGAGTGCGCGGGGTCGAGGACGTAGTCCCCGGTGAGCTCGGGAAGCGAAACGGTCATCAGGTACCTCCAAGGGGTGGCCCGGGGTCCGGGCGTCAGCTTGCAAGGTGTCAGCCCAATGCAGTATCACCCCGCCCGCCGCGCGGCACCACCGTGCCAAGTTCCCGCCAACGGGTGAAGCCCTCTCAGTCCCGGTACGGGACCAGCCGCGCCAGGTCCAGCTCGAAGCCGAACGGCTCGGGGATCCGGATCGTCTCGCCGAACTCCCGCTCGGTACGGGTGTGGTAGCGGTCGCGGTTCGGCTCCGAGAACAGGGTGACGGTCTTCTGACGCGGGTCGATGATCAGATAGAGCGGGAAGCCCATCCGCGGGTAGTCCCGAACCTTCCCCGTCCAGTCGTTCTCGGGGTTGGACGGGGAGACGACCTCGACCGCGATCAGCGCGAGCTCGGCCGGGATCTCGTGGCCGCTGAGATCGACGACGTCCTCGGGCAGGTAGGTGAGGTCGGGGTTGCGCACGGCGCCCGCCCCGGGCGAGGAGAGGTCGCTGTTCCCGGTCGGGAAGTACCCGGGCGGGCAGTGGGCCTCGAACTGGCGCTGGACGAGCGCGAGGTTCAGTTGGTGGATCGAGGACGGCGACGCCTGCATGACGATGATCTCGCCAGACAACTCGACCTTGTAGCCGTCCGGAATGCTGCGCCTGGCCTCTTCGAGAAGACGGTAGTGCTCGGGATTCATGCGATCTCCTCCGGTGGTCCTGCCACCGTACGGTAGTCGGGGCAAGCGGGATGTCGCTCCCGCCCGCCCCGATCGCGGGCCCCTCAGCCCTCCGGGGGCGGGGGTGGGCCCTGGGCCGGGAGGCGGCGGGCGAGGAGGGCTCCGGCGGCGACCAGTGCGGCGGTGACGGCGAGGGCGAGCCGGTAGGGGGCGGGGTCGGCGCCGTCGCCGAGGGCGCCGATCAGGGCGGCGGTGGCGGCGATGCCGATGGCGCCGCCGAGGGTGCGCAGAATGGTGAACAGGGCCATCGCCCGGCCCATGGCGGGCGGCGGGATGTCGGCGAAGCCGGCGATCTGGACGGTGAGCACGGCAGTGCCCAGCACCAGTCCGACGGCGAACATCAACGCCCGTACGGCCCAGGGGTTCTCGGCGAGGCCGAGGGCGGCGAGGATCGCCGCGGCCAGCAGCAGGGCGGGCAGGGCGAGGCGGCGCGGGCCGAGCCTGGGCAGCAGCCGGTCGACCACCTGGGAGGCGGCCATCAGGCCGATCGCCTCGGGGAAGACGCTGAGCCCGGCGTCCAGGGCGGTGGCGCCGCGGGCGGCCTGGTAGAGCAGCGGCAGCACGAACAGGGCGCCCATCAGACCGGCCGAGGTGAGCAGCGCCAGCCAGCTCGCCGCGCCGTAGGAGCGGTCGGCGAGCAGCCGCAGGTCCACCAGCGGTTCGGGCGAGCGGAGCTGGTTGCGTACCGCGAGCCCGAGCAGGGCGGCTCCGGCGAGGCCGCCGAGCCAGACCGCCGGTGCCGTCCAGCCGTGGGCCGGGCCGAAGCCGAGGGCGTAGGTGAGCAGGCCGAGGCCCGGGGTGGCGAGCAGGAAGCCGCGGGTGTCGAAGCGGCCGGCCGGGGGTTCCGGTTCGGTCCGCAGGGCGGCCAGGCCGAGTGCCACGGCGGCGATGCCGACCGGCAGGTTGACCAGGAACAGCCAGTGCCAGGAGAGGTGTTCGGTGAGGAAGCCGCCGAGGGGCGGTCCGAGGGCGGGCATCAGGGCGGTCGGCACGATCAGGATCCGGCCCAGGCGCGGGCGCTCCTCCGGCGTGAAGGCGCGGAACAGCAGGGTCATGCCGACCGGGGTGAGCAGGCCGCCCGCCACGCCCTGGACGGCGCGGGCGGCGGCCAGGGCGCCGAGGCCGGGGGCGGCGGCGCAGAGTGCGGAGGCGAGGGTGAAGACGGCGAGCGCGCCGAGGAAGACCCGCTTCACGCCGTACCGGTCACCGAGCCAGCCCGCCACCGGCAGGCCGAGGGCGAGGCCGATCAGGAAGGCGGTCTCGACGGAGTTGGCCGCCGGGACGGGCCGGCCGAAGTCCTCGGCGATCCGGTACAGCGCGGGGTTGACGATGGTCGAGTCGAGGCCGTTCATGCACATCGCGGCGGTGTACACGACGACCACGGCGGCGCGCCCCGCGAGCAGGGGGCGCGCCGGGGACGCGACGGCGGGAGGGGTCACAGGTCGGTCCAGTGCGCGGTGATCCAGGCGAGGGCGTCGGGGCGGGCGCAGGGGCCGTGGGCGACGCCCCAGCCGGGCGGGACGGCGGCGAAGGCGGGCCACAGGGAGTGCTGGCCCTGGCCGTTGACGAGGGCCAGGAACTCGCCGTCGGCGTCGAAGGGGTTGGCGGGGGCGTCACTCATGGTCGGGGTTCTCCAGGTGGTCGGCGATCACGCTCGCGATGTGCGCGATCGGGGCGGGCAGGGTCATGTCCTTGTGCGAGCAGGCCACATCGGTGTTGTCGATCCGGCCGGTCACGTAGGGGGCCCAGAGTTCGGGCACCAGGGTCTCGTCGATGGTGTCGACGGTGGCGCGGAAGAACCGGACGTCGCCGTGGAAGGGGCGGTGGTCGTAGCCGCGCACCAGGTGGTTGGTGTTGAGGTAGATCTCGTTGAGCGCCGTCACGGTGGACCGGTCCAGCCCGGCCAGCGGGCTGCCCTCGCGGCCCAGCAGCTCAATGACGGAGTCGAGTTCGAGCGGCTGCCCGGCGAGGTCGTCGGGCCCGAAGCCGCCCATGGTGAGCAGCGCCTCCAGGGCTTCGGCCTGGTCCGGGACGGGCAGTTCGCGGAAGCCCTCGGCCGGGTAGGCGTCCAGGATCGCGAGCAGTTCGACCCGCTGGCCGAGCTCCTGGAGCCGGACGGCGACGGCGTGGGCGATGATCCCGCCGGTGGACCAGCCGAGCAGCCGGTACGGCCCCTCGGGCTGGACCTCGCGCAGCCGGTCGGCGTAGTGCGCGGCCAGCTCCTCCATCGTCGCGGGCAGCGGTTCGCCGACGGTGGCGGCGCCGACGCCCTGGGCCTGGAGGCCGTAGAGGGGGACGTCGGCCGGGAGGTGGCGGATCAGGCCGGTGTAGCACCAGCTGAGGCCGCCGGCCGGGTGGATCGCGAACAGCGGGGCCCGGCGGCCGGGGGCGGTGGGGCGCAGCGGGAGCAGCACGTCCAGGGCGTCGGCGCCGGGGGCGCCCTCGGACAGGGCGGCGTCGAGCGCGGCCACGCTGGAGGCCTGGAACAGCGCGCCGATGCCGACCTCCAGGCCGAGCACCTCGCGGATCCGGCCGGCCAGCCGGACCACCAGCAGGGAGTGGCCGCCGAGCGCGAAGAAGTCGTCCTCGACCCCGACCGCCTCCAGGCCCAGGACCTCGGCGAAGAGCTGGCAGAGCTGCTGCTCGCGCGGGCTGCGGGGCGGGCGGCCGGCTCCGGCGGCGGGGGCCTCGGGGGCGGGCAGGGCCCGGCGGTCGAGCTTGCCGTTGGCGGTCAGCGGCAGCCGGTCGACCGGGACCACGGCGGAGGGGACCATGTGGGCGGGCAGTTCGGCGGCGGCGTGGGCGCGCAGGTCCTCGGGCGAGGCGGCGGGGGTGGTGGGGGTGGCGGGGGCGGTGGGGGCGGTGGGGGCGGTGGGGGCAGTGGGGGCGGTGGGGGCGGTGGGGGAAGTGCCCACGACGTAGCCGACCAGGCGCTTGTCGCCGGGGGTGTCCTCGCGGACCACCACGGCGGCGTCGGCGACACCCGGGTGGGCGGCCAACACGGCTTCGATCTCGCCGAGTTCGATCCGGAAGCCGCGCAGCTTGACCTGCTGGTCGGCGCGGCCGAAGTACTCCAGCACGCCGTCCGCGCGGCGCCGGGCGAGGTCGCCGGAGCGGTACATCCGGGTGCCCTGCTCGCCGAAGAGCCCGGCGTACGGGTCGGCGACGAAGCGGGTGGCGGTGAGTTCGGGCCGGCCGAGGTAGCCGCGGGCCAGGCCGGCCCCGGCGACGTACATCTCGCCGGTGACGCCGGGCGGGACGGGCTGGAGGTGCTGGTCGAGGACGTAGACCCGCAGGTCGGGGATGTTGACGCCGATGGTGCTGCTGCTGGTGGCGGCGGCGCTCGCCCGGTCGAGGGCGATGTACGAGACGTGCACGGTGGTCTCGGTGATGCCGTACATGTTGACCAGGGTCGGGGCGTCCTGCGGGTGCCGGGAGTACCAGTCGTCGAGGCGGCCGAGTTCGAGCGCCTCGCCGCCGAACACCACGTAGCGCAGGGCGAGTTCGCTGCCGGGACGGTCGCGGTCGGCGGCGCTGAGCTGGTAGAAGGCGGACGGGGTCTGGTTGAGCACGGTGACGCGCTCGCGGGCGAGCAGGTCGAGGAAGGCCGCCGGGTCGCGGCTGACCAGGTGCGGGACGACGACCAGCCGGCCGCCGTACAGCAGCGCGCCCCACAGTTCCCAGACCGAGAAGTCGAAGGCGTAGGAGTGGAAGAGCGTCCAGACGTCCTGGGCGTCGAAGCCGAACCAGTGGTCGGTGGAGCTGAACAGCCGGGCGACGTTGCGGTGGGTGACGGGCACGCCCTTGGGCCGACCGGTGGAGCCGGAGGTGTAGATGACGTACGCGGTGTCCTCGGCGCGCAGCGGACGGGTGCGTTCGTGCTGGGCGAGCGGGGTGGCCGGGTACCGCGCCGACTCCGGCCCGTCGACCAGGAGTCGGGGGACGTCGTGGACGGGCAGCCGGGGGGCGGTGGCCCGGTCGGTGAGCAGGGCGGCGGGGGTGGCGTCGGCCAGCATGTAGGCGAGGCGGTCGGCCGGGTAGTCGGGGTCGAGCGGGAGGTAGGCGGCGCCGGACTTGGCGACCGCGAGCAGGGCGACGACCAGGTCGACCGAGCGGGGCAGGGCGAGCGCGACGATGGTGCCGGGGCCGATGCCGTGGGCGGCCAGCAGGCGGGCCAGGCGGTCGGCGTGGGCGGAGAGTTCGGTGTAGTCGAGTCGGTCGTCGCCGCAACTGACCGCTACGGCGCGCGGGTTGGCGGCGGCCGCGGCCTCGAAGAGCTCGGGCAGGGTGGCGGTCGGGTCGGTGGCCGCCGGCACGGGCGCCGTCGGCACGGCTGCGGCGGACGGGGTGAGGTTCCACTCGACCAGGGCGCGCCGGCGCTCCTCCGCGCTGATCAGCGGCAGCCGGCCGATCGGGGTGTCCGGGGCGGTGGCGGCGGCGGTGAGCAGCCGGGTGAGGCGGTCCGCGAGGGCGGTCGCGGTGGCGGGGTCGAAGAGGTCGGTGCGGTACTCCAGGAAGCCGCCGATGCCGCCGCCGGGCCGCTCCCCCGCGTTGAGGGTGAGGTCGAACTTGGCGGTGCCGCTGGGGATCGCGGCGATCTCGGCGGTCAGGCCGCCGCCGAGCGCGAGGGGTTCGTCGGCGCGGCTCTGCCAGGCGAGCATCACCTGGAACAGCGGGTGGCGGGCGAGCGAGCGGGCCGGGTTGAGCTCCTCGACCAGGCGGTCGAAGGGCAGGTCGGCGTGCTCGTGCGCGGCCAGCACGGTGCCGCGCACGCGCCGGAGCAGCTCCCGGAAGGACGGGTCGCCGGCGGTGTCGGTGCGCAGCACGGCGGAGTTGACGAAGTAGCCGACCAGGGCGGCGGTCCGCTCGTCCTCGCGCCCGGCGAGCGGGGTGCCGACGGGGATGTCGGTGCCGCAGCCGTGCCGGGTGAGCAGCGCGGCGAGGCCGGCCTGGACGGCCATGAACACGGTGCCGCCGGTGGCGCGGGCGAGCGCGGCGAGGGCGGTGTGCGCCTCGGCGCCGAGGGCGAAGGGGACGGTGGCGCCGTCGTGTCCGGCCAGCGGCGGGCGGGGGCGGTCGGTGGGCAGGTCGAGCTGGTCGGGCAGGCTGGCCAGGGCGGCACGCCAGTGCTCGGTCTGCCGTACGGCGAGCGGGGTGGGTGCGTCCACGGTGCCGAGCAGCTGTCGCTGCCAGGCCGCGTGGTCGGCGAACTGGACGTCCAGTGGGGCGAGTTCGGGCGCGCGCCCGGCCTGCCGGGCGGTGTAGGCGGCGGCGAGGTCGTGCAGCAGCGGGGTGGTGGAGGCGCCGTCGCCGGCGATGTGGTGGAGCAGCAGGAGCAGGGTGTGCCGCTCGGGCCCGTGGCCGAACAGCGTGGCGCGCAGCGGGGGTTCGGCGGTGAGGTCGAAGGCGTACCGGACGGCCTCGGCCAGCTCGCCCTCGACGTCCGGGAGTTCGACCGGCGCGGGCGGCAGGATCCGCTGGTACGGCGTGCCGTCCGGCTCCTCGCCGTAGACGGTGCGCAGGACTTCGTGCCGGGCGGTGAGGTCGCCGAGGGCGAGGGCGAGGGCGGCGCGGTCGAGCGGGCCGGTGAGGGTGAGGGCGAGCGGGATGTTGTAGGTGGGGCTGGGGCCTTCGAGCCGGTGCAGGAACCAGAGGCCGCGCTGGGCGGGCGAGAGCGGCATCCGCTCGGTGCGGGGCACGGGCACCAGGGCCGGGCGGGGTTCGGCGGGCCCGGCCGCGGGGGGCCCGTCCTGCGCTGCGAGCCGGAGCAGGGCGGCGAGGGCGGCCGGGGTCGGGTGGCGGAAGACGTCGGCGAAGGCGACCGGTGCGGCGAAGGTCTCGCGCAGCCGGGCGGCCAGCCGACCGGCGAGCAGGGAGTGGCCGCCGAGGTCGAAGAAGGACTCCTCCCGGCCGGGTGCGGCGGGCAGGCCGAGGACGTCGGCGAACAGCCCGCAGACCAGTTCCTCCTGCGGGGTGGCGGCGGCCGCGCCGGGGGTGGTGGCGGCGGGCTCCGGGAGGGCGCGGTGGTCCAGCTTGTCGTGGGCGGTGCGCGGCAGTTCGTCCAGCAGCAGGACGGCGGCCGGGACCATGTGGGCGGGCAGCCGGGCGGCGAGCGCGGCGCGCAGGGCCTCCGGGTCGGGGCCGGAGACGGTACCAGTGGGGAGTTGACCGGTCGAGAGTCCACCGGTGGCGGGGACGACGTAGCCGAGCAGTCGTTTGCCCTGCGGCCCGGGTCGGGCGATCACCACGGCCTGGGCCACGCCCGGCAGTTGGGCGAGGACGGCGGCGATCTCGCCGGGTTCGACCCGGAAGCCGCGGATCTTCACCTGGTCGTCGGCGCGCCCGAGGAACTCCAAGGTGCCGTCGGGGCGGCGGCGGGCGAGGTCGCCGGTGCGGTACATCCGGTCGCCGGGCGGGCCGAAGGGGTCGGCGAGGAAGCGTTCGGCGGTGAGGTCGGGGCGGCCGAGGTAGCCGCGGGCCAGGCAGGCACCGGCCACGTACAGTTCGCCGGTCACGCCGTCGGGCGCGGGGCGCAGCGAGCCGTCCAGGACGTAGGCGCGGGAGCCGCGCACCACCCTGCCGGTCGGGGCGCCGTCCGGGCCCGGGGTCCAGGCGTAGGCGTCGACGGTGGTCTCGGTGGGGCCGTAGAGGTCGATCGGGTGCAGGCCGGGGACGGCGGCGAGCCGCTGCCAGAGGGCGGGCGGGGTGGCCTCGCCGCCGACCGCGAGCACCGAGGGGCGGTGCCGGTCCTCGTCCAGCACGCCTTCGGCGAGGAGGACTTCGAGGTAGGAGGGGGTGAGGTCGAGGTAGTCGATGCGCTCGCGGTGGAGGTGGGCGGCGAGGGCGGCCGGGTCGCGGTAGGTGGCGTCGTCGAGCAGGTGGAGCTCGTGGCCGTGGACCATCCACAGCACCGGGTCCCAGGAGGCGTCGAAGGCGAAGGAGGCGCTGTGGGCGATGCGCAGGCGCTCGCGGCCGGTGCGGCGGACGGCGGGGGCGATGTGGTCCTCGCCGTGGCCGGCGTGCAGGTTGGCGAACGAGGCATGGGTGACGACCACGCCCTTGGGGCGGCCGGTGGAGCCGGAGGTGTGCAGCACGTAGGCGGCGTCGTGGAGGCGCGGGGCCGGCAGGGGCGCCTCGGGGCTCCCGGGGGCCTCAGGGGCCGCGGTGGCACCGGGGGCCTCGGCGTCGGACGGCCGTACGGTGGGCAGGCCGGGCGGCAGGTCGAGGTCGGCGAGCGCCTCGGGGGTTCCGACGGCGCAGACCGGGCGGGCGTCGGCCAGCACGGCGGCGAGCCGCTGCCGGGGGTGGGCCAGGTCGAGGCTGACGCAGGCGCCGCCGGCCTTGAGCACGGCGAGCATCGCGACCAGGGTGTCCGCGCTGCGCGGCAGGGCGAGGGCGACGGGCGCGCCGCCGTGGACGCCGAGGCCGCGCAGCCGGTGGGCGAGGCGGTCGGACCGGCTCTCCAACTCGCCGAAGGTGAGGGCGGTTTCGCCGCAGCGGACGGCGACGGCGGCCGGGGTGCGGGCGGCCTGGGCGGAGAACAGCTCGGGCACGGTCCGCTCGACCGGGGGTTCGGTGCGGCCCTCGGTGGCGCGGCGCAGGGCGTCGGCGTCCAGCAGGTCGATCCGGGCGATCGGCGTCGTCGGGTCGGTGAGCAGCAGCTCGGTGAGGGCGTCGAGGTAGCGCAGCAGGCCGTCGCGGTGGGCGGCCAGCGAGTCGGCGCCGTGGCGGGCCGGGTCGGCGTCGAGGAGCAGGCGCAGGCCGCCGTCGGGGCCGGGCGAGACGTTCACGGCGAGGTCGTCGACCGGTCCGGCGGCGAGGTTGCGGACCACGCCGGGCAGGCCGGCCAGGTCGAGGTCGGCCTCGAAGGCCTTGACGTTGACCATCGGGCCGAACAGGGCGCGGCGTCCGCCGGTGCGGCCGAGGTCGCGGCGCAGGTCCTCCAGCGGGTAGCGCTGGTGGCGGCGGGCGGTGCGCAGGGCGCGGACCACCTGGCGCAGCAGGTCCTCGGCGGTGTCGGCGGGGCGGACGGCCAGGCGCAGCGGCAGCACGTTGGCGGCGGCGACGGGCGTGCGCAGGGCGGCGGGGCCGCGGCGGTTGGCGAGCGGGAGGCCGAGCAGGACGTCCTCGGCGCCGGTCAGGCGGTGCAGGTAGCCGGCGGTGGCGGCGAGGAGGAGCTCCGCCCAGGTGGCGCGGGCCGCGGTGGCGGCACGCTCCAGGCGCTCGCGGGTTCCGGCGCGGAGGGTGGCGGTCAGCCGCAGCGGGGTCGACTCGGCCCCGGGCCGCCCGGAGCGCTCGGCCCCGGAGTGCTCGGCCCCGGAGTGCTCAGCCCCGGGATGCACGGCGGGGGTGCCCGGCAGGACGGCCGGGGCGTCGGCGCCGGCAAGGTGGGCGGACCAGTGGGCGCGGTCGGTGCGGTAGTCCTCGCCCGCGCGGTAGGCGGCCTCCTCGGCGGCGGCCTCGGCGAGGCGGGCGAAGGGGCTGGGGCCGGGGTCGGCGCCGGTGGTGCGGGCGGTGTAGTGGGCGGCGACGCGGTCGCCGAGGAGGGTCAACGCGTAGGCGTCGACGGCGAGGTGGTGGATCCGGCGGTACCAGATCCGCTGGTCGTCGGCGAGCCGGATGAGCGCCTGGGTGAACAGCGGGCCGGTGGTGAGGTCGGCCGGGCGGGCGAGGTCGGCGCGCATCCAGGCCTCGGCCTCGGCGGACGGCTCCTCGGCGGCCCGCAGGTCGAGGCGGTGCAGCGGCCAGCGGTGACCGGGGGTCAGGCGCTGGTGCGGGGTGCCGTCCGGGCCGGTGACGACGACCGCGCCGAGGGCCTCGGCCTCGTCCACGGTCTGCCGCAGGGCCGCCTCGAAGGCCTCCTCGTCGAGCGGTCCGGTGATCTCGACGGCGTCGCCGGTGTTGTAGACCGGGCTGGCGGGGTCGAGCGACTGGGCGTACCAGACGGCGGCCTGGGCGGCGAGCAGCGGGACGTCGGCGGACCGGGCCCCGGTGGGCTGCTGATCGACGGGCTGCTGATCGGCGGGCTGCGTTTCGACGGCGGGCATGGTGCGGAGAGCTCCTCGGGGGATCCGGAACGCCTTACTTAGGTTAGCCTAATCTAACTTCATACGATCTGGTCAACGGCCTCGTGCGGCCGCGCCCCTGACATCCCGGAGACGCCCATGACCCAGCCCCGGAATCAGCCCGAGAACCAGGCGCTGAGCGCGGCCAAGCAGGCCGTCCGCGAACGCGTCCACGCGCACACGGCCGACCTGCTGGCGCTCAGCCACCGCATCCACGCCCACCCCGAGACCGCCTTCGAGGAGCACCGGGCGGCCGCCTGGTGCGCCCAACTGCTGCGCTCCCACGGCTACTCGGTCACCGCTCCCGCCCACGGCCTGGCCACCGCGTTCACCGCGAGCCTCGGCAGCGGGCCGGTCACCGTCGCGCTGGTCTGCGAGTACGACGCCCTCCCCGGCCTCGGGCACGCCTGCGGGCACAACCTGATCGCCGCCGCCGGCGTCGGCGCGGCGCTCGGGCTCGCCCCGTACGCGGACGAACTCGGGCTCACCGTACGGGTGATCGGCGCACCGGCCGAGGAGCGCGGGGCCGGCAAGGCCCTGCTGCTGGAGGCCGGAGCCTTCGACGGGGTGGACGCGGCGATGATGGTGCACCCCTGCCCGGTCGAGGTCGCCGACTTCCGCTCCTTCGCTCTGGGCACCCTGTCCGTCCGCTACACCGGGCGCGCCGCCCACCCCAGCCTCAACCCGCACGAGGGCCGCAACGCCGCCGACGCGCTCACCGTCGCGCAGGTCGCGCTCGGGCTGCTGCGGCAGCAACTCCCGCCCCAGTGGCGGGTGCACGGCATCACCACCGCGGCCGGGACGGCCCCGAACCTGATCCCCGACAGCGCGAGCGCCGAGTACGAGATCCGCGCCTCGGCGGCCGAGGACCTCGCCCACCTGCGGGCGCGGGTCGAGGACTGCTTCCGGGCCGGGGCGCTGGCCACCGGCTGCGAGGTGGAGCTGACCAGGCCCGAGCCGGACTACCTGGACATGCGCTCCGACCCGGCCCTGCTCACCCACTGGCGCGCCAACGCGGCGGCGCTGGGCCGGCCGGAACCGGTCGAGCGCGCGCCGTTCGCCTGCACGGACATGGGGAACGTCTCGCACGTGGTGCCCTCCATCCATCCGGTCCTGGACATCACCGGGGGCTCCTGCGCACCGCACGAGGCGGCCTTCGCCGAGGCCGCGCTCGGGGCGGAGGCCGAACGGGCCCTGCTGGACGGCGCGGTGGCGATGGCGTGGACCGCGATGGACCTGGCGGCGGGGGCGGCCGACAGCTGACGGCCAACGGCTGATGACTGACAGCTGACGGACAACAGCCGACAGATAACAGATGACAACTTTCAGCGAACAGATTTCATCTTTCATCATCTGTTCGCTGAAAGTTGTTCGCTGTCATCCGTCAGCCGCCGCCCGCCAGCACCACCGCCGCGCCCGTCCGCAGCGGCCAGAGGAAGCCCCAGTGCGGCAGCCGCAGTTGCAGCACCCGGTCGCCCGGCCCGAGCGGGTGGGCGGCCTGGAGCTCGCGCACCCGCCGGTCCGCCTCGGCGTGGGTCAGCCGGACGGCGGCCGGGCGCCCGCCCGGGCCGTACCCGACGCTGAGCAGGTGCTGCGGGGTGAGCGCGCGCGGCGGGTCGGTGTCCAGCTCGCCGGTGGTGTCGAGGCCGCCCGGTGCACCCGGTGTCCCCTCCCCCAGCACGCAGACCAGCTCGTTCTCGGCGCGCAGCCAGTCCCGCCGCCCGGGCGGGTCCGCCGGGTCCAACGACAGCCACGCCGCCCCGGACTTGGCCACCGCGAGCACCGCCGTCAGCTGCTCCTCCGGACGGCCGGCGGGCGTCAGCCCGACCACCGTACCCGGCCGGGCGCCGCGCCGGGCCAGGGCCCGGGCCAGCCGGTTGGCCGAGGCGTTCAGCTCCCGGTACGTCACCACCCCGCCGTCCGCGAGCACCAGCGCCGGCGCCTGCGGCGTCCGGGCCGCCTGGGCCTCGACCGGGCCGACCACGGTGGTGGCCGGGTACTCGACCGCCGGACCGGACCGCACCGGTTCCGGCAGGACCAGCCCCTCCGCCGCGAGCAGCCCGGCCGGGCCCTCCTCCACGGAAGGGCCCCCCGCGCCGGCCGGGCCCGCGCCCGCCTCCCGTACGACCGCCTCCATCAGGCCACGCCCAGCAGTTCGGCCCAGGCCTCGACGGACGGCCGCTCCGCCAGCCGTACGAACTCCACCTCGGCGCCCTCGGCCCGCCAGCGCTCGGCCAGGGTCATCAGCCGGATCGAGTCCAGCCCCCAGTCGGCCAGGTTCTCGTCCAGCGGGATGTCCGTCGGGTCCTCGCCGAGCAGGTCGGCGACCTCGCCCCGGATCCGCTCCACCGTGAAACCGGTCGCGTCCACGCCCGTCACTTCCCGTCCGTCCCTTCCAGCGCCGCGCGTACGACGTCCGCGGTGGTGACCGCCCCGCACCGCCCGGCGATCCACTCCAGTGCGGCGCGGTGCTCGTCCGGTCCGAAGTCGGCGACCGCGTCGGCCACCACGAAGGCCCGGACGTCCCGCATCCAGGCGTCGCAGGCGGTGGCCTGCACGCCGATGTGGGCGTAGACCCCGGTGATCACCAGCTGGTCGCGGCCCTGCTCGCGCAGCAGCTGCTCCAACTCGGTGCGCACGAAGGCGCTGTACTTCCACTTGGTGAGGACGGTGTCGCCCTCGGCCGGGGCGACGGCGTCGGCGACCGCGGTGGCGCGCGGGTCGTCGGGGATGCCGGGGCCCCAGAAGTCCTGCTGGAGTCCGCGTTCGGCCGGGCTCTGCCCGCCGCGCTGCGCCGAGTAGAGGACCGGCACCCCGCTCGCGCGGGCCGCGGCGGTCAACGCGGCGACGTTGTCCAGGAGTTCGGGCAGGGGCGCGGCGTCGCCCGGGAAGGCGTCCAGGAAGTGGTTCTGCAGGTCGTGCACCAGCAGCACGGCGCGGGCCGGGTCCACCGTCCAGGAGACCCGGTTGGCGGGCAGCTCCCCGGCGGTGGGCAGCGGGTAGGAGGGAATGCGGGGCAGGCCCACGATGGTCGAACTCCTCGGATTCACGGGGGTGATGGGGGGTAGACGGGGGGATGTCACGATGCGGGGAGGGAGGCCGCGATGGCGGCCCGCAGGTCCTTCTTGCTGACCTTGCCGATCCCGGTGGCGGGGAAGGCGTCGACGAACTCCACCCGGTCCGGCACCTTGTACTCGGCCAGTCCGCGCCCGCGCACGAAGCGCTTCAACTCGACGCCCTTCGGCGGCTGTTCGCGGTGTTCGGCGCGGAGCACGACGTACGCGCAGGTGCGTTCGCCGAGGTACGGGTCGGGCATCGACACCACCGCCGCGTCGTGCACGGCCGGGTGGGCGAGCAGGTGGTTCTCGATCTCCTCCGCGGCGACCTTCTCGCCGCCCCGGTTGATCTGGTCCTTGGCCCGGCCCTCGACCACCAGGTGGCCGCTGGGGAGCCGGCGGACCAGGTCCCCGGTGCGGTAGTAGCCGTCCGCGGTGAAGGACGCCGCGTTGTGCCCGGGGGCGTTCCAGTAGCCGCGGATGGTGTACGGGCCGCGGGTGAGCAGGTGCCCGGTGGTGCCGTCGGGCAGGTCGCGGTCCTGGTCGTCGACCACCCGGACCTCGTCGTCGGCGGAGATCGGCCGGCCCTGGGTGGTGGCGATCAGCTCCTCCGGGTCGTCCAGCCGGGTGTAGTTGACCAGACCCTCGGCCATCCCGAACACCTGCTGGAGCGTGCAGCCCAGCACCGGGCCGACCCGCCGGGCCGCCTCCTCGCTGAACTTGGCGCCGCCGACCAGCAGCACCTCCAGGCTCTCGTGGCCGCGGGCGCCGCGCTCCACGGCGTCCAGCCACAGCAGCGCGAGCGGCGGGACGAGCCCGGTGACGGTGACGCCCTCGCGCGCCATCAGCGGGAAGGCCGTCTCGGGGCTGGGCTGCGGGCAGAGCACCACCCGGCCGCCGGCGTACAGCGTGCCGAGCGAACCGGGCGAGCTGAGCGGGAAGTTGTGGGCGGCGGGCAGCACGCACAGGTAGACGCTGCGCCCGTCCAGCGCGCACAGCTCGACCGAGCCGCGCAGCGAGTAGATGTAGTCGTCGTGGGTGCGCGGGATCAGCTTCGGCACCCCGGTGCTGCCGCCCGAGAGCTGGAGGAACGCGACGTCCCCGGGCTCGGGTTCGCGCGCGGAGCCGGGGCCGTCGCAGGGCACGTCCGCCAGCCGCAGGTGCTCGCCCGGGTCCTCGCCGGCCACCAGCACCAGCCGCAGGTCCGGGTTCTCCTCCCGTACCCGGGTGGCGAGTTCGCGGTGGTCGAAGCCGCCCTCGACGCCCGGGACGACGTACGCCACGGCGCCCGTGAACGCGCAGAAGTGCGAGATCTCCGCGTAGCGGTGCGCGGGCAGCGCGAAGACCGGCAGCGCACCAATCCGGAACAGGGCGAAGACCACCTCGAAGAACTCGGCGGCGTTGGGCAGTTGGACCACCACCCGGTCCCCGGCCCGGAGCCCGCGGGCGAGCAGCCCGGCGGCCATCCGGTCGGCCCGGCGGTCGAGTTCGGCGTACGTCCAGCGCCGCTCGCCCGCCGCCACCGAGTGGCCGCCGGGGTCGACCACGGCGATCCGGTCGCCGTGCGCGGCGGCGCGCTCGCGCAGCATCCGCCCGAAGGTCTCGCCGCGCCAGTGGCCGGCCGCCCGGTAGCGCTCGGCGAAGTCGGCCGGGTACGGGGTGAATCCGTCCAGCACCTCGTCCAGGGGCGTCACAGCGCCACCCCCGCGGCCTCCAGGAAGGTGCGGAACTTGGCGCTGGTCTCGGCGAGTTCGGCCTCCGGCCGGGACTGCTCGACCACCCCGGCGCCCGCGTACACCCGCAGCGTGCGGTCCTGCGCCTGCGCGCAGCGGATGGTCACCACCCACTCGCCGTCGCCGCTCTCGTCGCCCCAGCCGACCATGCCGGTGTACAGGCCCCGCTCGAAGGGCTCGATCTCGCCGATCACCCGGCGGGCGACGTCCGTCGGCGTGCCGCAGACCGCCGGGGTCGGGTGCAGCGCGCAGGCCAGCTCCAGGGCGGAGACGGCCGGGTCGGCCAGCTCACCGCTGATCGTGGTGGCCAGGTGCCACATCGCCGCCGTCCGCACCAGGGTGGGCCGCTCCGGCACGTCCAGGTTCCGGCAGTAGGGCGCCAGCGCCGCGCGGATCGCGTCCACCACCACGGCGTGCTCGTGCAGGTCCTTGGGCGACTCCAGCAGCGCGGCGGCGCGCCGGACGTCCTCGCCGAGGTCCTCGCTGCGCGGCACCGAACCGGCCAGCGGGTTGGCCAGCACGGCCGTGCCCCGGCGGGAGAGCAGGAGTTCGGGGCTGGCGCCGATCAGGGTGCTGCCGGCGCCGGCCGGGACGGCGAAGGTGTAGCCGCCGGGGTCGCGCCGGGCCAGGCGCTGCAGCACGGCCGGCAGGTCGAGCGGCCGGTCGCTGGTCAGCTCCAGCGTGCGGGCCAGCACCACCTTGCTCAACTCCCCGCCGCGCAGCCGCTCGACGGCCGCCGCGACGCCCGCACCGTACGCCTCCGGCTCCGGGACCGGGCGGATCCGCCAACCGGCCTGCGCGGCCCGCGGCGCGGGCAGCGCGATCAGCGGGTCGTCGCGCAGCGCCCCGGCGGACCGGACCCGGGCGGGGACGGCGAGTTCGTCCCGGCCGCCGTGGTCGAAGGCCACCGCACCGACCACCAGGGGCCGTTCGACCCCGTCGCGGCGTGCCCCGGCCAGCGTCTCGGCGACCCGGACGGGCAGCGGGCGGGCGTCCTGCGGCACCCGGGCGTGCACGCCCGCGGCGAGCAGGGTGCGGGTCGGTGAGGCGAGGAACGCCTCGTCGTCGGCGGCCCGGTACTGGCCGAGCAGGCCGCTGGCCGCGCCGATGGCGGTTCGGTCGGGGCCGCCGTCGGTGGGGGTCGGCGGGGCGTGGTGCACCGTGGTCACGGTGGTCTCTCCAGTCTGGGACGGGTCTACGGTCTGCGGTCGGCGGATGCCCGGGGGTGCCTCAGGCGCGCAGGGTCGCGCCGCCGTCGACGTACAGGTCGTGCATGGTGATGTGCCGGGCCCGGTCGGAGGCCAGGAAGAGCACGGCCTCCGCGACGTCGGCGGGCTCGGCGATCCGCCCGAGCGGGATGCCGACCCGCCAGGCCCCCAAGTCGCCCTCGATCACGCGCTGTTCGGCCGCCTCGGCGTCCTCGCCCCACAGCCCGCGCTGCATCCGGGTGTCGGTCGACCCGGGCGAGACGACGTTGCAGCGCACCCCGGAGCGGGCCAGCTCCAGGCCGAGGCAGCGGGTGAACATGGTGGCCGCCGCCTTGGACGCCGCGTAGGCGGCCATCCCGGCCCGCGGCACCCCGGCGGCGTTGGAGCCCACGGTGACGACGGCGCCCCGCCCCCGCTCGGCCATCCGGCGGCCGACCGCCCGGCCGGTGTGGAACACCCCGGTGCTGTTGACGGCGAAGGTCTCCGCCCAGTCGGCGTCGGACAGTTCGACGACCGGGCCGGGTCGCAGCACTCCGGCGACGTTCACCAGTACGCCGATCGGGCCGAGTTGACGCTCCATCAATTCCACTGCGCTGTCGACCGCTCGGGCGTCGGAGACGTCCAGGGCGTACGGGTGCAGCGCCTCGGACTCCGCCGCGACCCCGGCGAGCGGGCCGGCCTCCCGGTCCACCGCCGCGACGACGGCTCCCTCGGCGACCAGCGCCCGGGCCACGGCCGCGCCGATGCCCTGTCCGGCCCCGGTGACCATCGCGACGACACCGGCGAATTCGGACCGTTCCACAGGACTTCCCCTCCGACCAGCAATGTTAGGCAAGCCTAACCTAACACATCTGTTCGCCTACGCCGATAGCCCGTTCGACAGATTCCGACACCTGGGCCGTCGTCAATCCGCCCGGCCGTCCTGCTGCGTCCCGATCCGCCCGGGCACGCGAAGAGGCCGCCCGCCCCGACGACGGGACGAGCGGCCTCAGGGGCTCCAGGGCCCGCCTTCGGACTCCCGTCTGCGGGAGTCCGAATGCGGGCCCTAGGGGGTTCGCGTCGATGCCGCCCTCGACCGGGCGTCGCAACGATGCTCTACGGGTGGTCAGTTCCAGTTGACCGCTCACCCGTTGATGTACGGACCGCCGTCTCGGTGGACGGCCGTCGCCGGTGGACGGCCGTCGTCAGTGGGCGGCCGGGGGCGGGGTGAGTCCGGCGCAGCCGCGCAGGCCGTCGCGGCGCTTGAGGGCGGCCTCGGCGGCGGCGCCGGTGACCGGCTGGGGGATGCCCTTGTCGTCGATGGTGGCCGGGGCGAAGGCCTCGCCCTTGACCTTGCCGTCGGCGGCGAGGGTGAGGGTGGTGACGCCGGTCTCGTTGGAGAAGGCGTAGTTGGAGGTGCCGTACCAGAGGAAGTTGCCGAAGCCGTACCCGATGTAGGTGTTGCCGATCATGCCCGAGCCGACCATGGTGTGGGCGTGGGTGCCGACCACCGCGGAGGCGCCGACGGCGGCGAGCTTCTTGGCCACGGCGGTCTGGGCGGCGGTCGGGCAGGCCTTGCCCTCCTCGCCCCAGTGCAGGTAGACGAGGACGACCGGGGCCTGCTGCTTGGCCGCCTGCACGGCCGCGACCAGCGCGGGGACGTCCAGGGCGGAGGCGATGCCGGGCTTGTTCGCGCCGGCCCGCCACTTCTGGTTGGTGATGTCCTCGACCTGGCTGGCGGCGACCACCGCGACCTTCACCCCGCGCACGGTGGTCACGTACGGGGCGTACGCCTCCTTGGCGTTGTGCCCGACGCCGATCACCGGGACGGGCGAGGAGTCCTTGGCGGCCAGGGTGTCGGTGAGGCCGTCGGCGCCGAAATCGACGGCGTGGTTGTTGGCCATCGAGACGACGTCCACGCCGGAGTCCTTGAGCACGGACAGCGCCTTGGGCGTGGTGCGGAAGGTGTAGGTCTTCGGTTCGGGTGCGCCGCGCCCGGTGATCGCGGTCTCCAGGTTGAGCACGGAGAGGTCGGCGTCGGCGAGGGTGCGGGAGATCGGGCCGAGGGCCTGCTCGGGCGGCTGGACGGACAGCCGGGGCTCGGTCCGGCCCTCGAAGTGGACGTCTCCGGCGAAGGCGACGGTGATGGTGCCGTCCGGGCGCGGCGCGCCGCCCTTGGTGGGGGCGGCTGCGGGGGCCGTACCGGTGGTCGCGGCGGCGGAGGCCGGGGGCGCCGCGGCGGACGGGGCGGTCGACGCCGAACCGGGTGCCGGGTCGTCCGGCCCGCAGGCGGTGGCGACGGTCAGGCCGACGAGCACGGCGACGGCAGCCGCGGCACGGCGCATGAGTGGTTCCCCCCGAGGTCGATGCAAGCGGTCAGCCTACGCCACCGAATCGGCACCGCTTGTGCCCGCATCCACAACATTCCGGACACAGGAGGACACCAGCGGGCCGACAAGCGACGACCCCGCGCGAACGCGCGCGACGCGTGGGCGCCCGCCGCCTGCGGTAGGACATGCTGGACCCGCCCACCCTCACCCCCGCCGGAGCCACCCCGCCGATGACGACGCCCGAGCCCACCCCAGCGCCAGCCCCAACCCCCGGCGCGACCCCCGCACCCGACTTCACCCCCGCCGAGCGCGCCCGCGGCCGCGCGCTGCGCCGCGCCCAGCTGCCGTGGGCACTCGGCGGCCGCCTGGCGGGCCTGGCGCTGACCCTGGTGCTGGGCCTGACCCCGGCCGGTGCCGCGCTGGTGACCGCCACCGGCCGCTGGTTCGGCGGTTCCCGGACGGCCGGGGTGCTGGCGGGCGCGGCTGCCCTGGTGGTGCTGGGCCAGGCGCTGCAACTGCCGTTCGGGGCGGGGGCGCGGGCCGTCCGGGCCCGGTTCGGCCTGGTGACCCAGAGCTGGGCGGGCTGGGCGCTGGACGCCGTGCGCTCGCTCGGGCTGACCCTGCTGCTGGTCCTGCCGCTGGTGCTCGGGCTGTTCGCGCTGACCGGGTGGTCCCCGCGGCACTGGTGGCTCCCGGCGGCGGGGGCGGCGGCGCTGCTGACGGCCGCGCTGTCCTTCCTCCACCCGCTGCTGATCGAGCCGGTGTTCAACCGCTTCACCCCGATGCCGCCGGGCGAGCTGCGGACGGCACTGTTGGCGCTGGCCGAGCGGGACGGCGTGCGGGTGCGGGACGTCCTGGTGGCGGACGCCTCCCGGCGGACCACCGCACTGAACGCGTACGTCTCCGGGTTCGGCGCGACCCGTCGGATCGTCGCGTACGACACCCTGCTGACGGCGGCCGAGCCGCGCGAGGTGGAGCTGGTGGTGGCGCACGAACTGGGGCACGTCAAGCACCGGGACGTGCCGGTCGGTACGGCGCTCGGGGCGCTGGGTGCCGCAGTGGCGGTGGTACTGCTGGGCCTGCTGGCGAACTGGCGGCCGCTGCTGGCGGCGGCCGGGGCCGCGGACGCGGCGGATCCCCGGGCGCTGCCCCTGCTGGCCGCGTCGGCGGCGCTGATCGGCGCGCTGTCGGGGCCGGTGCAGAGTGCGGTGAGCCGCCGGATCGAGGCCAGGGCGGACCGGCACGCCCTCGAACTGACCGGGGACGCCGAGCAGTTCGTGGCGATGCAGCGCAGACTGGCGGTGGTGAACGTCTCGGATGTCGACCCGCCGAGGCTGCTTGAGCTACTGTTCGCCACTCACCCGAGTGCGACCCGCCGGATCGCGGCGGCCCGCGCCTGGCAAGCAGGGCGGGTAGGGCAGGACCCGCCGGACCCCGCGAACGGCGGCCCGGCGGCGGCGAGGCGCGCGACCCCGGGGTAAATCCGTTGTATAGTGCAACAAATCCCGAGGAGGTAGGAACGCCGTGCCCGGCCGCGAGTCGTCCATCGACACCATCCAGCGCGAGCTGACCGCCTTCGCCCGCCGTGCCCGGCACAAGGCCTCCCAGCTGCACCCCGACCTCTCCCTGGTCACGTACAGCATCCTCGACCTGATCACCGAGCGCGGCGGCTGCCGGGCCGCCGACGTGGCCGCGTACTTCATGCTCGACAAGTCCACCGTCAGCCGCCAGGTCACCGCGCTGGAGAAGCTCGGCCTGCTGCGCCGCGAGACCGACCCGGACGACCAGCGCGGCCAGATCCTGCGCGCCACCGAGGGCGGCCTCACCCTGCTGCGGGACGCCAACGAGCAGCGCCGGACGGCCTTCACCGCCCGCTTCACCGAATGGTCCGACGAGGACGTCGCCCGCTTCGCCGCGTACCTGGCCCGCTACGGCCAGGAGGACTGACCGGGCCCGCACCCGCGCCCCGGCCCCCTCGCCGGCCCCCCTCTCCGGCCTCTCGCCGGCCCCTCCTCACCAGCGCCTCCGCCCCCGGCCCCGCCCGCCCCGGGGTGCGCCCCACCGCCCCCACGGTGTACAGAGGAGAGGTGCCCCTCCGGCAGCGTCCCGATGACCCCCGTCCCCGCGCCCGCCGCCGCTCCTGGCGACCCGACCGCCGAGTGATGACGGCACTGCCGCTCGCACTGATCGTCGTGATCACCGTCGTCGACATCCTCTCCCCGCCGTCGATCCACCTCGGCCCGCTGCTGATCGTCGCCCCGGCCCTCACCGCCTCCTTCGCCGGCCCGCGGGCCACCGCCGGGGTCGCCCTGCTGGCCCTCGCCGCGCTCACCGCCATCGGCGCCGTCCGGGACGGCCTGACCAGCGCCAACATCGAGACCCAGCTGAGCGCCCAGGTGGTCGTCTCGGCGCTGATCGTCGGCCTGCGGGTGCTGCGCGACCGGCACGAACGCGAGCTCGCCCGGGTGCGCTCGGTCTCCGAGGCCGCCCAGCGGGTCCTGCTGCGCCCGCTGCCGGAGCGGATCGGACCACTGCACCTGGCCTCCTTCTACCTGGCCGCCGAGGCCGAGGCCCAGGTCGGCGGCGACCTGTACGCGGCCGCCCGGACCACCGACGGCACCCGGCTGCTGGTCGGCGACGTCCGCGGCAAGGGGCTGTCCTCGCTCGGCGACGCGGCCCTGCTGCTCGGCGCCTTCCGCGCCGCCGCCCACCTGCACGCCGACCTGCCGGGCCTGGCCGAGTACCTGGACGGCAGCGTCTGCTGGGACCTCGCCCAGCTCGCCGAGGCCCGGCGGGCCGAACGCTCCCGGCACCAGCGCCCGGCCGAGGAGGCGCCGGACGAGGGCGGCGAGTCCTTCATCACCGCCGTGCTGATCGACATCCCCGACGACGGCTCGCACGTCCACCTCATCGACTGCGGCCACCCGCCCCCGCTGCTGCTGCGCCCGGACGGCGTCACCACGCTCACCACCCGCAACCCGGCACCGCCGCTCGGCCTCGGCGAACTCGCCCCGGTCTCGTACCAGGTGCAGACCTTCCCGTTCCACCCGGGCGACCGGCTGCTGATCTACACCGACGGGGTGATCGAGGCCCGGGACGCCCAGCGCCGCTTCTACCCGCTGACCGAACGGGTCACCGCCTGGCAGGCCGAGCGCCCCGGCGTCCTGCTGAGCCGCCTGCGCCGCGACCTGCTGGCACACGTCGGCCGCCGGCTGGACGACGACGCGGCGATGGTGATGGTGGAGCGGCTCCCTTAGGACGCGTCCGCCCCTCGCCGGGACCCGTCTTCGGCCACGGGCCCCGCCGTCGGCCACGGGACCCGCCGTCGGTCACGGCCGGTACGGCAGCTGCGGCACGTCGAAGCAGTCCGTGGTCATGGCCGGCACCTGGGTGACCCAGCCGCCCCGCCCGCCCCCGGCGGAGTCCTGCCAGCGGGCGACGTTCAGACAGGCCCGGGTGGGCCCGCTCGGCGGCGGCTGCGGCACGAAGGACGCGGGCAGGATCAGCCCGTGCGCGTCGTAGGGCTCGGCGCGGTTCAGGAAGGCCTCGACGCAGACCCGGGTCGGTGCGGCGCCGCAGGAGTCCAGGGCGTCGGCGAGCCACTGGGCGCCCGCCCAGCCCTCCAGCTCCCACGCGGACAGCCGGTCGGCCCGGTCCGGGTAGGAGCGGGCCATCGCGGCGCGGAAGTCGTGCACGGCCGGGTGCCGCTCGTCCTCGTAGTTCTGGCTGGAGGACGTCGCCCAGAGCGCGTTGCGGCAGTTCGGCGAGGCGGCGTAGTCGGTGCGCACCGACTCCGACCAGTTCTGCACCGTGGTCACCTTCGCCGCGACCGACACCCCGGCCTCGTCCAGCGCCCGGCAGAGCGCCGCGTTCCCGCGCGAGTCCATCGCGTCGAACAGCAGCTGCGAGCCGTCGGCGCGCACGGCCGCGGCCACCGCCTGGAAGTTCGGCAGCGCGAAGTCCACCGTCTGGAGCAGCACCCGGTAGCCCTCCGCCTCCAGCCCCGCCTTGAGCTGTCCGGCGTAGCGGGCCGAGTCGGCCTGGTTGTAGGCGACCACGGCGGCGCTGTCGGCGCCCAGGCGCTGCTTGAAGAAACGGAACACCTCGGTGCTCTGGTACAGGGTGCCGTTCCAGCCGACCGCCCGGCCGTCGCGCGGGGCGGCGCTGCCGTAGATCCCGTACAGGTGCGGCCAGCGGTCGTACGCCGTGCCGATCGGCTGGCCGCCGACGTCCGGCACCGCCTTGCCGCTCACGTACGGCGCGCCCGCGTAGTCCAGGACGCTGCCGCTGACGAGGGCGAAGACGTGCGCCTGGTCGACCAGCCGGTGCACGCAGTCCTGGTTGCCGATGCCGCTGCCGCCGTCGTCGCAGGTCACCACCTCGACCGTGCGCCCGTGCAGGCCGCCGCGGTCGTTGAGGGCCTGGAAGAACGCCTGGGCGCCGTACCGGGGGCCGCTGAACACCTCGCTGCCGACCGGGCTGGTCAGGGAGGTGACGATGCCGATCCGGATCCCGGTCGCGGACACGCCGGTGTCGGAGGGCGGGTTGCCGCCGGCCCCCGGGGCGGGCGTGGCGCGGGCGGTGAAGGCGCCGTCCGGCAGCCGGGTGCCGCAGCCGGCGAGCACCGTCACCAGGGCCAGGAGCAGGGCCAGGACCGGGACCAGGACCGGACGCAGGACGGGCGTCGGCCCGCGGCCGTGCGGCAGTGCGGTCAGGTGCCGCCGAGGTGCGGTCAGCCGCATCCGGGGACCGGGGTGGCACTGGCCCCGCCGGCCTGGGTGAGCAGCCCGCACAGGGTCGAGCGGGAGACCTTCCAGGTGCCGTTGTCGAGGACGGCCTGCCCGGTCGCGGCCGGCGCGACCACGGTGCCCTGGAGGGAGAGCGCGTAGGTGACGGTCGCGTCGGCGGCGTCGGTGAACGCGACCCCGCCCACCGTGGCCTTCACCTGGCCCACCCGGGGGTCCTGGGAGAAGCCCTGGAGCACCGGGAGCAGCGTGTCGCCGCCCTGGAGCAGCTTGGCCTTGTCGGCGATCGGGGTGGCCGGGTCGAAGAACTTCTCCCAGTTGGCGGTGACCTCCGCCTGGGCGGCGGCCGGGTCGGCGGGGGCGGTGGCACTGGCGCCGGCGCCGGTGGTGACACTCGCACCGGCGGTGACGCTCGCGGTCGCGGCCGGGGAGGAGGCCGAGGACCCGGACCCGGACTTGGTGCTGCCGCACCCGGCCGCGGTGCCCGCCAGCAGCAGGGCGAGCAGCCCGCCCGCCGTCCGCAGGAGGGCGCTGCCGCCCCGGGAGGTGCCGCTTCGCGTCACGCGCATGGTGTTCCCTCTCGACCGCGCCGCCCGGACTGCGCCCGGCCGGTCGCGGATCCCCGGATGCTGTTCCAGGCCGATCCTGGAAACGTCTCAGGTGACACCATGAAGGCGGATCCATGGACGCATCGCAATCCGACGGAGAAATCACCCGTACCGCCCCGAGGGTTTCCCCCGTCCGGCGCGGTGCCCGCCTGCCGCAGAGCCTCCGGAGCGCGCGCGAGCGGGCCGGGCGCGAGCGGGCCGGGCGTGACCGGGCCGGCTGGCTGCTCCTCGCGGTCGGGGCCGTGCTGTGCGTGCTCGGCTGGTACGGGGTCTCCGGCGAACGCTTCGTCGAGCAGCAGGTCCCCTACCTGGCCTCCGCCACCGTCCCCGGCGCGGCCCTGATCGTGGCCGGCGCCGTCCTGGTCGCGCTGCGGCCGCCGCCCCCGCGCGGGCGCCTGGGGGAACTGACCGACCGGCGGGTCGAGCGCCTGTACGACCTGCTGGTGGAGCCCGGGGCCGAGCCGGGGCCGGGGCCTGATCCGGCCCCGGCGCACCGGTCGGGGCCACTCGCCGTCCCCGAGGGCACCCGCTACCACCGGCCGGACTGCCCACTGGTCACCGGCAAGGCGACGGCCGCACCGGTGGACGCGGCCGCCGTACGGGAGCGGGGTTTGACGCCCTGCCCGCTCTGCTCGCCGGACGCCCCCGGGGCCCCGGACGCCCTGGGGCTCCCGGAGACCCCGAACACCCCGAACACCCCGAACCCCCCGAACACCCCGGACGCCCCGAGCAGGCCCGCCACCCGTCCGGGCGAAGCCGCCCCGCCGAGCGGCTGAACCGATGACCGTCCTGCTCGCCGCGCCCGACTCGTTCGGCCTCACCCTCGACCTCGCCCTCGCCGGGCTCACCGTCGGCAGTGCCGCCGCGCTCAGCGGCATCGGACTGGTCGTCTGCCACCGCACCACCGGCGTGCTCAACATCGCCCAGGGCGCCCAGGCCATGGCCGTCGCCTATCTGCTGCGCGACCTCGTGGTCGTCCGGCACTGGCCGGTCTGGCCGGCCCTCGCCTGCTGCCTGCTGGTGGTCGCGCCCGCCCTCGGCGTGCTCCTCGACGTCCTCGTGCACCGCCCGCTGCAACGGCGCGGCGCCGGACCGGCCGAGACCATGGTCGCCGGGCTCGGCGTGTTCGTGCTGCTCATCGGAGTCGCCGTCCTGCTGTGGGGACCGGCCCCGCTGGCCGGCGCGCCCAGCCCGTTCGGCGGCGCCCCGATCCGGCTGCCCGGCGGCCACACCCTGCGCCCCGACACCGTCGCCCAGCTCGCCGCGATCCTGGTCCTCGGCCTCGCCGTCGCCGCCACCACCCGCTGGACCCGCCTCGGCCTCCACCTGCGCGCCGTCGTCGACGACCGCCGGCTCGCCGCCCTCACCGGCGTCGACGCCGACCGGGTCTCCGCCCTCGGCTGGGCCTTCGGCACCTTCACCGCCGGGCTCGTCGGCGTCGCCCTCGCGCCCTACCTGCTGCTCGACCCGTACGGGCTGCCGCTGCTGGTCATGGAGACCATGGCCGTCGCCGTCGCCGCCCGGCTGCGCAGCATCCCCGTCGCCGTCGCCACCGGACTCGGACTCGGCATCGCCCAGTCCGAACTCACCCGGCTCCGCCCGTCCGGCCAACTGCTGCCGCTGGTCCAGGCGGTGCAGTCCAACCTGTTCGTGATCGCGCTGCTCGCCGCCGCCCTGCTCGCGGGGCCCGGCATCACCGGGGGCCGGGCCCCGGACGGCGGGGCGCCGCTCACCTCCCGGAGCCACCGACCCGGAGGAGGACGAGGAGGAGGGCGAGGAGGAGGAGGCGGCGGGCGGTCGGCCGGCGCGGTCTGCCTGGTGCTGCTCCTGTTGCCCTTCGGCTTCCGCGGCAACGACCTGCGCAGCGCCCTGCTCGTCCCCGCCCTCGCCCTGGTGCTGCTGTCCGTCGTCGTCGTCACCGGCTACGGCGGGCAGACCTCCCTCGGCCAGGCCGGGTACGCGGGCCTCGGCGCGCTCGGCACCGCCCTGCTGATGAGCGGTCGCGTCCCCGGCCTGCCGGCCCTCCCGGCCGTCCCCGCACTGCTGCTCGCCGTCCTCGCCACCGCCCCGCTCGGCCTGCTCACCGGCCGGCCCGCGATCCGCCGCCGCGGACTCGCCCTCGCCCTCGTCACCTTCGCCTTCGGCACCGCGCTGAGCCGCTTCGTCTTCCAGCAGCCCTACGCCACCACCGGACTCACCCTCGACCGCCCCGCCCTCCTCGATGGCGACCGCGCCTTCTACCTCGCCGAACTCCTCCTGCTCGGCCTCGGTCTGCTCGCCGTCCGCGCCCTCCACCGCGGCCGCCTCGGCCGCGCCCTCACCGCCATGCGCGACCACGAGGCCGGTGCGGTCGCGGCGGGCGTCGACGTACCGGGCCTCAAACTCCTCGCCTTCGTGGTCGGCGCCGCGCTCGCCGCCCTCGGCGGCGGCCTGATGGGCCTCGCGGGCCGCGCCTTCGACGCGGCGTCCTTCGACCCGGTCCGCGGCCTGCTCTGGTTCGCCGCCGTGGTCGTCGCCGGCGCCGACAGCGCCCTCGGCGCCGTCCTCGCCGCCGCCCTGCTGATCGGCCTCGACGCGGGCACCGTCACCGGCGTCTCGGCCGTCGCGGTCGGCGTCCTCGCCGCCGCCATCGGCCGCCTCCCCGGCGGCCTCGCCGCCCTCCCCACCGCACGGCGCGACCCCCCGCCAGACCTCCCGCCCGGCCGCCTCACCCCCACCGGCCGACGCCTCCGCGCCACCCTGAACCGCCGCCCGTGAACGGAGCACCGGCGCCACCCGAACTCCCGGCGAAGGAAGGCCCGTTGAACAGATCCTCGCCCCCCGCCCGACGCTGCGGCCGGATCCACCGCCGACTCCCCCGCGCCACCACCCTGCCGGGTGCGGCCCGACCCGACGCCCTACGACCGCGGGCAGGAGCCGAGGCCCCTGCCGGCCGGAGACGGCGGAGGACGAGCCACCTCACCTTCCCCGTAGGCCTGTTCAGCTGCACGATGCCCCCCGGTGGGGCGTCGTGACGGCGGCGCGGTTGACCGTGCGGGGGGTGGTACGGCGGTACGGGGGGATCGTGGCGGTGGGCGGGGTGGACCTGGTGGCTCCGGGTGGGCGGATCACGGCGTTGATCGGGCCGAACGGGGCGGGGAAGAGCACCCTGTTCGACTGTCTGGCGGGGACGGTGCGGCCGGATGCCGGGCGGGTGCTGCTGGGCGGGCGGGACGTGACCGCCGTGGCCGCGCACCGGCGGGTGCGGCTCGGGTTGGCGCGGACGTTCCAGCAGATCGCCGTCTTCCCGACCCTCTCGGTGGCCGACAACGTGCGGGTGGGCGCGGAGCAGCGAGGGGGCAGGGGGGCGGCGGAGCGGACGGAGCGGGCGCTGGGGTTGCTCGGGTTGCGGGGTGTCGCGGACGAGCCGGCGGGGGTGCAGCCCACCGGGGTGCTGCGGCTGGTGGAGTTGGCGCGGGCGCTGGCGGGCGAGCCCCGGGTGCTGTTGCTGGACGAGCCGGCGGCGGGGCTCGATGCCGCCCAGACGGGCCGCCTGGTGGCGGTACTGCGCGCTCTCGCGGGGCGTGGGATGGCACTGCTGCTGGTCGAGCACGATGCCGAGCTGGTGGCCGAACTCGCCGATGCCGTCTACGCGATGGCGCAGGGCCGGGTGGTGGCGGCCGGGCCGACGGCGGCGGTGCTGGCGGACGCCCGGGTGGCCGAGGCCTGGGGTGGCCGCCCGTGAGTGCCGAACTCCCGTACGGGAAGCCCTGCTTGGACGCCGCCGGGGTGATCGCATGCCGGTAGCCGCGGCCCTGTGCGGCGTCCGGGTCCGGTACGGGCCGCTGGAGGCGCTGCACGGTGTGGACCTCGCTTTTCCGGCCGCCGCCGTCACCGTCCTGCTGGGCCGCAACGGTTCGGGGCGCACCAGTGCGCTGCACGCCCTGGCGGGGGTGGTGCCGCTGTCCGGTGGGCGGGTGTGCTGGCGGGGGCGGGACGTCACCGGGCTGTCGGTGCACCGGCGGGTGCGGCTGGGGTTGGCGCTGGTGCCGGCCGAGCGCGGGGTGTTCGGTTCGCTCACCGTGGCGGAGAACCTGGGCCTGGGCGGTGCGGGGCGGGCGGAGGTGCCGGCGGAGGTGCTGGAGGCGTTCCCGGAGCTGTCCGCGCTGCTGCCCCGCCGGGCGGCCACGCTGTCCGGCGGTCAGCGCCAACTGGTGGCGGTGGTGCGGGCGTTGGGGGCACGGCCCGACCTGCTGCTGCTGGACGAGCCGGAGCGCGGGCTGGCGCCGGCGGTGGCGGCGCGGCTGCACGCGGTGCTGCTGGCCGGGGCGGCCGGGGGCCGTACGGTGGTGCTGGCCGCGCAGTCCCTGCCGCGCTCGCTGGCGGGGGCGGCGGCGGTGCACGTGCTGCACCGGGGTGAGGTGGTGTTCTCGGGCGAGCCGGGGGAGGCACTGCCGGGGCGGTTCACGCCCACGCCGTGACGCCCCCGGCGCCCGGGCCCTACGGCTGGTACACGTACGGCGTGGTGGTGCTGAGCCGCGCGAAGCCGAGCCGCTCCAGGATGGGACGGCTCTGGTCGCTCGCGTCGACCTGGAGGTACTCGTAGCCGAGTGCGGCGGCCTGGCGGGCGCGGTGGGCGACCAGGGCGCGGTAGATGCCGCGCCCGCGCCAGCCGGGGACGGTGCCGCCGCCCCACAGGCCGGCGAAGCCGGTGCCCGGGGTGAGCTCCGTCCGGGCGGCGCTCACCGGCTGGTCGCCGGCCATCGCGACGACCAGGAGCAGCGTCTCCGAGTCGTGCCGGAGGTGGTCGAGCAGGCGCCCGCGCAGGGTCGGGGATGCGGCCCCGAAGGCCAGATCGTGGGCGGTCACCATGAGGTCCACCCCGGCCTCGTCGGTCACCGGCTCCAGCCGGACGCCCTCGGGCAGGGCCGCGTCGGTGGGCAGGTCCGCGATCCGGGCGATCATCAGCGCCTCGTCGGGTTCGGCGGTGAACCCGGCCGCGAGCAGCCGCCGGCCGAGGTCGGCGGGGCGGTCGTGGCTGTAGGTCTTCCACTCGAACTCCAGGCCCAGCCCGGTGAAGTGGGCGACCTGGGCGGCGATCGCGGCGTCCGCCCCGGCCTCGTCCAGTCCGGACCAGACGATGCCGTTCCAGGCGTGCTCGCCCCCCACCTGGCGCACCACGGCGCCGTCGCGCTCGACCCGGACGTCGGGGCCGTCCGGCCGCGCGTCGCGCCGGATCCGCTGGTCGAACAGGGCGAGTACATGATCACGATCCATCCGACCACTCGAGCACGCCGCGACGGCCGGGCGCCACCGCTTTTACGGCCCGCCCACGAACGCCCCCACCCGGCGCGGGCGGGCGCGGCGGCTGGGATACTGCCGCCATGCCCTTGCTCACGTGGATCGCCGAACTCGCGGACGACCCGCTGGTACTGGACCCGGACGACCGTCCGGCGGAGCAGCGGACCAACACCTGGTGGATGACCGCAGAGGAGGAGGACCGGCGGACGCTGACCGTCCAGCAGGTGGTGGACGCCTTCGAGCGCACCGCCGCCCTGCTCCGGGAGCGGGTCCGGGCACTCGGCCACCACGGGCCGGCCACCTTCTACGTCTGGCACGACGTGCTGGCCGGGCAACTGCGCTGCTCGACCGGCTCGGTCGGGCCGCGGGACCTGCCGTTCCGCGGGAACTACCTGCCGACCACGGACCTCGGCCCGATCGTCGCGGACCACCTCTCCGACGACGAGCCCGGCACGGTCCTGCGCACCGAACTGGTGGACATCGGCGACCTCGACGAACCCCCGAACGACGGGGACGTCCTGGACGCGGACGGGGACTGGGTCCCGGGGCCGCCCCTCCCGCCGTTGCCCGTCTGGGTCCGCGACGTCGGAACGGCGGGCGGCGCCTGATCGGCCCCGCGCCCCGCCCGCTACTGCGCCAGGTAGCCGCCGTCGACCGGCAGGACGGCGCCGGTGATGAACGAGGCCTCCTCGGAGGCGAGGAAGAGGACGGCGGCGGCGACCTCGGCCGGGTCGCCGAGACGGCCCATCGGGTGCAGCTTCTCGATCGCCGCCAGGTACTCGGGCCCGCCGGGCTCGTCCCGCAGCCGGGCGACCCGCTCGGTACCGATGGTGCCGGGGGCGACGGCGTTGACCCGGATGCCGCGGTCCGCCCATTCGACGGCGAGGTGCTTGGTCAGCCCGGAGGCGACGAACTTGGCGGGCCCGTACACCGCCTGGCCGCGCTGGCCGGCCTCGCCCGAGATGGAGGACAGGCAGACGATCGAGCCGCCCGGCCGTTCCTGGGCGAGCATCGCCTCGATCGCGTACTTGCAGGTGAGGAACATGCCGCGGCCGTCGACGGCCATCACCCGGTCCCAGTCCTGGGCGCTCGCCTCGGTGATGTCCATCAGCGGGATCACCCCGGCGTTGGCCACCAGCACGTCGATCCGCCCGTGCCGTTCGACGGCCGCCGCGACCATCCGGCGGGCGTCCGCGTCGACGGACACGTCACCGACCACCGTGCCGACGGCCTCCGGGAACCGCCCGGCCAGCCGGTCCAGCCCCTCGGCGTCCAGGTCGGTGGCCACCACCGACGCGCCCTCCCGGACGAAGCGTTCCGCGACGGCCCGGCCGATGCCGCTGGCCGCGCCGGTCACCACGCAGGAACGGCCGGCCAGCCGCCCCGCCGCGTTCGAAGTCACCATGGCGGGACTCTACCGAGCGCGGCGGCGCGGGGCCGGACTTCCGCCCGACGGGCCCGGGTCGACAGCGGACCGGCCCGGACGGCGGCAGCGCTCGGACCACTCGGACCACTCAGGCCACTCAGGCCGCTCAGACCGTGAGGACGATCTTCCCCCGCACGTGCCCGTCCTCGCTGATCCGGTGCGCCTGCGCCGCCTCCGCCAGCGGGAGCACCCGGTGCAGCGGCAGCCGCAGGGTGCCCGCCCGGTGCAGGGCGAGGGCGGCCGCGAAGGCGCGCCCGTGGTACGACTCGCCGCCCTCGGCTCCGCCGCTGAAACGGATGCCGTGCTCCTGCGCGCCGGGGATGTCGGCGATCGTCAGCACCCGCTCGGCGCTGCCCGCCAGTTCGACGGAGAGCGGCAGCACTCCCTTGCCCGCCGCGTCCAGGACGCGGTCGACCCCGCCCGGCGCGGCCGCCCGCACCCGCTCGGCCAGGCCCTCGCCGTACGTCACCGGGATCGCGCCCAGCTCCCGCAGGTAGGCGTGGTTGGCCTCGCTCGCGGTGCCGATCACGGTGATGCCGCGGGCCCGGGCGAACTGGAGCAGCAGGGTGCCGACGGCCCCGGCGGCGCCGTGCACCAGCAGCGTCTCCCCGGAGCGCACGCCCAGGATGTCGAGGACCCGCTCGGCGGTCTCGGCGGCGACCGGGATCGCCGCGGCCTCCTCCCAGCTCAAGGTGGCGGGCTTGGCCACCACCTGGTCGGCGTCGAGCAGCGCGTGCTCGGCGTAGCCGCCGCCCATCAGGGCGCCGAACACCTCGTCGCCGGGGGCGAAGGCGGTGACCTCCGCGCCGACCGCCTCCACCACCCCGGCGACCTCGTAGCCGGGCACGGCGGGGAAGGTGACCGGGATGATGCCGTCGAACGCGCCGCTGCGCACCTTGTGGTCCAGCGGGTTGACGCCGACCGCGCGGACCGCGACCCGCACCTGGCCGGGCCCGGGGGCGGGCAGGTCGAGCTCGATCGGGCGCAGCACGTCCGCGTCGCCGTACCGGGGGAAAGCGATGGCCTTGGTCATGGAAGATCCTCGGTTCGTCCGGGCGTTGTCCGTCCGGGGGTTGTTCGTTCCGACGGCTCCATCCTGCGGCGCCGGCCGCAGGCCCCCGGCCGGCCGTTCGGACAGTTCCACCTGGCCGAAGGGAGGGGCGGCCGGGGGCGGCCCCGGAACTAGGGTGAAGGGCATGGACGCAGGCATGGAGTCGCACGAAGGCATGGACGCGGTGGACGGCCCCGGCCCCGACGAGGCCTGGCGGGAGTACTGGGGCCGCCCCGAGGACGCGCTGGCGCGGGCCGTCGAGGTGCTGCGCGCGCCCCGGCCCGAGGTGGTGCCGCGGCTGTCGGCGGTGGTCCGCACGCTCGTCCCGCACGTCGCGATCGCCCACCTGAGCGGTGTCTGCGCCTACTCCCCCGCCAACGCCCACGGCCCGCGCGAGCTGGTCGGCGGCCTCTCCGGGCTGGAGCTGGCCCGGCTCGCCGAGCAGGCCGCCGGGACGACCTCGGCCGGCCGCCCCTGGCAGGGCGAGGCCGAACTGGCGGGCCGGACCCGGCCGGTGGTGGTGATCGCCGCTCCGGCCGACGACAAGGAGGTGCTGCTGGTCCTGGTCCGCGGCGACGCCGCGCCGGTGCCGGCCGGTGCGCTCGCCGTCCTCCAGCAGGTGTGCGAGCTGGTGATCGCCCACTCCGAGCACCGCGCCACCGACGCCGCGCCCGGCCAGGCGATGATCTCCCGTACCGCGGCCGTCACCCGGGCCCGGACCATCGCCGAGTTCACCGGCACCCACAGTGCCGCGCTGACCGCCGTCCTGGCGCCGCTGCGTTCGGCCGACCTGGACGACCGCGCCGCCCGCCGGGCCGCCACCGACCTGGCCGTCACCGCCCTGCTCGACCTGCGCCGGGCCGCGGACCTGGACCGCGAGCTCAGCGAGGAGCCCGCCGACGCCGCGTTCGCCCGGCTCGCCCGCGAACTGCGCCCGCTGCTGCGGCACACCGGGGTCCGGCTCGACCTCGCGCCGCCGTCCGACGCCACCCGGTCCATCCCCGCGGACACCGCGCACACCGCCCGGGCCGCCGTGCAGTGCGCCGTCATGCTGATGATGGAGCAGGAGAAGCCCGGTCGGCTGCACCTGAGTTGGCAGTTCACGGCAGACGGCGCGCTGCGCACCGTGGTGCGCGACGACGGCCTCGGGGTGCTCGCCGCCGACGCCCTCGCCGTCCACCGCACGGCCGACCGGATCACCGCCCTCGGCGGCCGCTACGAGGTCGAGTCCGTCCCCAACTGGGGCACCACCGTGACGGTGGAGCTGCCGCTCGGCATGCCCTCGCCGACCGCCGTCACCGACCCGCTGGACGGGCTCCAGCCGCGCGAACTGGAGGTGCTCGACCAGCTCGCCCAGGGCCGCCGCAACCGGGACATCGCCGCGGAGCTGCACATCAGCGAGTCCACGGTGAAGTTCCACGTCGCCAACATCCTGGCCAAGTTGGGTGTCGGCTCGCGCGGCGAGGCGGCCGCCCTCGCCCACCGCGCCGGGATGCCCGGCGGCGCGCGGCTGCACGTGGCATCCTGAACCGGATCCGCCGCCACACCCGTTGACAGGAGTCCCGATGACCACGCCCACCCCACCGCGGACCGTTCTCATCACCGGCTCCACCGACGGCCTCGGCCGCGCCCTCGCCCACCGCCTGGCCGCCGAGGGCGCCACCCTCCTGCTGCACGGCCGCGACCGGGACCGGCTCGACCGCACCGCCCGGGAGGTGGCCGAGGCCCACGGGACGGCCCGCCCGGCCACCCTGCTCGCCGACCTCGCCGAGCTGGAGCAGGTCCGCGCCCTCGCGGCCGAGGTCCGCGCCACCACCGGCCGGCTCGACGTCCTCGTCAACAACGCGGGCATAGGCGCCGGCGAACCTGACGGCCGCACCCGCCGCACCAGCGCCGACGGCCACGAACTGCGCTTCGCCGTGAACCACTTGGCCGGCTTCCTGCTCAGCCTCGAACTGCTGCCGCTGCTGCGCGCCTGCGCGCCCGCCCGGATCGTCAACGTCGCCTCCGCCGGACAGCAGGAGATCGACTTCGACGACCTCATGCTGGAGAACGGCTACGACGGCACCAGCGCGTACTGCCGCAGCAAGCTCGCCCAGATCGCCTGCGGCATGGAGCTCGCCGCCCGGGTGCCGGCCGCCGAAGTGACCGTCAACAGCCTCCACCCGTCGACGTACATGCCCACCAAGATGGTGCTCCGGGAGATCGGCCACAGCATCGACAGCCTGGAGGACGGCGTCACCGCCACCCACCGGCTGGTCACCGACCCGGCCCTGGCCGGCACCACCGGCCGCTACTACGACCGGCTGCGCGAGGCCCGCGCCAACCGCCAGGCCTACGACCTGCGGGCCCGGGCCGAGCTGTGGGAGCGCTGCTTGAAGCTCGTCGGGCACGCCGACCTCTGAAAGGCGACATCAACGACATGACCGAGCACCCCCGCACGAGTTGGGCCCCCGACGCCCCGGGCGTGCTGCGCCTGCCCTCCGGGCGGCTGCTGCGCGGCCGCGGCGTCCTCAACCCGCTGCCGCCGGGCCCGCGCCCCGACTTCGGCATCTACCTGCTGGGGCGCGAACCGAAGCCGCTCCCCTGGGAGAGCCGCTGGGTGCGCTGGCCCGACTTCCGGCTGCCCGCCGACCGCACGGACGCCGCCGACGCCTTCCGGGAGGCCTGGGAGCGCTGCACCGGCGAGCGGGTCGAACTCGCCTGCGCGGGCGGCCGCGGGCGCACCGGCACGGCCCTGGCCTGCATCGCCGTGCTGGACGGCGTGCCGGCGGCGGAGGCGGTCGGGTACGTGCGGGAGCACTACGGCCGGCACGCCGTGGAGACGCCCTGGCAGCGGAAGTTCGTGGAGCGCTGGGCCCGGCCCTCGACCGACTGACCGGTCCTGCGGCGACTGACCGGTCCTCAGCTGCGCGGGTACGCCTTCACGACCGTGCCGTCGAAGTCCGCCCTGAGGTAGGCGGCGCCGTAGGCGTCCGCGACGTACACCAGCAGCGACGGTTCGGTGTCGCCCATCCCCTGGGCGTCGTGCAGGAACACGTAGTGGCTGGTCGGATGGGTGATGCCGAGTTCGGCGTCGGCCCGTTGCAGCAGCGCGGGGAGGGCGTCCCAGTTGACGGACCGGAGGTCCAGCGGCTTCTCGCCGAAGGCCACGGTGCCGGAGCGGATGCCGGGCGTGGACTTGCCGTCGCGGTAGGAGAGGCTGTCGTAGAGGTTCGGGTTGGCGGCGGTCGCGACGAGGGCGTCGCCGGAGTCCTGCCGGAGCGTGAACTCCAGGAAGGCGCGGCCGCCCGACTTCTGGCTCATGGACTGGATCGCGCTGCGCGCGCCCGTCGGCGTCAGCAGGCCCGGGTAGGCCGCCGGCGGGGTGGCGGTGCTGTCGCCCTGGGCCGCGAAGTGCTGGACGGCGAAGCCGATGCTCACCATCAGCACCGGGACCAGCACCAGGTAGCCGGTGCGCAGCGCGCCGCGCAGCCTGCCGGGCCGGGGCGGGGGCATCGCGTCGCGCGGCTCCTGGCCGAGGGTCTGCGGCGGGCCGTAGGCCTGCCCGGTGGGGTGCCCCGTGGCGTACCCGGTCGGCGGCGGGGCGGTGGCCGTGGCCGTCGGGCCGGTGGCCGTGGCCGTGGCGGCCGCGGGCGGGAGCAGGCGGACCGTGCCGACCGCCCCGGCCTGGGCCTCGGCCGCCGCCGCGACCTCGGCGTCGGCGAGCTGCCGGTCGAGCTGCCAGGCGTCGGGGCGCGCGGCCGTGTCCCGCACCAGCAGGGCGGCGAGCACCGGGCCCAGCGGCCCGGACCGCACCGGGGCCGGTACCGGCTCGTCCAGCACGGCGGCCAGCGTGGCGAGGGTGGTGGCGCGCCGCAGCGGGTGCTGCCCCTCCACCGCGACGTACAGCATCAGGCCGAGCGACCACAGGTCGGAGGCCGGGTTGCCCTCCTCGCCGCGGACCCGCTCGGGGGCTATGTACTCGGGCGAGCCGATCAGGGCGCCGGTGGTGGTCAGGCTGGGCGCCTCCGACAGCGCGGCGATGCCGAAGTCGGTGAGGACCGGGGTGCCGTCCGGGCGCAGCAGGACGTTGCCGGGCTTGACGTCGCGGTGCTGGATGCCGGCCGCGTGCGCGGCGCTCAGGGCGGACAGCACGCCGCGGCCGAGCCGGGCCGCCTCCAGGGGCGTCATCGGGCCGCGCGCGAGCCGCTCGTGCAGCGAGCCGCCGGTCACCAGCTCCATGACCAGCCAGGGGTGCGGGTACTCGGGCCGGTCGACGATGTGGTGGATCGTCACCACATGGGGGTGGTTGAGCCGGGCCAGCGACCGGGCCTCCCGCAGGACCCGCTCGCGCAGCACCGCCGCCGCGCCCGGGTCGCCGGCGAGGTCGGCCGGGTCGGGCGGGCGCACCTCCTTCAGGGCCACCTCGCGCTCCAGGAGGGTGTCGCGTGCCCGCCACACCAGTCCCATGCCGCCGCCGCCCAGCCGCTCCACCAGTTCGAAGCGTCCGTCGATGAGTTGGAGCCCCGGCCCCCCAGAATTCATGACGGTCATCGTAGGGGCGCGGTCCGTCATCGGTGACACCGGCAGTCCCGCACCGGCCTGGCCGACGGGGCGGGCCGGCGCCGCCGGGGCGGAGCGGGTCAGAGGTCCCAGGTCTGCCCGGCGGCCCAGGACTCCAGCGTGCGCCACTGCACGGCCGGGGTCTCGGCGTGCAGGGTGTCGGTGTCGATCTCCAGGCCGACCTCCTGGAAGTAGCGGAACATCGCGGCGAGGTCCTGGGAGTAGGTCTCGACGACGGACAGCGGCACCTCCTGGCAGCGGACCGGCCGGCCGGCCGCCGCCGTGATGGCGGCGGCGATCTGTTCGCCGGTGCACCACTGGGAGGCGATGTCGATGCGCCGCCCCGCGTAGTCGTCCGGGTGGGCCAGGACGTGGGCGGCGAAGTCGCCGATGGTCTCGGCGGCGATCACCGGGAGGGGGACGCCGGGGGGCATGGGCAGCGGGAAGACCCCTTCGCGCAGCGAGGCGAGGGTCCAGTCGTTGGCGTAGTTGTCCAGGAAGGCCGCCGGGCCGATGACCGTCCAGGGCAGGTCGAGGCCGGCGAGGTGCTGTTCGATGCGCTGCTTGGAGTCGAAGTGCGGGATGCCGGTGGAGCGGTCGGCGTTGGTGGCGGAGGTGAGGACGACGTGCCGCACGGTGCCGGCGGCGCGGGCGGCGTCGAGCAGGGCGATGCCCTGGCGGACCTCGGTGTCGAGGTCCGTCCCGAACGGGGTGGACATCGCGAAGAGGCTCCCGGCGCCGTCGAGGGCGGCGGCGAGCGAGGCCGGGTCGTCGAAGTCGGCACGGACCGGCTCGGCGCCGAGGGCGGCGAGTTCGCGGGCGGCCGGGGATCCGGGGTCGCGGGTGAGGGCCCGGACCGGGCGGCCGGCCCGGAGCAGGGCCCGGGCGGTGGCGCCGCCCTGGGCGCCGGTGGCTCCGGTGACGGCGACGGGGGGTCGAGATATTATCTGCGTCATGCAGACAACATACGAAGAGATCTCTGCGTGACGCAAATGATTAACGGCCTGCCGGTTACCCTGGCCCCATGACCCCCCACCGCGACGAACTGCTGGCCCGGCTCTGGCCGCTCTCGCGCCGCTACCTGGCCTCCTACGTGCTGTTCAACCAGGCCGTCGCGGACCACCTCGGCATGCACCCGACCGACGTCCAGTGCCTCAACCTGCTCACCCTGGAGGACGGCCCCGTCACCACCGGCCGGGTCGCCGAGCTGACCGGACTGACCAGCGGCTCGGCGACCCGACTGGTCGACCGCCTGGAGAAGGCGGGCCTGGTGGCCCGGCAGCGGGACGAGGCCGACCGCCGCCGGGTGCTGGTCGCCGTCCTCCCCGACGCACTGGCGCGCTTCGGGGAGGTCTGGCGCGAGCTCGGCGGCGACTGGGCCGCGATCTTCGCCGAGGACAGCGAGGACGAGCTGGCCTTCCTGCTTCGGCACATGAACCGCACGGTCGAACTCAGCCACCGGCAGATCGCCCGCCTCGCCGACACGGACCTGCGCCCCGGGGGCGACCGGGACTCCTAGGGCCGCCAGGACTCCGGGCCCGACCAGGCCTCCCCCGCCCGACCAGGCCCCCGGCCCCCGGCCCCGTCAGGTCTTGCGCAGCTCCGGCGCCGGCGCCCCGATCAGCAGCCGGCGGACGGCGTCCCAGGCGGCCCGCAGGGCGGCGGCGCAGACGCGGGTGTCGGAGTCGAGCAGCCGCAGCCAGGCACCGCTGTCCTGCGGCAGCACGCTGACCCCGTACAGCAGGCCGCGGTCGGCCAGGGCCTCGTGCAGCGCGTCGGCGATCCGGGCGGCGGGGGCGAGCGGGCTGAGCACGTAGAGGCTGGACATCACGTCGTGCCCGCCGAGTACGGCGGGGCCGGTGACGCCAGCCCCGGCGGGCTCCAGCCGGACGGTGTCCAGGGCCACCAACTCGCCGTCGGGGCGCCGCACTTCGAGGTCCGAGGCGAAGACCTGGTAGGCGTTGCGCTCACCCCGGGCGAGGCGGCCGGCGAGGACGGTCTCGCCCGCCAGGACGGTCGCCCCCCGGTCCACGGTGAGCACCGTGCGCTGGTAGAGGCGCGAGTCGACGAAGGGGATCACCGGCTCGGGCAGGTACTCCACGTAGGCGCCGGGCCCGGCCTCCAGATTGACCAGCTGCGTCGCGTAGTCGTACTCCATCCGGTAGACCTTGGTGGCCGCCTGGGTGGTCAGGTGGACCGCCGTGTCGGCCCCGCAGCGGATGTCGGTGCGCAGCCGGTCGGCCTGGAGGATGCCGCCGCCGGTGGACATCAGCAGGGTGACGGCGAGGTCGGGGCGGGCCGGGTCGAAGTACAGCGGGCGCATGATCTGCAGCGGCGACTTCTGGTAGTGGCCGGTGAGTTCGGTGCGCCCGCCGATCCGCTCGAAGGCCAGCTCCAGCAGCCCGACCTTGCCGGGGCGCCCGACCACGAGGGTGTCGGGCGTCCCGGCGTACCGGCGGACCGCCTGCGGGACCCGGGCCGGCTCGTAGTGCCGGGGGTCGAGCCGGGGCACCGGCCGCCGCCCCTCCGGGGCCCGCGCGGCCACCGTCATGCCGGGACCTTGCGGAAGGTCTCCAGGAAGGTCGCGATCTCCTCCAGCCCCTCCCCCGTCAGGCAGTTGGTGAGCACCACCGGCCCGCCCTCGCGGACCTGGTGGGCGTCGGACTCCATGACGCCGAGGTCGGCGCGCACGTACGGGGCGAGGTCGGTCTTGTTGATGACCAGCAGCTCCGACTCGGTGATGCCCGGGCCGCGCTTGCGGGGCATCTTCTCGCCCTCGGCGGTGTCGAGGACGAACAGGAAGAGGTCGACCAGCACCGGGCTGAACGTCAGGGTCAGGTTGTCGCCGCCGGACTCGTACAGCAGGGTGTCGACGTCGGGGAAGCGCTCCAGCATCTCGGCCCCGGCGGCCAGGTTCATGGTCGGGTCGTCGCGCACGGCGGTGTGCGGGCAGGCGCCGGTCTCGACGCCGACCACCCGTTCCGGGTCGAGCACCCCGGCGAGGGTGCGGCGGACGTGCTGGGCGTCCTCCTGGGTGTAGATGTCGTTGGTGATCACCGCGGGGCGGTGGCCGCGCTCGATCAGCACCGGCACCAGCGCCTCGATGAGCGCCGTCTTGCCGGAGCCGACCGGGCCGCCGATGCCCACCCGGAGCACGTTCTCGGTCATGGGGTCCTCCTCCATTCGTAGGGGTGTCCAGCGTTCAGCGGGTGTTCAGCTCGCGAAGAGCCGGGCCTCGGCCCGTTCGTGCCGTCCGGACATCGCGTCCGCGACCGGTACGCAGCCGCCGAGTTCCGCCGACTCCCGCTCCAGCGCGGCCGCCACGACCTCGCGGATGACCGGGGCGGTGGCCCGCAGCACCACCTGCGCCTTGCGGTGGTCGGTCAGCCGCAGCCGCAGCGCGGCGCCGACGAAGCTGGTGCAGAAGGCGAACAGGTCGCCCGCCACGGCCTGTTCGACGGGGACGGCGGCCGAGGCGTAGGCGACCCCGGCGGCCACCGCCTGGCAGCCGGGGGCGCGCTTGTCGGCGACCAGGGCGGCGTACCGCTCCAGCGGCTCGCCGCCCACCGACTCCCGGGCGATGTCCAGGAGTTGGCGCCCGGTGCGGGTGGCGGCGAGCCTCAGCTCGCGGTTGAGCTTGGTGGCGTGCAGCCGCTGGTCGGTCTCGGCGAGCAGCGCCCAGTCCCCGGCGCCGGCGGCCCGGTGGGCCAGGGCGAGCGCCGTGGCGTCGGCCGGTCCGACGCTGTGCCGCAGCAGGTCGGCGAGCAGCACCGGCATGGTGTCGGCGGTGACGGCCTTGGCCTGGGCGTAGCCCTCCAGGCCGTGCGAGAGGGTGTAGAAGCCGCTGGGGAAGGCCGAGTCGGTCAGCTGGAGGCTGACCAGCAGGGCGTCCAGGCCCGCACCGGCGGGGCCCGGGTCCGTCGGGCCCGGGCCGGCGGGCACCGGATCCGCGGGCACCGGGTCGGCGGGCCCCGGGTCGGCGCCGCTCACGCGAGGTAGAACAGGTGGTTGAGCGGCAGTTCGCGGGCCGGCTCGATGGTCGCGGGCTCGCCGTCCAGGGTGACCTTGTACGTCTCCGGGTCGACCGCGATCCTCGGCAGCGCGTCGTTGCGCACCATGTGCTGCTTGCCGACCGAGCGGCAGTGCCGCACCGGCAGCACCCGGCTGTCCAGGCCGAGTTCCTTCGGCACCCCGAGGTCGACGGCGGCCTGGGACATGAAGGTGATCCGGGTGGCCTGCCTGGCCCGCCCGAGCGCCCCGTACATGGGCCGGTAGTAGACCGGCTGCGGGGTGGGCAGCGAGGCGTTGGGGTCGCCCATCAGCGCCCAGTTGATGAGGCCGCCCTTGATGACCAGCTTGGGCTTGGCGCCGAAGGAGTTGATCGGCCACAGCACGATGTCGGCGAGCTTGCCGGGCTCCAGCGAGCCGATGTACTCGGCCGTGCCGGAGGCGATCGCCGGGTTGATGGTGAGCTTGGCGAGGTAGCGCAGCACCCGGACGTTGTCGTTGCGCTCACTGTCGCCGTCCAGCTTGCCGCGCTGCGCCTTGCAGTGGTGGGCGGTCTGGAAGGCGCGGGTGAAGGACTCCCCAATCCGGCCCATGGCCTGCGAGTCGGAGGAGAAGATCGAGATGACGCCCTCGTCGTGCAGCACGGTCTCGGCGGCGATGGTCTCGGCGCGCACCCGGGAGTCGGCGAAGGAGACGTCCTCGGGGATGTCGTGGCTGAGGTGGTGGCAGACCATCACCATGTCGAGCAGCTCGTCCACCGAGTTGACGGTGTAGGGCAGGGTCGGGTTGGTGGAGGACGGCAGCACGTTGGGCTCGCCGGCGATCCGCATGATGTCGGGGGCGTGGCCGCCGCCCGCGCCCTCGGTGTGGAAGGTGTGGATGGTGCGGCCGTCGATCGCGGACAGGGTGTCCTCGAAGAAGCCGGACTCGTTGAGGGTGTCGGTGTGGATGGCCACCTGCACGTCGTACTCGTCGGCGACCCGCAGCGCGCTGTCGATGGCCGCCGGGGTGCTGCCCCAGTCCTCGTGCACCTTGAGCCCGCACACCCCGGCCTCGACCTGCTCGCGCAGCGCGCCCGGCAGCGAGCCGTTGCCCTTGCCGAGCAGGCCGACGTTGACCGGGAGGTCCTCGACCGCCTGGTACATCCGCCCGATGTTCCACGGGCCGGGGGTGCAGGTGGTGCCGTTGGTGCCGTCGGAGGGGCCGGTGCCGCCGCCGATCAGGGTGGTGATGCCGTTGCTCAGCGCCTCCTGGGCCTGCTGCGGGGCGATGAAGTGGATGTGGGTGTCGATGCCGCCGGCGGTGGCGATCAGGTGCTCGCCGGAGATCACCTCGGTGCCGGGGCCGATCACCAGCTTGGGGTGCACCCCGCTCTGGGTGTGCGGGTTGCCGGCCTTGCCGACGGCGGTGATGAAGCCGTCCTTGACGCCGATGTCGCCCTTGACCACGCCGAGCACCGGGTCCAGCACGACGACGTTGGTGATCACCAGGTCGAGCGCGCCCTGCGCCGAGGTGGCGGCCGGGTCCTGGGCCATGCCGTCGCGGATGCCCTTGCCGCCGCCGTAGACGGCCTCGTCGCCGTAGTGGCCCTGGTTGAAGTCCTGTTCGACCTCGACCACGAGGTTGGTGTCGGCCAGGTGGAAGCGGTCACCGACGGTGGGGCCGAAGAGGTCGGTGTACTGCTTGCGGGACAGCATGGCCATCAGCGGTCGCCCTCCGAGTGGGTCCGGGTGTGGAAGTCCCTGCCGTGCAGGTCGTCGTCCTTGAGGTCGAGGTTGGTGCCCTTGAAGCCGCGCGCGATGGCCCGGTCGATGGCCCGGGCACGGGTGTCGCGCGCGGTGGTGCCGCCGTCCACCAGGTTGCTGAAACCGACCAGGCGGCGGTGCCCGCCGAAATCGGCCAGGGTGACGTCCTTGGTGTCACCCGGCTCGAAGCGGACGGCGGTGCCGGCCGGGATGTCGAGGTGCTTGCCGAAGGCGGCGTTGCGGTCGAAGTCGAGGGCGCGGTTGGCCTCGAAGAAGTGGTAGTGGGAACCGACCTGGATCGCGCGGTCGCCCGTGTTGCTGACCATGATCGTGGCCTTGGCGCGGCCGGCGTTGATCTCCACCGGGTCGTCGCCGTACAGGTACGCAGCGCCACCGGACATGGCTGGCCTTCCTCTCTGCCGGTTCAGTGGGGGGTGTGTGCAGGTGCTTGGGGGTGGGGGTGGGGGTGCGTGGGGGCGTGCGGGTGGCCGTGGTGGTGGTGCGCCTCGCCCGGGCCGTGGCTGTGGGCGTAGCCGTGGCCGTGCTCGGCGTCGAGGCCGGCCAGGATGCCGTCCTCGCCGTGGCCGAGCAGGTGCAGCGCCGCCGCCGTGCGGGCCGCGACCACTCCGGCGATCGCGGCCGGGCGCAGCAGCGGGCCGCCGTCCCGGACGCCCTCGCCGGTCGGGCCCGGGGGCGGCGCGGTGCCGAAGGAGGCCGGGACGACCGTGACCCGCCCGGCGCCGAGCAGCCGGCAGCGTTCGACGCCCTCGGCCGGGTCGGGGTCGCCGCCCGTGAAGGCGACCTCGACCCGGTGGTGGCGCCCGTACTGGCGGACCAGCCGGGCGATCCGGAACAGTTCGGCGTCCTCGAAGGGCCCGGCCGCCGGGGCGGTGACCAGGACGGCGTCCCCGTCGCCGGCCGTGGCCGCGGCGGCGCGCAGCCAGCCGATCAGGTGCTCGGCGGCGCCGAAGGGTGCGGTGAGCGCGAGCCGTCCGCGGCCCTCGCCGGCGGCGAGCCAGCGCAGCGCGCGGGCGGTGTCGGCGATCAGTTTCGGGTCGCGGCCGAGGGTCATCGGGACGACGCACACCGGCCCGTCCCCGGCCGCCAGGGCGGACCGGACGGCTTCGGCGAGCGGGCGCCCGGCGGCGGCCGCCGCGTGCCCGGCGTACCCGTGCCCCTGCCCGCGCCCCTGCCCGACCAGGGCGGCCAGGTCGCGGCCGCCGTCGCTCTCGTGCCCGCCGGCCAGCACGACCGTGGCGGACTGTGGTGCGGTCATGGGTCAGGCACCGACCGGGTCGTGACAGGAGACCAGCTTGGTGCCGTCCAGGAAGGCGGCCTCGACCTGGAGCAGCGGCAGCATCTCGCGGACGCCGGGCATGACCTCGGCGTTGCTGACGACCTGCTTGCCGATCTCCATGCACTCGGCGACGGTGCGGCCGTCCCGGGCCCCCTCCATGATGGCCTCGCTGATCAGCGCGCAGGCCTCGCTGTAGTTGAGCTTGACGCCTCGGTCGCGGCGTTTGCGGGCCAGATCGGCCACGACGTAGATGTAGAGCTTGTCCATCTCACGCGGGGAGAGGTTCATCGGAACCACTTCTCCTTTCCGAGAATCCGACGAAATGCAAGTCATAGGAATTGCAGGGGAGTTGGCCGACGGAATACCAGGTTAGGGCGACTACGGGTTCAGATCCGACGCAGCCGGGGAATCGCCGGCACCGCCGCCAGGAACAGCAGGGTGGTCAGGACGAACGGCCAGGTGAAGGCGTGGCCGCCGAACGGCGCGGTGACCGCGCCGAGCGCCGGGGTCAGCACGGTGGCGGCCGCCGCACCGAGCACGGCGTAGGCCGCGCTCCAGCCGTCCGGGGCGATGAACACCCCGCACAGCGCCAGCGCCACCAGCACGCTGCTGTAGCCGAGCAGCCCCTGCTCGACCGCCTCCGCCGGGGCGCCCAACACCCGGGCGGTGAGCAGTGCGGTGGCGCTGCCGACGCAGGCCATCAGCCCGGCGAGCCGGCCGGCCGCGAACAGCCCGGCCAGGAACAGCAGGCCGACGTACCACTGGGGCATGAGGAAGACCTGGCCGATGTTGGCGAAGAACCCGTGCCAGAGGTGTTCCCAGCTCAGGCCGGTGCCGCCGGTGGCCGGTGCGGGCAGCGCGGCCGGGCTGCCGCCCTCCGGCCACAGCCGCCGGAACCCGGGCGCGGCCACCGTGACGGCGGTCGCGACCAGGCAGAACGGAGCGGTCAGCGCGGGCAGTCCACGCCCTTCCAGCAGCACCCCGAGCCCGGCGGTCACCACCACGGCGACCACCGCGCCGAGCACCGCGACCACGACCGTGGCCGGATCGCCCGGGTCGAGGAACACCGCGCAACCGAGCGCCACCAGGCACCCGTTGTACCCGGTCAGCCCCGCCTCGACGGTGTCCCGCCGCAGCCGGAGAGCGTACCCGGCGGCGGTGGAGACGGCGCTGCCCAGCAGGCCGTAGACGCCGTACTGCCAGCCGGCGGCGAACAGTGCGACGACGAAGAGGAGTCCGCACACGGCGGACGGCATGAAATCGACCTGGGCGACACCGCGCAGGACTTCGACGACCAACTTGACGGATAGCGGACGGACCACCGGCGGAACCCCTTCCGGGACTCCTTCCCCACCCTTTTGCAGACCCATGCGGCGCACCAATTCCCCGGTACGGCCGAGGGGGCTCGGGAGATTGCTCGGGAGCCCGTTCGGCGATTCGTTGGGAACCGTACTCCTGCGGATTGCGGAGCGGGATGGGCGCGGTGGGTCACGCCAAATCGACGGTGGGTGACGGCAGGGCCGCTGAGCTGCAACATTCTGTTGAAATCAACGTCCGACGGAGTGGTTGAGGAGGGCAATTCTTTGCGAAGTTTTACTCGCCCTCGACAAGCGCCGGAATATGACCATGTCAAGTAATTCTTGACAAATTCCGCTGATCCCGGCAATACGGACAGCGGACACCGTGGGAAAGCTGTGGGAAAGCTGTGAAGCGCCGGGTGGATGTGGTGGAAGTGTGGTCGGATCGGGGCGCCGGCGCACACGGCTCCGGTCAGGCCGCCGCCGGCCCCCCGCCGCCGAGGTGGCGCAGCAGGAAGCCCTCCGAGGCCGCCGCCTCGAAGTCGGGCACCGCCAGATGGCCCCCGGCGTTGGCGTACAGCGTCTTCTCCCGCGAGCCCAGCGCCCCGTACAGCGCCAACGCGCCCTCGCGCGGCTGGAGTTCGTCGTCCCACTGGAGGACGAACTCCACCGGCACGGTCACCCGCCCGGCCGCCTCCGCCAGCGCGGCGTTCCCCGCCAGGCCGAACACCGCCGCCACGATGCGGGGTTCGACCGCCGCGAGCGGGACGCCGATCACCGTGCCGAGCGACAACCCCCAGTAGCCGACCGGCCCCAGGCCCTCCCCCGTCGCGTCCGCCAGGGCGTCCAGCACCGCCCGCCACTCCGGCACGGCCCGCTCCGCGAGCGCCGCCGTGTGCCGGGCCACCCACGCGCTGACCGGACGCCCGGCCGCCAGCAACTGCCCGATCTCGGTGGCGAACCGCTCGTCCTGCGCGGTGCGCGCCCGCTCGCCGTGCCCGGGCGCGTCGATCGCCACCGTCGCCCACCCGTACCGCCGCGCGCAGCGCAGCGCCCGCTCCCGCGGCCCCCAGCGGCCCTGCCCGCCCCCGCCCCCGTGCCCGAGCAGCACCAGCGGCCGCGCGCCGGGGCCCGTACCGTCAGGGCCGGGAGGGCCGTCGGGGCCGGGAGGGCCGTCGGGGCCGGAGCCGTCCGGCTGCCAGAGCACGCCGGGTACGCCGTCAAGGACGAAAGGGCGTTCCAGGACGCCGTCCGAGCTGGTCTCCGAGGTGAAGTGCACCCGTCCATGATGGCCCCCGACGCACGTTCGAGTCCGGCCTTTCCACCCCCTGGCCGATACTCGCCGGAGCCGCCCCGGCCCGGACCGCCGCACACGCACCACCGCACTGCTGCCGCGCCGCCGCGGCCCCGCCGACGCGCCGCCACCGCCCGGCCGGCGCCCTGCTACCGCGCCGCCGAGGACTCCCGCAGGAAGTCCGTCAGCAGTGCCGTCACCTCCGCCGGGCGCTCCAGGCTCGGCAGGTGGCCGGCCCAGGGCAGTTCGAGGTGGCGGACGTGCCGGGCGTTCGGCAGCAGGCCCGGCAGTTCGGCGGCGATCGCGCGGTAGTCCGGCAGGTCGTGGGCGCCCGCGACGGCCAGGGTCGGGGCGGTGATCCGGGCGAGGTCGGTCTCCTCCTGCTCCGGACCGCCCGTCGCGTCCCACTGCACCTCGAAGGCGTGGCGCTGCATCCGGCGGACGAACGCGCGGGTCTCCTCGTCGGCCTCCGGGCCCAGCCAGGTGCGGACGTTGAGCTCGACGGCGCCGTCGAGGTCGTCCGCCTCCACCAGCGCCTCCTCCTCGGCGCCGAAGGCCCGCAGGGCCTCGGAGGGCTGGTGGCCCGGCCGGCCGGCGCCGAGCAGGGCCAGGGCGGTGACCGCCTGCGGGCGCAGCGACGCCACCGTCAGGGCCGTCCGCCCGCCGTACGAGGCGCCGACCACCGCGGTGGACTCGATGCCCAGGTGGTCGAGCAGGGCGAGGACGTCGGCGCCGGCGGCGTACGGCCCGTCGGCGAGCGGCGTCCCGCCGAAGCCGCGGAAGTCGCAGCGGACGACGCGGTGGCCGGCGTCGAGCAGGGCCTGCCACTGCGCGTCCCACATCCGCCGGTCGCACACCGCGGAGTGGAGCAGGAGGACGGCCGGACCGGCACCTGAGTCGTCATGGGAGAGGATCATGCGGCGGATGGTAGCCGTGGGAAGGGTGGGGCGCGAACCTTTTCTCCGCGGAGTAAGCGCTTCCGGCCCCGGGTGGGCTCTTGGTGGGCGAGGAGGTGCTCATGGGAGAACCGAAGAACACACGGGACGAGGAGTTCCAGACGTTCATCGTCGCGGCCTGGCCACGGCTGGTGCGGACGGCGTTCCTGCTGGCCGGCGAGCAGTACGCGGCCGAGGACCTGGTGCAGTCGGCGGCGGAACAGGCCTGCGCGGCCTGGTCGAAGGTGCGTCGGGCCGACGATCCGTACGCCTACGTGCGGCGGATCCTGGTGAACCAGCACGCCCGCCGCTGGCGCCGCCGGCCGCCGGAGCTGCTGGTCGACGCGGTGCCGGACGCGGCCGGGCCGGAGGACGGCTTCGCCCGCTCCGACCAGCGCGGCGCACTGCTGGCCGCGCTCGCCACCCTGCCGCCGCGCCAGCGCGAGGCGGTGGTGCTGCGCCACTGGGAGGACCTGAGCGACAGCCAGACGGCACTGGCGATGGGCTGCTCGGTGGGCGCGGTGCGCAGCCACGCGGCGAAGGGCATAGCGAAGCTGCGGCTGGTCCCGGCGCTGGTGGAGACGATGGACAGGACTGAGATCGGAGGGGCGGTATGACCATGGAGAACCCGGAAGCGGGCAAGGACACCGATCTGTGGGTCGGGCTGGGCCTGGCCGAGGCGGCGTCGACGGCGCGGATCGGACCGGTGCCGGTGGCGGACATCGTGGCGGGCGGCCGGCGGATCCGGCGCCGTCGCCGGACGGCGGTCGGCGCCGTGGCGCTGGCCTCGGCGGTGCTGCTGGCGGGCGGGGCGATCAGCCAGCTGCGGCCGGCCCCGGCCGCCTCCCAGCCGCTGGTCGCCGCGGGCACCGGCCACGGCTCCGGCACCGGCGGCCCGCCGACCCCCACGGCGGGCACGCCCACCACCCCGTCCGCGCGGGACCCGTTCACCCCGCTCCGGGTGGTGCTCGGGCAGGGCACCACGGCGGACGGCAAGGAGTGGAAGCTGTGGCAGGCGGTGTGGCCGACCGCGCCCAGGGACCGGGCGTACGAGCAGGCCCTCGCCGTGTGGCAGGAGCGCAGCCCGTACGACTCGGCGGTCGGCAAGCCCACCCCGGAGTACGTCGACCAGTACTACGACGCCGGCTCCGACGTCATCAACACCTACTTCACGGTCGACGGGGTCCGGCAGAGCCACGACTCCGAGGGCATCACCCCTGCCCCCGGCAAGCTCGACCCCCGCAGCGGCGCGTACATCGCCGGCGGCCTCCAGGGCGCCCGCGGCAAGGGCGACACCGTGGCACCGGGCGAGATCGTCGCGCTGAGCCTCGGGCCGGACATCGCCCGGGTGAAGGTCACCTGGACGGACGGGAGCGTCACCGAACCGACCATCGTCACCGTGGGCGACCTGCCGCTGCGCCAGGTCGTGGTGGCCCGGCCGGCGGGCAAGACGGCCAAGCTGTGGGAGTTCTTCGACCGGAACGGCGCCAAGCTCCCGGACTCGGGGGCGCAGTTCCTGACCTCCTGACCTCCTGACGTCCTGGCCCCTGGCCTCCTGGCTCCGCCCGGGCCGTCAGCCCAGCAGCAGCCCCGCCGCCACCTCCGCCCCGTCCGTACGGATCTCGCGTGCGAGCGCCGTCGCCCGCGCGGCGACCTCCGGGGCCCGCGCCGCTCGGAGCGCGGTGGTCAGCGAATCGACGGTGGGGACGGCTCCGTCGTGGGCCGCACCGATCCCCAACTCGGCGACGCGGCCCGCCCAGTAGGGCTGGTCGACCATCTGCGGGACCACCACCTGCGGGACCCCGGCCAGGGCGGCCGCGGTGGTGGTGCCCGCGCCGCCGTGGTGGACGACGGCGGCGACCCGGGGGAACAGCGCCTGCTGGTTGACCTCGCCGACGGCGAAGCAGTCGCCCCCGCCGTCGGCGAGGGCCAGCTCCGCCCAGCCCCGGGCGAGCACCGTCCGCTGCCCCAGGGCCCGCGCGGCCGTCACCGCGTCGCGCGCCGCGTCGGGCGCGCCGCGCATCGGCATGCTGCCGAAGCCCACGTACACCGGGGCCTCCCCGGCGTCCAGGAAGGCGGACAGGGCAGCGGGCAGCGGGCGGTGGTCGGGCAGCAGCCAGGCCCCCGTCTGCACGACCGTGCTCCCGGCGAACTCCGGCCACGGGCCGAGGAGTTGGTCGGTGGCCAGCCAGGGGCAGTCGGTGAGGATGTGGTCGCGCACACGGTCCACGGCGGGCAGGCCCACCGAGGCCCGGTGGGCGTTGACCGGCTCGCGGAACAGCGCGTCCATGGTGCGGATGTTCTCCTGCCACAGCTCCCGGTTGTCCGTCACCCCCGGCGGGTGCGGGTGGCCCGGGTACTCGAACGGCGGGTGGTGCGGGGAGGGCAGCATGGTCGGCTGGAGGGCGACGTACCGGAAGCGGGCGCCGACCGTCTCGGCCGCCGACCGGGCGCCGGCCACCGCCGGGAACAGCCCGGTGGCCACCACCGTGTCCCCCGGCCCGGCGGTCGCCGCGACGGCCTCGTGGAACTGCCCGACCATCGTGGCCACCCGCCGGGGGAAGTCCCCGGGCGCGGGCGGCGCCCCGTTCACGGCCGCCCGCACCGCTGCCCGCACGTCCGGTCCGACCGGGACCAGCTCGACCCCGTCGACGGCCAGCCGCCGGGCGAACTCCTCGTCCGGCGGAGCGCACACCCGCACCGGCACGCCGAGTTCCCGCAGCTTCACCGCGAGTCCCGCCAGCGGCTGGACGTCACCGCGCGAACCGTAGGTGGAGAGCACCACACGCATCCTGACATTCCTCCCGTTCTCCCCAGGGACGACCCTGGAGGGGGAGATTCTGCGGCACGACCGGGGCCTTGCGGCAAGACCCCCCGTGCGCTATAGCTTGAGAGTGGCGGGAAGCGCGTGCGGTCATCCGCGCAGGACCGCCACCACCTCCCCGACCAACTGCCGTGCCCGGTCCACCGTCGCGGCCAGCGCCTCGGGCGTCTCCCCGGCGGAGCCGAGCAGTCGACGCACCCGGGCCTCGAAGTCGACGGGCACACCGTCGAGTCGACCGGCGACGGCCAGCGCGCCCTTCTCGTTCAGGCACCAGCGCCGGTCCCGCGCGTACAACGCCTGCACCAGCACGCCGACCGCCCGGGACAGGCAGAGCGACACGTACAGCACGTCGCCCCGCCCCGCACCCTTCGCGGCCGCACCGACCAGGAACTCCGCCTCCCAGGCCCCGGCCGTCAGGGCCGCCCGCAGCGGTTCGGGATAGTCCGCGACCTGCGCCCGCAGGGTCGCCAACTCCCCTGCCGGGTCGGCGAGTACGCGACCGAGCGCGAGCTCCCCAACGTAGCAGGGCGACCAGAATCCGAGCGGGTGCCCGGCCTGCACGCCGACCTCGTAGCGGCCCGCGCGGCAGTCCGCCCACACCCGCTCGACCCGGTCGAGGTCCCGCAGGATCCAGTCCACGGCGACCCCGCCGACCCGCAGCCACGCCCCGCCGTTCACCCACGGTCCCCAGCCGCCGGGCCCGGCGACCTCGACCCCGGGGCCCGCCACCTCCCCCAGGGCGGCGAGGTCCAACTCGCCCCGGTAGTACACCCCGAGGTCCCAGTCGGACTCCGGCCGGTGTTCCCCCCGCGCCCGGCTGCCCCCGAGCATCACCCCCACCACGCCCGGAACTTCGGCCAGCCGGGCCGCCATGTGCTCGATGTGCTCGGTGATCGCCTGCATGGCGGCATTCTGGCGCGCCCACCGCCCCCGGGCCACCGCATTCCAGCCCGGCGGGCTGCGCCGTGGACGGCCCCCGCCGCCGGGAACGGCTCCCTCGGGTCGACGGGCCGCGAGGGCCCGTCGCGTCAGGACCCGCCTGATCCTCGGCCGGTCAGGTGGGCGGCCAGGTCTTCGGCCAGGCGGGCGGGATGGCCCCGGCGGCGGCGGGCGAGGGCGAGGCCGAGGTGGCGGCGGGGGCCGGGTTCGGCGAGGGGGAGGGCGACCAGGTCGGGGTGCGGGGCGAGGCCGATCTCGGGGATGAGGGCGATGCCGATCCCGCCCCGGACGAGGGACTGGGCGAACTCGTAGTCGGTCGCGATGCAGCAGATCCGCAGCTCGACCCCGGCCAGGGCGGCGTGGTGGGTGAGCTGGCCGGCGGACTTGCGGCAGCCCAGGATCCAGCGCTGGTCGGCGAGTTCGGCCAGGTGCGGCGGCTCGGGCCGGTCCCGGTAGCGGATCGCGGCCGGGTGCCGGACGGGCAGGACGACCCGCAGCGGGTCCGCGCCGAGCGGGGTCCAGTCCAGGCCGGAGCGGTCGCCGGGGCGGCTGGGCGGCGGCCCGTCGAGGTGGTAGGCGAGGGCGAGGTCGGCCCGGCCTTCGCGGACGGCGGGCAGGCTCTCCTCCGGCTCCGCCTCCAGGACGGTGAGTTCCACCTCGGGGTGGTCGGCGGCGAAGGCGGCGAGCGCCGCGGGCAGCAGGCGGCGGCCGCCGCTGGCGAAGGTGGCGACGGTCAGGGCGGTCCGTTCGGCGGTCAGCCGGTCGATGCGCTGCCGGGTGTCGGCGAGTTCGGCGGCGATCGCGTCGGCCGCCTCGACCAGGAGGCGGCCCGCGTCGGTGAGGGTGACACCTCGGGTGGAGCGCTCCACGACGGGCGCGCCGAGGCCGCGTTCGAGGGCGGCGACCTGCTGGGAGACGGCCGAGGGCGTGCAGTGCAGGGCCTGCGCCGCCTGGTTGAAGCTGCCGCGGCGGGCGACCTCCCGCAGTACGGCCAGCCGCTGGACGTCGATCAACAGTTCTCCTTATGACGAGGGCTCCAGCTCGACACTACTGCTGTCGCCCCGTGCGCGGCAGGCTGATCACCGAAGCCGACCCGCAGCGGGCGGGGCGGCACAGTGCGGGACAGCACGGTGCGGGACAGCACGGCATGGGACGGCACGGTACGGAACCGGGCCGGACAGAGGGGATCCGAACGATGGACGTGTGCGTGATCGGCGGGAGCCGCTACTTCGGCAGGCAGTTGATCGAGGAGCTCCGCGACGCGGGCGCGGCGGTGACGGTGGTCAACCGCGGCTCGGTCCCCGCCCCGCACGGCGTGACCCACCTGCGCGCCGACCGCAACGACGAGGCCGCGCTGAACGCCGCGCTCGGCGACCGGCGCTTCGACGCCGTCGTGGACCAGGTCTGCTACACGCCCGTCCAGGCGGCCGTCGCCGCGCGGGTGTTCGCCGACCGCACCCCGCGCTACCTGCTCACCTCCACCGTCGAGGTCTACGCCCACCTCGGCCGCCCCGGCGGCGCACCGCTGCCGGAGCAGGCGCTCGACCTGTCGGCCGAGCGGGTGGACCTGCGACTCCCCTGGTCCGAGCAGGAGTTCCGGTCGGAGAACTACGCCGAGGGCAAGCGCCAGGCGGAGGCCCTGCTCACCCGGCTGGCCCCCTTCGACCTGGTCACCGTCCGCACCGCGCACGTCCTCGGCGGCGCCGACTTCACCGGTCGGCTGGCGCACTACGTGGAGCGGATCGGGCGCGGCCTGCCGGTGGCCGTGCACCCGTCGCCGCAGCGCGCGTCCTTCGTCCACGCGCCGGAGATCGCCCGGTTCCTGGCCTGGGCCGCGCAGGCGGACTTCACCGGCCCGGTCAACGCGGCCTCCCCGGAGGCCCTGGACGTACGGGAGTTGTCCGCCGTGGTCGGCCAGGTGGTCGGCCGGGAGCCGGAGTTGGCCGTCGCCGGTGAGGGCGGGCCGCACTCCCCGTTCTCCTTCGACCACTGCTACGCGATGGACACCGGCCGGGCGGCCCACCAGGGCTTCCGCTTCTCCCCCGTCACCGACTGGCTGCCCCAGGCCGTCAAGGAGGCCCACGCATGAGCACGCTCCCCACGACTCCCGCCACCCGCCGGATCGGCGGCCTCGGCGTCGGCGCGATCGGCCTGGGCGCGATGCCCCTGTCGGTCGAGGGCCGCCCGGCCGAGGAGCAGGCCGTCGCCACCGTGCACGCCGCCCTGGACGCGGGCGTGACGCTGATCGACACCGCCGACTCCTACCACTGGCACGCGGACGAGGTGGGCCACAACGAGCGCCTGGTCGCCCGCGCCCTGGCCACGTACGGCGGCGGCACCGACGACGTCCTGGTGGCGACCAAGGGCGGGCGGGGCCGCCCCGGGGACGGCAGTTGGACGGTCGACGGCGACCCGCGCCACCTGCACCGGGCCGCCCGGGCCTCGGCCGCGCGGCTGGGCGTCGAGGCCATCGGCCTCTACCAGCTGCACAAGCCCGACCCGGCCGTGCCCTTCGCCGACTCGGTCGGCGCGCTGCGCGAGCTGGTGGACGCGGGGACGGTACGGCTGGTCGGCATCTCCAACGTGGACTGCGCGCAGATCCGCACCGCCCGGGAGATCCTCGGCCCGCACCTGGTCTCCGTTCAGAACCGTTTCTCCCCGGCGTACACCGCCACCCGCGACACCCTCGACCTGTGCACCGCACTCGGCCTGGCCTTCCTCCCCTGGAGCCCCCTCGGCGGCATCTCCACCAGCGCCGTCGACGACCCGGGCGCCGCCGCCCCGGCGACCGACACCCCGTTCCACGCCCTCGCCCGCGCCCGGGGCGTCAGCCCCCAGCAGATCTGCCTGGCCTGGCACCTCGCCCAGTCCCCCGGCGTCCTGCCGATCCCCGGCGCCCGCCGCCCCGCCTCCGTCCGCGACTCCGCCGCCGCGGCCGGGCTCGTGCTGACGGCCGAGGAACTGGCGACACTGCACCTGTAGTCGCCCGTACGACACCCGTAGTGCCGGGGTCGAACGGCGGCTCAGGCCCCCGCCTCCGTGGCGGCCCGCTCGGCGGCGCTGCGGAGCACGCAGAACTCGTTGCCCTCGGGATCCGCGAGCACCGCCCACCCGGTGCCGTCCGGCTCGCGGCGGTCGGCGACGAGGGTGGCGCCGAGCTCCAGCAGCCGTGCCACCTCCTGGTCGCGCGGGCCCTCCGGGCGCAGGCACAGGTGGAGGCGGTTCTTGGCCGTTTTCGGCTCGGGCACCTGACTGAAGTACAGCACCGGCCCCTCCGCGAGCATCACCGCCACCTCCTCGTCGCCGGGCCCGTCGTCCGGGCCGAGCGGTCGGCCCGTCACCTCACTCCAGAAGCGGGCCAGCTCATAGGCGTTCGCACAGTCGACCGCCACGTTCTGCACTACCGAGACCATGCGCCCGAGCCTCCCCGATTCCCGCGCCGGCCGCCACCGGGTTGCGCGCCGACCGCCACCGGGTTGCGCGCCGGGAACCATCCGAGCGGGTACGAAGTCCTGTACGGAGTGAATCCCGATGCAGCAGCCCAGAACCCGCCGGCCCGCCCCCAGGTCAACCAGATCAACCGCAGGCGGCTGCTGTTGAGCGCGGCGGGCGGCATCGGCGCGCTCGCCGTCGCGGGCGGTGCCCGCTGGTGGGCGGACCGGAGCGCCGAGCACGGACCCCGGCTCTGGAGCACGACGGCCGCGAACGGGCGGCTCCTCCTGACCGACGGCCCGCAGCGGGACCTCTACGTCTCCGGCTCCGACGGCAACCTGCGCGCGCTCGACCCCCGCACCGGCGCCGTCCGCTGGAGCCGGGCGGTCGACTCGCCCGACGCCGTCTCCGCCTACCTGGGCGGCCGCCCGTCGGCGGTGGGCGACGGCGCGGTGTACACGGCCACCTCGACCGGGCTGCAGGCGTTGGACGCCGCCACCGGCGAGGTGCGCTGGCAGGTGCCGGTGCCGGAGTGGGCCGAGCTCCCCGCCGAGCAGACCCCGGTCGCCGTCGGCGGCGGCCTCGTGTTCGCGGTCCACGGGGGCGCACTGCACGCCCACGACCCGGCCACCGGCGAAACGCGCTGGCGCAAGGCGTCCGGTGCCGGGGACTTCCTGGCCGCGGACGGCGACACCGTGTACACCGGCGGGGCCGGGGCCCGCGCCTTCGACGCGCGCACCGGCGAGCAGCGCTGGGTGCAGGAGACCGTCCCCGGCGTCAACACCACCCCCGTCGTCCACCGGGGCGCCGTCCTGCTCACGTACGCCGGCGGGACCGCGACCACCACATGGGTCTGCTCGCTGGAGGCGGCCACCGGCCGGGTGCGCTGGCAGCGCATGCAGCGTGGCGCGACCAACCACCCGCTGTCGGCCGCGGACGGGACGGTCTGCTTCCTCAGCGGGACGCAGCTCGTCGGGATGGACACGGAGACCGGCGAGCCGCGTTGGACGGCCACCGTGACCCTGGGGCTGGGCCGCGGCGAGAGCTCGATGACCACCGCGAACGGCGTCGCCTACGTCGGCACCAACGACGACCGGCTGTTCGCCTTCGACCTCACCACCGGCAGCCCGCGCTGGCAGGACGCCCCGGACGACCTCCGCTCCGGCACCGGGTACACCTACGTCTCGCTGGCCGCCGCCGGCTCCACCGTCTACCGCAGCAGCCGCACCGGCCTCCAGGCCCTGGGCACCCTGACCTGAGGCCGGGCTCACCCGGCGCCACGGGCGAACCGCATCGAACACCGGCGGTGGGCCCCGTCGTCCCGGTACGTCCGCTCCACCAGCCGCCACCCCGCCGCCTCGATCCGCTCGACGTACCGCGCGAGGTTCCGTTCGGGATGCACCGGGTGCAGGCGGATGCTCCGCTCGTGCCCGGCGTCGCCCCGCTCCCAGCACCGGGCGGCATGACTGTCCACGGGACCGAGGCCACGGGGCACGTGTCGCTCCATGCGGGCGATCGTAGGCGGGACCGGGACGTTCGAGCACCCGGCTTTCCCGTCGGCCGCCCCGGGATCCCCATAGGCGCGAAAACGCGATCTGCGGCAAGCTCGGAGCGGTGGTGCCGAGCGGAGACCGAGAGGCGGCGGGCATGACGGAAGCGACGATACGGGCCAACGAGACGACGGTGCCGGTGATGCCGTGCGTTTCGGTGGAGGAGACGCTGGAGTTCTACCGGGCACTGGGGTTCGAGGTCACCTTCCAGCAGACCCGGCCCTACCTCTACCTGGCACTGGAGTGGAGCGGTTTCGCCCTGCACTTCGGAACACCGCCGAAGAACACCGACCCGGGCCAGGAGGAGGTGGGAGGCTGCCTGATCCTGGTCGACGATGTCGCGCCCTACCACGCCGAGTTCAGCAGAGCCCTGCGCGCCGCCTACGGGAAGGTCCCGGCCAAGGGCAGGCCGCGCATCACCCGGTTCCGGCCGGGGGCAAGCCGGTTCACCATGGTCGACCCGTCCGGGAACTCGGTCATCTTCATCCAGCGGGACGAACCCGCAGGGCTGGAGTACGGCGGCTCGAAGGAGCTCACCGGGCTGGCCAGGGCCCTCGACAACGCCCGGATCCTCAGCGAGTTCAAGAACGACGACCGCGCCGCCCTGCGGGTCCTCACCACCGCCCTGCGTAGGCACGGGCCCACCGCACCGCCCGTGGACACGGCCCGGACGCTCACCACGCTGATCGAGCTCGCCACTGCGTTGGACGAGACCGAAGGCGTCGACGGATGGCGTCAACGATTGAACGCCCTCGACCTCACCGACGCCGAACGTGGCCGGGCGGGCATGCCCTGAGGTTCCGCCGTCCGCCCGGCCGTCGTGGGAACCGATGGGCGGCCGGTGCGGGCGGGTAGCTTGTGACGGGGTCACCCGGCGCCGGAGAGCGGCGAGTTCCCGAGCAGACGGAGGTTGGGCACGGTGGCGACGTACGTACTGATCCACGGCGCGGCGGCGGACGCGTGGTACTGGGGGCCGCTGGCCGCCGAGTTGCGCGGCCGGGGCCACGAGGTGATCGCACCGGACCTGCCGTGCGGGGACGAGTCGGCCGGGCTCGGCGCGTACGCGGACGCGGTGGTCGGGGCGATCGGAGGCCGGACCGAACTCGTCGTCGTGGCGCACTCGTTCGGCGGTTTCACCGGGCCGCTGGTGTGCGCGCGGGTGCCGGTGGACCTGCTGGTCATGCTCCAGGCCCAGATCCCGGCCCCGGGCGAGACGCCGGGCGCGTGGTGGGACACCACCGGGTACGGCGGGGCCCGGCAGGAGGCCGACCGGCGGCGGGGCGTCCCCGAGGGCACCGAGGAGGACCCGGTCACCCTCTACCTGCACGACACCCCGGCGGAGCTCGCGGCCGAGCTGATGACGCATCACCAACAACCGCAAGCAGCTGCGCCGTTCGGCGACCCGTGGCCGCTGGACGCCTGGCCGCAGGTGCCGACCGAGGTCCTGCTGTCGGCCGGTGACCGGTTCTTCCCGGTGGAGTTCATGCGGCGGCTGGCCGTCGAGCGGCTCGGCATCGAGCCGGACGAGATGCCCGGCGACCACCTGCCGATGCTCGGCCACCCGGAGGAACTGGCCGAGCGCCTGGAGGCGTACCGCGCCGCGCTGTAGCGGCCCTGGCACGCGGGAGGAACGGGAAGTCGGCAGCGTCGACTTCCCACTCCTCGCGGTTCACGGGTGCGAGTTGCCGGGAGTCCGGCTATGGCCGGGTTCAGGTGGCATCGGGGGGCGGCGGCATCGGCTGACCCATCCAGGTGAAACACCGTGACCACTCGGGCCGACACCTCCCGAGCTGCGGCCGAACCGCACCGCCGCCCACCTAGCTTCGCGGCTGAGCGGGCCCGACCGAACGGGCTCGCGACTACCTAGATCTAGGAGTGAGCAGCAGTGCGCATCACCCACAAGGCCGTCGCGATCCTCGCGGCGGCCGTCTCCTTCTCCGGCCTCACCGTCCTCAACTCCGGGACCGCCACGGCCGCCGTCCCGGTCACCGCCTCCCTCCAGGCCCAGAGCGACAGCACCAACCTGGACGAGTACCTCGGCGCCACCATGCTGACCCGGGACCCCGGCCTCACCTACCAGACCTGGACCCTCACGCCGCTCGGCGACGGCAGCTACACCGTCAAGGGCAACCACTACGGCAAGTGCCTCGTGAGCAACGGCCTCGGGGCGAACGTCACCCAGCAGGCCTGCAACGCGAACGACCTCGCCCAGCGGTGGTACCTCGACCCCGGCGTGAACGGCACCGCCATCGCGAGCGCGAAGTACCTGGGCACCGCCCTCCAGGCGAACGGCCTGGACCGGCCCGCCACCACCGAGTTGGCGCTCGGCACCTCGGACCAGAAGTGGACCGCCTACGTGAAGTGACGCCCCCGCAGGCACCGGCCCGCCGCTAACCAGCGGCGGGCCGGTGCCGTACCGTCGAGCCGACCGCGCCATCCCACCAACCGGGGGGACCACATGAGCAGCGAACCGACCTGGTTCAAGAGCAGCCACAGCGGCAACGAGGGCGGCGAATGCGTCGAGATTCCCTGGCGCAAGAGCACCCACAGCAGTAACGAAGGCGGCGAGTGCGTCGAGGTCGCCGAAACCACCACCGCCGTCCTGGTCCGCGACTCCAAGGACAGGAGCGGCCCCTACCTCAGCTTCACCCCAGCCGCCTGGCAGTCCTTCCTCACCCTCGCGACCGCCGCTGCTGCGCTGTCCCAGTGAAACGTCGGAACCAGTTGGCCTACCCTCATCGAGTCGTCCACAAACGACTTCCCTCGCACCCCTAGTTTCGCGGCCGGGCGGGCCCACCCCGGGCTCGCCGACCCCTCGAACTAGGAGAAGCAGTGCGCATCACCCAGAAGGCCGTCGCCACCCTCGTGGCGACCGCCTCCCTCACCGGCGGCGCCGTCCTGAACTGCGACACGGCCACCGCCGCCGTCCCGGTCACCGCTTCCCTCCAGGTGCAGAGCGACAGCACCAACCTGGACGAGTACCTCGGCAGCGACGTCTGGACCCGCGACGCCGCGCTCACCTGGCAGATCTGGACGTTCTCGCCGCTGGGTGACGGCAGCTACACCATCAAGGGCAACCACTGGGGCAAGTGCATCGCCGCCAAGGGTCCCGGCAAGCCCGTCACCCAGAAGGCCTGCAACCCGAGCGACCTGGCCCAGCGCTGGATCGTGGAGCCGAGCGTGGACGCCACCGCCATCGCCAGCGCGAAGTACCAGGACTACGTCCTCCAGGCCAACGGGGCGGACCAGCCCGTCACCACCGAGTTGTCGATCGGCACCTCGAACCAGCAGTGGACCACCTACGAGAAGTAACGATTCACCCGGCCCCGGCCAGCCGCGCCCACCGGCAGGCCGGCGCCATCGCGCTCAGCCCCGTCGCGTCCAGAAGTTCCGCGCCTCCTCCCGCTGCGCGGCCACCCCCGGCACGACGGCGAGGGCCTCGGCGTACCGGCTCTGCCGCACCAGCAGGCCCGCCAGGTCCCGCGCGGCCGGACTCCCCCATCAGCCATCACCGGTTGGACCGGAGCCAGAACTCGTCTTTCTCCGCGTGGAATTCGGGACTTCGTCCCACGGTGAGCTCCAACGCCCGCTCGTGCAGGCCGTGTTCGGCCAGCAGAAGCAGCACTGGCTGGAGCAGGTTCCCGTCGTGAAGGTTGTCGAAGGTGTGCGCCACCGCCGCCACCGCGTCCTCGAACCGGCCCTGGCGCACGAGGAGTTCCAGCAGCGCGTTCTCGTAGTGCCCCGCGTAGGTCGAGGTGGCGATCCGGCCGCGCAGGTACGCCTCCGCCTCCCCGGGGCTGCCCGCCTCCTCCAAGCCCCGCACGTACGGGCGCAGCGCGGCGAAGGTGTCCGTGCCGGCGTGTTCGCGCAACTCGTCGATCCGCCGGCCCGGACCAGCACCTCGGCGTAGTCCCGCCAGGCCCGGGCCTCGTCGAACCCGTCCCCGGCCGGCTCGGCGGGGCAGGCCAGCTCCAGCGCCCGCCCGATCCGCCCCCACCGCAGCAGGACGTCCGCGCCCACCCGTACCGCGGGCTGCCACCCGGTCGCCGCGAACGGCTCGACGACCTCCCAGGCCCGCCCGAACTCCCCGGCCGCGCACAGTTCCCGCACCACGCCCTCGGCGCAGCACCAGTCCCCGCGCTCCCGCGCCGCCGCCGCCACCAGCTCCGTACAGCCCCGTTCGAGCAGGGCCGCCACGAGCTCCCGCGGTACGCCGCCGTGGTGGCTCAGCTGCCACTGAAGATCATCAACGTTCACCGGCGCACCCTAGGAGGCGCCACGGACAGCCCCTGGCTACCGGCCCCGGCTGCCTGCTTCCCGGCCGCCCGTCAGGCCAGGGCCGGGTGGATCAGCCGGCCGTGGTGGATCAGGGAGGCGGCCTGCTTGAGGCGGCGCACGCGGACGCTGATCTCGTAGCCGCGGACGCCCTCGATGCGGGCGAGGCGGGTGCTCAGGTAGCGGTAGAAGTCCGGGGTGTCCTTGCAGAACACGACGGCCATGATGTTGTGCCGGCCGCTGACGGCCGCGGCGAAGGCGACCTCGTCGTGCCGGCTGATCTCCTCGCCGATGCGGTGCAGCCCGGACAGGTCGACCTGGAGCCAGAGGGTGGCGTTGAGTTCGTAGCCGAGCCGCTCCGGCATGGTGTCGATGTCGAAGACCAGCGAGCCGGAGGACTCCAGGGCCTCCATCCGGCGGGCGACGCGGGGCTTGGACCAGCCGGTGACCTCGGCGAGGCGGGTGTGGGAGGCGCGGCCGTCCTCGGCCAGGGCGGCCAGCAGGGGGAGGTCCTCGTCGGTCGGGGTGAGCGGGGGGCCGACGGGGGCGGGACGCTCCCCGGCGAGCCGGCGGACCTGCTCCTCGGTGAGGGAGCCCTCGCCGCCGGTCCAGCCGCCCGCGCGCTCGGGGCCGAAGGGGTGGATGAGCAGGTCGACGCTCATGTCGAGGACGGAGGCCGCCTTGGGGAGCTGCCGCAGCAGGACGTCGTCGCGGCCGGTGCCGGCCGGTGAGCGGATGATGCAGTTGATCTCCGAACCGCCGGAGGCGATGCCGACGTAGGCGACGTCGGGCCTGCGGGCGAGGGAGTCGGCGAGCGGCCCCACGGCGTCGGGTCGGCAGCGCAGGCGGGCGATCCACTCGGCCCGGCCGTGGGCGGCGGCGGAGCTCAGGCCGACGACGCGCAGGACCCCGCTGCGGCGCAGCGCGGTGTAGCGGCGCGCCACGGTCTGCTCGGACACCCCGATGACCTCGGCGAGGCGGCGGAAGGGGACCCGCGGGCCGTAGTGGAGTCCGTGGATGATCGTGCGGTCCAGGGCGTCGGGCATGGCGGAATCATCACACAGTCGGCACCGGAATGGATGTTCCGGAACGTCCTCCGAGATCGTTCGGGGATCCCGAACCCGCCGGGGTGAAGCTGGTCGGCGACTCCGCACCCTCCGCACCCTCCGCACCCGAAGGACGACCTCCGTGAACTCCGCAACGATGCAAGGCCCCAGGACCGGACGGGGCGTCACCCTCGTCATGGCCTGCCTGGGCGTCTTCGTCGCCTACCTGCCCGTGACCACCGTGTCGGTCAGCCTGCCCGCGATCCAGCGGGCGCTCGGCGCCACCACGGCCCAACTGTCCTGGGTGTCGGACGCGTTCGTGCTGCCGATGGCCGCGCTGATCCTGACCACCGGCGTGGTCGGCGACGTCCACGGCCGCAAGCGGGTGTTCCAGGCGGGCATGGCGCTGTGCGCGGTGGGCGCGGCGGTCTCGCTGGGCTCCGGCTCCGTCCAGGTGCTGTGGGCCGGGCAGGCCGCCTCCGGCCTCGGCGCGGCGGCGCTGCTGCCGACCACGCTGGCGCTGATCAGCCACGCGGTGCCCGACCACCGGGAGCGCGGGAGGTTCATCGGGCTGTGGGCGATGTCCATGCTGGCCTCGCTGGCCGTGGGTCCGCTGATCGCGGGCGTGCTGCTGGACCACGTCGCCTGGCGCTGGATCTTCCTGCTGCCCGTCCCGGTGTCGCTGGTCGTGCTGGCCGTCGCCGCGTTCCTGCTGCCCGACTCGCGCGCCCCGCACGGCCGTCGGCTCGACTGGCCGGGACAGATCAGCGCGGCCGTGGCCGTCACCGCCGTGGTCTACGGCGTCATCGAGGGCGGCGCGAACGGCTTCGGCGAGCCCGCCACGGTGGCCGCCCTGGTGCTGGGTGCGCTCGCCGCGGTCGTCTTCGTCGCCGTGGAGCGGCGCAGCGCGAGTCCGATGATCGACCCCGCCCTGTTCCGCAGCCCGGCCTTCACCGCCACCTCGCTGGTCGCCATGATCAGTTTCCTAGGTCTGATCGGCTTCTTCTTCGCGCTCAGCCTGTACTTCGGCCTGGTGCAGCACCTGACCACCCTCCAGGCGGCCCTGCGGATGGTCATGGTGACCGGGGCGTCGCTGGCCGCCAGCCTGCCCGTCGGGCGCCTGATGCACCGGGTGTCCGCCCGGGTCCTGATCACCTCCGGCCTGGTCGTCACGGCGGGCTCGCTGCTGTCGCTGACGAACCTCGACGCCCACACCTCCTTCGGCTCGATCGCCTGGCGGCTGCTGCTGCTCGGGCTCGGCCTGGGCGCCGTGCTCACCCCGATGACCGCCACCGCCGTCTCCGCCGTCCCGCACCACCTGGCGGGCATGGCCGCGGCCGGCAACAACGCCTTCCGCCAGGTCGGCGGCGCGCTCGGCCCGGCCGTGCTCGGCGCCCTGCTGACCACCAGGGCCGTGGACGCCCTGCCCGGCCGGCTCACGGACGCCGGGGTACCGGCCGCGACCGCCGGCCACGTCGTCGACGTCGCCCGCGAGCAGGGCCTCGGCGCCGTCGCCGGACTGGACCTCGGCCCGGCCACCGGCCAGGCCCTGACGGCGCTCAGCGGCTCCTTCCTGGACGGCCTGCGGCTCTGCCTGATCGTCGCGGCCTCGCTCGCCCTGCTGGCCGCCCTCGCCTGCGCCGTCCTGCTCCGCCCGGCGCCGCCCCGGACCCCGGCGCCGCGCACCGCCCCGGCCACCGACCGGGAGCCGGTGCCCGCGCCCTGACGCCGCCCGATCCCCCAGCATCACCACCTTCGCCACCGGCAGCCCTTCGGGTTGTCGGTGGCACATGTGAGGAAGGGTGTGCACCAACTGGTCTGCGGGACGGGGAACTGCTGTGGGGTGGATCGGGACCGAGACGTCGGCACCGGCCGCGAGGGGCTGGGCGGGCACGCTGCCCGAGCGTGAGGACGTGCGCCCGGTCGTGGCCGCGATACCGCGGGTGGTCAAGGACGACCTGCGCTACGACGCGGTGCCCTGGGCCCGGTTCGACCACGCCTACGGCTCGGCCCAGGACGTCCCCGCCCTGCTGGAGACCGTCCGCCTGGGTGACGCGAGGGCCTCCGAGGGAGCCCTCGCCACGCTGTGGAACCGCCTCGCCCACCAGGGCGGCACCTCCACGGCCGGCGCCCTGGCCGTCCCCTTCCTGCTGCGCGTCGCCTTCGCGCACCCCCGGCACCGCGCTTCGCTGGTGCGGCTGACGGCGTCGGTGGCCCACCGGATGCCGTGGGGCGACGGGACGCGTGGCGGCCTGCTGCGCGTCGGCCTCCCGGCGGACCGGCCCCGGTACGAGCAGGACGGCAGCCTGGCCAACCGGTCGATCGAGGCGGCCCGTTCGGCCGTGGCCGCGGACGCGGCGCTGCTGCTCCACCTGCTGGACGACCCGGACCCGGAGGTCCGCCACGCCGTCGCCCAGGCCGCAGCGGTCGTGCCGCCCCCGGCGCCCGTGGTCGCGGCCGTGCTGCACGGGCGCCTCGCCGTCGAGGAGGACCCGGCAGTGCGCGCCTCCCTCGTCCTGGCGCTCGGTCAACTCGCCTGGGAGACGCGTGATCCGGCCACCACCGCGCTCCTGCACGCCTGGTGGCGGGACGAGGCCCGCCCGCCGGAGGTCCGGGTCGGCGCCGCCCTCGCCTGGCTCTGCCTGACCGACGACCCGATACCCGCCGACCTCGACGCCTTCCTCGACACCGCCGTCACCGACGACCTGGTGGAACTCCTCGCCGCCGTCCCCTGGCTGGACGCCGTCGAGGACCTCGACGAGAGGAACGGGCTGTTGGTCTGCCTGCACCAGATGCGCCATCCTGAGGACTTCGCCTGGCTCGCCGACTGACCCGAGCGGCCGGGACCACCGCTGGGGAGGAACGACGGCATGTACGCATCCGAACAGGCCTGGCGCGAGGTCGACGCCTACTTCGTCGACACCCTCGTCCCCGAGGACGAGGCGCTGGTGCACGCCCGGCGGTCCGGCGGGGCGACGACGATGCCGCAGGCCGAGGTCGCGGCGAACCAGGGGAAGCTGCTGGCCCTGTTGTGCGGGATGAGCGGCGCCCGGCGGGTGCTGGAGTTCGGCACGCTGGCCGGGTACAGCACGATCTGGCTGGCCCGCGCCGTCGGCGGGGACGGCCACGTCACCACCCTGGAGCTGGAGCCGCAGAACGCCGCGGTCGCGGCCGACAACCTGCGCCGGGCGGGCGTCGCCGAGCGGGTCGACCTCCGCACCGGCCCCGCGCTCAAGTCGGCCGAGCAGCTGGTCGAGGCCGGCACCGAGCCGTACGACTTCGTCTTCATCGACGCCGACAAGCCCAGCAACCCGGCCTACTTGAAGGCCTCCCTGGCGCTGACCCGCCCCGGCAGCGTGATCGTCATCGACAACGTGGTGCGCAACGGCGCCGTCACGGACCCGGACAGCGACGACGACCGGGTCCGGGGCGTGCGCACCGTCCTCGCGGACATCGCCGCGGACGACCGCCTGGAGGCCACGGCGCTCCAGACGGTCGGCGCCAAGGGCTGGGACGGCTTCACCGTCGTCCGCCGGGTGCGGTAACCGGACGCGGTGCCCGGTGCGGTGCCCGACGGAGGGAGGGGTCGGGGGGCGGGGTCAGAGGGCGGGCACGATCATCGCCGTGAACGGGACGGTGGCCGCCAGGCGCTCCTCCAGCAGGCCCCGGTAGGCGTCCGACGCGTAAGCGGCGTGGGCCTGTTCGGCGTCGGCGAAGCGCAGCACGACGGTGTGGCTGCCACCGGGCGGGCGACCGCCCTCGCCCAGGTGGACCGTCCGGTCGGTGCTGGCGACCAGCTCCGCGGGGCCCAGCAGGACGGCGGCGGCGCCCTGGCGGTAGGCCTCCAGGCGCTCGGGGTCGGTGACGTCGTAGTTCAGGATGAGCAGGGCGGGCACGTCGGCTCCTCGTCAACTCTGCGAAGGGGCCGGCCCGGTGGACGGCCCGTACCCCAGTGTCCCCGTCGCGGACGGCGCCCTGCGGGCGGGGTCCGGCGGGCCGCGCCCGGGTACCAGGCCGCCCCCAACGCGACGGGGCAGGGCCACCGGAGGGTCTCCGGTGGCCCTGCCCCAGCAAGGTGCGCCGCTCAGGAAGCGCTCCGCAGGCGTCAGTTCATGAAGGTGACGTCCCAGTGGCTGCCCTCGTTGGCGAAGATGTTGCCGGAGGGGGCGGTCCACAGGTCGGCGCCGTCGCCGCGGGTGCCGCTGTGCGAGAAGTTGCCGTGGATGTAGTTGGTGATGCAGCTCGTGATGCCGAAGTCCAGCTTGTAGCCGGTGCCGTGGCTGTAGGTGCCGCTGGCGTGGCCGGCCTCGGTGCCACCGGTGATGTTCACCGCGCAGTTGCTGGCCCGCTTGAAGTTGACGGCGCCGTCGGCCGAGGCGCGGCGCAGGCCGTCGAAGGAGGTGCAGCTGCTGTTGTTGCGGTCCGAGCAGCCGCCCGAGGACGACCAGGTGATGCCGGCGGACGAGAAGATCGAGGCGGCCTGCGACTGGGTGAGCTTGTCACCGCTGCCGCCGCCGGAACCGCCGGTGCTGCCGCCACCGCCGAGCAGGGCGCCCCAGGTCGCCGGGCCGACGATGCCGTCGACCGGGTTCAGGCCGGCGCTCTGCTGGAAGGCGCGCACCTTGCCGTCGGTGCCGGGGCCGAAGGCACCGTCGACGGCGAGGCCGGCGCCGTGGGCGTTCAGCTGGACCTGGAGGGCCTTGACGGCGTCGCCGTTGTCGCCGTTGCGGACGGTGACGATCAGCTTGGACCAGGTGTCGCCGCCGACGATGCCGTCGACCGGGTTCAGGCCGGCGGACTGCTGGAAGGCCTTGACCTTGCCCTCGGTGCCGGGGCCGAAGTCGCCGTCGACGCCGGTCGCGAAGCCGCGGGCGGACAGCAGGTACTGGACGGTGGTGACGTTGTCACCGCGGTCACCGCTGCGGACCAGCGGCCAGCTCGCGGCCTGGGCGGCCGGAGCGACGAGCACGGCCGCGAGCAGCGCGGCGAACATCGCGGCGACGATGGCCGAGATGCGTTTCATGACGGTTCCTCACTGACTGACTGAGCGCGGAGCGCAGGAGAGGGGATCGGCGGCGCCGGACGGCCGTCGGCCGCGACCGGCCGCCGTGGGGAGACGCTAGGAGGCGCCGACGGCGTCCCGCTAGCGCTTCCCCGTCCCTGGGACGCCGTCCGCCCCCGGGACCGGTCTGCGGCCCGGGTGCCCCCGGCGTCCCGGGCGTCCCAGGGACGCGCCGCACGGCGACGGCCCACCGCCGGGACGGCGGTGGGCCGTTGCGAGCCCGGCTACCGGCCGTCAGCCGTCGGCCGCCGCGCTCGGCTCCGACGGCGGCACCACGGCCGTCGCCGCGCCGCCGGTGACCCGCAGCAGCTCCTGGTACGTCATCGGCACCACGGTGTGCGGGTGCCCGGCCGCCGCCCACAGCACCTCGTACTGCCGCAGCGCGGTGTCGACGACGGTCCGCAGCGGCGCCGGGTGCCCGGTGGGGGCGACGCCGCCGATGGCCTGGCCGGTGGCCTCGCGGACCTGGTCGGCGGAGGCCCGGGTGATCCGGCCCGCGCCCAACTCCGCCGCCAGGTGGGCGGTGTCGACCCGGTGGGCGCCGCTGGTCATCACCAGCAGGGGTTCGCCGTCGCAGGTGAACACCAGGCTGTTGGCGATCGCCCCGACCTCGCAGCCGAGGGCGGCGGCGGCCTCGGCCGCCGTGCGGGCGGAGTCGGGCAGGACGAGGATCTCACCGGTGACGCCGGCGGCCGCCAGTGCCTCGGCGACCGCGACGCTTCGTGCGGGAAGGGGTGAACTCATCGCCCCATCATGCCTTTCCGCGTCCGGAAGCCACCCCGGACGCCATCCCGGACGCCGTTCCGGACGCCGCGCGGGCGGCGGCGCGGGCGGCGGCACTGAGCACCGCCCGTACGCCGGCCGTGAGCACCGAGGCGTCGCGTCCGACGCCCCAGACCACCGCGCCGTCGCCCGCCCGGGCCTCGACGTAGGCGATCGCGTCCGGGCTGCCCCCGACCTTGTGCTCGGTGAAGGAGAGCACCTCCACCCCCACCGCGTCCGCGACGGCGTCCACCGGCCCGGCGCCGCGGCCCGGGCGGCCGTCCACCTCGGCCCGGCCGCCGTCGACCCGCCAGGCGCGGGCGGCACCGGCGTCCAGGTACTCGCCCCGGAACAGCGCGTACAGCTCCTCGCCGGTCACCTCCCGCCCGCTGTCGTCGGCGGCCTCCTGGACGACCCGGGCGAACTCGATCTGCAGCCGCCGGGGCAGCTCCAGTCCGCCGGCGCTCTGCAGCAGGTAGGCGATGCCGCCCTTGCCGGACTGGCTGTTGACCCGGATCACCGCCTCGTAGTCGCGCCCGAGGTCGGCCGGGTCGATCGGCAGGTACGGCACCGACCAGGGCGCCTCCCGTTCGGGCAGGCCGAGTTCGGCGGCGGTCCGCGCGTGCCGGGCGAAGCCCTTCTTGATGGCGTCCTGGTGGGTGCCGGAGAAGGCGGTGTGCACCAGGTCCCCCGCGTAGGGGTGGCGTTCGTGCACGGGCAGCCGGTTGCAGTGTTCGACGGTGCGGCGGATCGTGTCGATGTCGGACAGGTCGAGCATCGGGTCGACGCCCTGGGTGTGCAGGTTGAGCGCCAGGGTGACCAGGTCGACGTTGCCGGTGCGCTCGCCGTTGCCGAACAGGCAGCCCTCGACCCGCTGGGCGCCGGCCAGCACGGCCAGTTCGGCGCAGGCGACGCCGGTGCCCCGGTCGTTGTGGGGGTGGACGGAGAGGATCACGCTGTCGCGCCGGGCCAGGTGGCGGTCGAGGTACTCGATCTGGTCGGCGTAGACGTTGGGGGTGGCGATCTCGACGGTGGCCGGCAGGTTGTGGACCACCGGCCGGTCGGGACTCGCGTCCCACAGCTCGGTCAGGCCGTTGCAGACCTCCAGCACGTAGTCCGGTTCGGTCAGGTTGAACACCTCGGGCGAGAACTGGAACCGCACGCCGTCCCGGTCGCCCCCGAGCCGGGCCATCCGTTCGGCGGCGGCGGTGATCAGCGCCCGCAGCTCGGCCCGGTCCTTGCCGAGGACGACGTCCCGCCACAGCGGGGCGGTGGCGGTGTAGAGGTGGACGAGGACGCGCGGCAGGCCCTCGACGGCCTCGAAGGTGCGGTCGATCAGGTCGGCCCGGGCGGCGGTGAAGACGACCACGGTGACGTCCTCCGGCACCGCCCCGGGCGTCTCGGCGAGCCGGCGCACGAACGCGAAGTCGGTGCGGCTGGCGGAGGGGTAGCCGACCTCGATCTCCTTGAAGCCCATGGCCAGGAAGAGGTCGAACATCCGCTGCTTGCGCGCCGGGTCCATCGGCTCGGCGAGCGCCTGGTTGCCGTCGCGCAGGTCGACGGGCACCCAGAGCGGGGCCCGCTCGGTCCGGCGGCCGGGCCAGCGGCGCAGCAGGGCGGGCACCTGGACCCGCTCGTGGGCGGGGCGGTAGCGGTGGGAGGGCATGGCGCCGCCGCGCTGGGGGTTCCAGGCGGGGGCGTCGGCCGGGGTGGGGCCGGCGGGGGCGTGCAGGGTCGGGAATCGCATCGGGCGTCCTCGGGGGTCCTCGACTCGGGTGCCGGAGCCGGGCAGCGGGATCGGATCATCGGGGATCGGGATCACGATCGGATCATCGGGATCGCGCCCGGATCATCGGGATCGGATCGGGATCGGATTCCCGCGCTCTGGTTCCGGGGACCGGCAGGACGGCGCCCCGCAGCGGGGTGCCGGTCAGGTCACGCCCCGCTGCGGCCACCAAGAAGGAGAGCGCTCCACGGCTGCATGCCGGGTAGGGTAACCATGACCGAAGTCCTCAGACAACCTGACAGGTGACGACGATGCCCCCGCTCCGCCCCTCCCACCTCGCCGCCCAGGCCGCCGAACTGATCGAGCGGCGGATCCGGTCGGGCGAGTGGCCGGTCGGCGGCCGGCTGCCCGGCGAGGTCGCGCTCGCCAAGGAGCTGGGCGTCGGCCGCTCCACCGTCCGGGAGGCGCTGCGCACCCTCGCCGCGGCCGGGATGGTGCGCGCCCGCCAGGGCGCCGGGGTGTTCGTAACGTCCGACCGCCCGACCGCCGGGGACTGGGCCACCCGGCTGCGGGCCGCCGAGCTGGCGCACGTCTACGAGGTGCGGACGATGGTCGAGGTGCAGGCCGCCCGACTGGCCGCCGAGCGCCGCACGGAGACCGACCTGGCCGCCGTGGACGCCGCACTGGCCGCACGCCTGGCGGCCGGCGGCGCGGACGACGCGGTCTTCGTGGACGCCGACATCGCGCTGCACACGGCGATCGTCGCCGCCGCCCACAACCCCGTCCTGGACGACCTCTTCGCCCAGTTCGCGCCGGTGCTGCGGGAGCACCTGGTGGCCCTGGTCGGACTGTTCGGTCTACGCGAGGGGGATCCGAACCAGGGGTACGACTCGCACGCGGAGCTGGTGCGGGCGCTGCACGAGGGCGATCCGGCGGCGGCGGGGCGGGTGCTGGCGGCGGAGCTGGAGTCGACGCGCTCGCGGCTGCTCAGCCCGCACTGAACCCAGCGGCGGGCGGCCCCGTTGAACCCACCGGCGGATGCTCCCCTCGAAGTCACCGGCGGGCGGCCCTCGCTGAACCCACCGGAGGGCGCGGGCCGTCTTCCGGAGGGGGCGTCACACAGTTTTCACACCGCGGCCACCCAACGGCCCGGAGTGGGGACGACACTGTGTCAGGCAGGAGCAAACCCGGCTGCTTCGGACACAGACGGTCAACGCGGGGGTGACATTGTGTCCGGCTGGTGCACAAGCACCACGCAGGTGGCACACGGGCTTTCACTCCAATCACACGATATGGCTAGTATCGCTTCGTCAAAAGCCCGTGCCCGGACGGCCCGCCCCTCACCGGCCGGCCGCCAGTCCCAAGGAGTCTGCTCTGCGCGCGCGTGCGAATCGGCGGCCCCCGACGCCGAAGACCCCCCGCAGGCGTCCACGCCTGTCCCTGCGGACGGCGCTGCTCGTCCTGGCCGTCGTCCCCAGCCTGGCCCTGGTCGCTCTCTGGGCGGTGACCAGCGGTGAGACCGTCTTCGACTTCCAGCGCCAGGCCGCCCAGGGCATGCTCGCCCAGAAGGCCGGCCAGCCGTCCAACATCGTCTACTACAACCTCCAGGAGGAGCGCCGGCTCAGCGCCGAGGCGCTCGCCCGGCCCGGCAGCAACGCCGACCAGCTGCGCCACCAGCGGCAGCTGACCGACGACGCGGTGCGCCAGTTCCAGGCGCTGTCCGGCGAGACCGCCGACAACGCCCCCGACGACGTCCGCACCGCCGTCGCCGAAGCCCGGCAGGCCATGGGCAAACTGGCCGAGGAACGGGCCGCCGTCGACAAGGGCGCCCTCGACCAGCAGGCCGTCTTCACGTACTACACCGACCTCATCGCCGTCGACCTGCGGCTGTTCACCGCGCTCAGCCACGTCGACGCGGGCGAGGTCACCTGGGTGTCCAAGACCCTGGTCAACTCCTTCTGGGCCAAGGAGATGCTGGCCCGCGAGGACGCCGTCCTGGCCCGCGGCTGGCCCACCGGCCGGCTCAGCACCGCCGACTACCAGCAGGTCCAGCAGCTGATCGGCGCCCAGGACCACCTGTTCACCGTCCAGGTCGTCCCGTACGTCCCGGACGGCGAGGCCGCCGCCTGGCACGACCTGATGAACAGCCCCGCCTGGCAGGCCAAGACCGCCGTCGAGCAGCAGCTCACCCGGCCCACCGCCGCCGAGTCCAACGGCACCGTCAAACTGCCCGCCGCCCAGGACCAGTGGCGCCAGGCCGTCGACCAGCTCAACCCCCAGCTGGTCAAGGCCATCGAGGCCCGCACCGGCGCCATCGTCGAGGTCGGCAAGGGCACCATCCTCGGCCTGCTCACCCGCGTCGTGCTGACCGCCGTGGTCGGCCTGATCACCGTCATCGCGGTGGTCATCGCCTCCTGGCGGCTCAGCCGCTCGCTGCGCCGCCGCATCAAGGAACTCCACACCCAGGCCGAGGAGATGGAGCGCACCCTGCCCGAGGTGGTCGACCGCCTCGGCCGCGGCGAACAGGTCGACACCGAGGCCGCGAGCCGCGCCGTCACCACCGGCGAGCACGGCAACGGCACCGACGAACTCGCCCGCCTCGGCCAGGCCCTCAACCTGGCCCGCTCCGCCGCCCTGGAGGCCGCCGTCCGGCAGGCCGACCAGCACCGCGGCTTCGAACGGCTGCTCCAGCGCATCGCCCGCCGCACCCAGCTGCTGATCGGGCGCCAGCTGCGCAAGCTCGACGAACTGGAGCGCAAGCACGAGGACCCGGAGGTCCTGGAGGGCCTGTTCGACCTCGACCACCTCACCGCCCGCCTGCGCCGCTACGAGGAGAACCTCGTCATCATGGCCGGCGGCCAGCCCCAGCGGCGCTGGCGCAAGCCCGTCCCGCTGCTGGACGTGCTGCGCTCCGCCCAGGGCGAGGTGCAGGACTACCGGCGGATCATGATCGACGTCGAGGGCCACCCCTGGCTCTCCGAACGGGCCGTCGGGCCGGTCGCCCACGTGCTCGCCGAGCTGATGGAGAACGCCACCACCTTCTCCAAGCCGCCCACCCCGGTCGAGGTCCGGGCCGCCATGGTCGGCCGCGGCCTCGCGGTCGAGATCGAGGACCGCGGCCTCGGCATGGACCCGGAACAGTACGACGCGGCCAACGAGCTGATGAGCCGCCCGCCGCGCACCGACGTGCTCGCCCGGGCCGACGACATCCGGCTCGGCTTCCACGTCGTCGCCCGGCTCGCCTCGCTCACCGGACTCAGGATCGAGTTCCGGCCGTCCGCCTTCGGCGGCACCAGGGTGGTCGTGCTCGTCCCCGACGAGCTGGTCATCGACGGCGACGCCGGACTCCCGGACGCCGCCCCCGTCGAACCCATCCCGCTGGTCCGGCGCTCCCGCCGGGCGGTGCGCTCCGCCTCCGACGAGGCGGCCCAGCCGACCGTCGCGGTCGGGCCGCCGGTCGCACCGGTGGACTCCTTCGAGCAGCTGCCGGTCGGGGTCGGCGGGGTCGGCCTCGGGGCCGGCGTCGGCGCACCGGTCGCGACCGTCGCTCCGGCGCGGTGCGTCGCGCCGGCCTTCCAGGAGCCGGGGCCGCTGGAAGCCCCGCTCCCGGAACCACCGTTCTCGGAAGCGGCATTCCCGGAAGCGGCATTCCCGGAAGCGCCGTTCCCGGAGGCCCCGTTCCCGGCGCAGTCCCATCAGCAGGCGTCGCCGCAGCCGTACGAGCAGGCGCCGTCGTACGAGCAGCCGATCCAGCACAGCTCCCCCGTCGACCCGGCCCCGGCCTACGCCGCCGCACCGGCCGGGGCGCAGCCCGCCACCGGCACCGCCACCCCCGCGCCGGAGGCCCCCGCCTACCCGGACATCGCCTACGCCCGGGTCACCGAGGCCGAGGCCCCGTACGCCGACGAGCAGTACCGCCCGGCCGACCACTACCGGCTGGCCGAGCGGCGCCGGCACCGCGAGTACCCCTCCGCCGTGCCGGTGAGCCAGGTCGAGGGCGGCCAGCCGCCGCTGCCCCAGCGCGTCCGCCAGGCCAGCCTGGCCGCCGAGCTGCGGGTGCCCCCGCCGACCCGGCAGGAGTGGGTCGACCCGGCGGCCGGGCTGCCCGGCGCCGGGCAGCCCGCCGCCGCCCCGTCCGGGCACCCCCAGGGCGCCGAGCGTCCCGAGCACCCCGAGCGCGCCGAACGGCCCGTCCGCCGTTCCGGCGCCACCATCGGCGCCTTCCAGCGGCAGTCCCGCGCCGCCCGCTCCCAGGACAGCGGCGAACACCCGCTGCCCGCCCGCCCCACCCCGCCGGCTCCCCCCGCTCCGCCCGCCGGTCCCCCCGCCCCCGCGTCGGCGCCCTCCCCCTGGGCCCTGCCGGCCGCGGACCCCCGAACCACACGAACGGATGACCAGTGATGAACCGCACGATCGCCACCCACCAGGACCTGGACTGGCTGCTGGACGGACTCGTCGACTCGGTGCCCGGGACCCGCAACGCCGTCCTGCTCTCCGACGACGGCCTCGTGGTCAGCCACTCCCGCACCATCGAGCGCGCCGACGCCGAGCGCCTCGCCGCCGTGGCCACCGGCCAGCAGTCGCTCGCCCGGGGCGTCGGCCAGCTCTTCGACGGCGGGCCGGTACACCAGGTGATCGTCGAGCTCGCCGAGTGCTGGCTGTTCGTCATCGCCGCCGCCCAGGGCACCCACCTGGCCGTGGTCGCCTCCCAGGAGGTCGACGCCGAGGTGATGTCCGTCGCCATGCACACCCTGGTGCAGCAGGTCGGCCAGAAGCTCACCACCCCGGCCCGCGCCGAGGGCGCCCCCGCGTCCTTCGACGTCTTCGCCTCCCGGACCCGGGGCTGACCGGGGTGGGGCCGCACACCGGCGAGGAGGACCCGCGGGCCCGCGGCCGGACGCCGCACTGGAGCGAGCTGGAGGAACCGTACGCCGAGGACGAGACCGGCGTCATGGTCCGCCCGTACACCATCACCCGCGGCCGGACCGCGCCCGAGCGCGACGACCTCACCCTGATCACCGTGCTCACCACGGCCGAGGAGGAGGCCGACGCGGCCCTGGCGCGGGGCAGCCGCACCGGCGCCCGCGGCCTCCAGCCCGAACACCGGCTGATCCTCGACCGCTGCCGCCGCCCGGCCGCCGTCGCCGAGGTCGCGGCCGGCCTGGACCTCCCGGTCTCGGTCACCAAGATCCTGCTGGGCGACCTCGTCGCCCAGGGCCTGCTGAAGGCCCGGGCACCCCTCTCGGTCGCCCGCGCCGCCGGGGGCGTGGACCTCGGCCTGCTCACGGCCGTACGCGAAGGACTCCGGAGACTCTGAACCATGGCAACACCCCACTCCCCCGCACCCGTTGCCGCCTCCGCGGCCCCCGCCGCCCCCGCCGCCCCCGCCGCGGTCAAGATCCTGATCGCGGGCGGCTTCGGCGTCGGCAAGACCACCCTGGTCGGCTCGGTCAGCGAGGTCACCCCGCTGCGCACCGAGGAGTACCTGACCACGGCCAGCGTCGGCGTCGACGACCTGGACGGCGTCGACCAGAAGGACACCACCACCGTCGCCCTCGACTTCGGCCGGATCACCGTCAGCCCCGAGCTGGTGGTCTACCTGTTCGGCACGCCCGGCCAGGAGCGCTTCTGGTTCATGTGGAACGACCTGGTCAACGGCGCCCTCGGCGGCATCGTCATCGCCGACACCCGGCGGCTCGACACCAGCTTCGCCTCGATCGACTTCTTCGAGAGCCGCGGCATCCCGTTCGTGGTCGCCATCAACTGCTTCCACAGCCACAACACCCGCACCCCGGAGGAGATCCGGGCCGCCCTCGACCTCGACCCGCAGGTCCCGATGCTGATCGGCGACGTACGCGAGCGCGGCTTCGGCCGCGACCTGCTGCTCGCCCTGGTCGACCACCTGATGGACCTCGCCGCCACCCCCGTCGGCTGAGCCCGTTCGAGCCCCCGCTCGAGCCCCGTACTCTGGAGCACCCTTCCATGACCACACCCCTGCGCGTCCTCGTCCACGGCGGCGGCATCGGCGGCCTCACCCTCGCCACCGCCCTCGCCCGGCGCGGCCACCACGTCGACGTCGCCGAACTGCGCGACGGGCTGGAGGCCCTGGGCGTCGGCATCATCCAGCCGTCCAACGCCCTGCACGTGATGCGCGAGATCGGCGTGCTGGACGAGTGCCTCGCCGTCGGCTTCGAGTGGGAGGTGCTGACCATCTGCGACCCGGCCGGCACCACCCTCGCGCAGATCCCCCAGCCCCGGATGGGCGACGCCCCCTCCAACAACGGCATACCGCGCCCCGCCCTGGCCCGGGTACTGGCCGCCGCCGCCACCTCGGCCGGCGCCGAGGTCCGCTTCGGGACCACGATCTCGGAGCTCACCGACGACGGCACCGGGGTCGACGTCACCCTCACCGACGGCCACGGCGGCCGCTACGACCTGGTCGTCGGCTTCGACGGCATCGGCTCGCCGCTGCGCCGGCACCTGTACGGCGACCGGTACGCCCCCGAGTACACCGGCTTCGCCAACTGGCGCGTCACCCTGCCGCGTTCGCCCGAGGTCAAGGGCGTGGTGATGTCCGCCGGCAACCTGAAGGCCAAGGCGCTGCTCACCCCGATCAGCGAGGAACTCATGTACCTGGGCTCGGTGTTCGCCGAGGCCGAGGACTTCCGCCCGGACCCGGAGCGCGCCCACGAGCAGCTCCACGAGCGGCTGGCCGGCTTCGGCGGCCCCATCGCCGAGGCCCTCGCCCAGGTCACCGACCCGGCCGCCGTGGTCTACTCCCGGATCTCCCAGGTCACCGTCGAGGAGCCCTGGCACGTCGGCCGCGTCGTCCTCGCCGGCGACGCCGCCCACGCCTCCACCCCGCACCTCGCCCAGGGCGCCGCGATGGCCGTCGAGGACGCCCTCGTCCTCGCCGAGAGCCTCGACGCGGCGTCCGACGTCCCGGCCGCCCTCACCGCCTGGGAGGCGCGCCGCCGCCCGCGCGCCATGTGGGTGCAGTCGCTGTCCCGCGCCGTCCTCAAGCAGGAGACCGGCACGCCGACCACCCCGGAGGAGGACGAGCTGCTCAAGATCGGCATCCCGGGCGCCGCGCACGTCCTCGTCAAGCCGTACTGAGCCGGTCGCCTCGCGTCGTGACCCCGTGCCCTGCCGGAACCGTCCGGCGGGGCGCGGCCGTTCGCGCTCCTCGGCCGCTGTCCCGGGTCCTGTCCTCGGACGCGGTTCCCGGGTGCGATCCCTGGACGGGGACGGGACGTCCCGGGGATCCCAAGGCGTAGCGGGACACCGGGTCCGGGCCGGATAGTCGGGCCCCGTACGGATCCAGCACCCGAGGACGAGGAACACACGATGCGCCCCATCACCCGCAAGGCAGCGATGATCGGCTCGACCCTGGCCCTGGCCCTGTCCGGCATCGCGCTCGGCTCGGCCCCCGCCTCGGCCGCGACCACCTGCTACGCGGCCAGCTGCACCGGCCTGGACCCGGCGAGCACCGTCTGCCAGAACGACGCCACCACGCTGCTGACCGCCGACACCGGCGTCGAACTGCGCTACAGCCGCACCTGCCGCGCCGTCTGGGCCCGGATGAAGGGCACCAGCGCGGGCCACAAGTACGTCGTCCGCAACACCAACAACGAGGAGCGGACCGTCACCGCCGGCAGCTCGGGCGGGACGGTCTACACCGCGATGGTCAACGACGCCGACATCTACGCCTACGCCGCCGACTACCGGCCCGACGGCACCATGGCCTCCTCCACCCTCTGGTCCTGACCCGACCCGACCCGCGCGCCGCGGTCCCCCTGACGGGGACCGCGGCTGGGACTACCGGATCGTCGCCGCCTGGAAAACCGGACGGCACGCCGATGCCCGCGATCAGCGGGTGATCTCCTTGCGCCGCTGCCAGACCGCCCGCGAGATCCGGGCCAGCAGGCGGGCCGCCGGGTCGGTGCGGTCGGTGCCGTCGGCGAGCGGGCCGGTGTAGCAGACGGCGATCAGGTAGGGCGGGCAGTCGTACGGGTGGACCAGGCCGACGCAGTGCCGGGCGCCGGGCACCCAACCGTTCTTGAACGCGATCCGGGTGCCCGGCGGGACACCGGCCGCGAGGTCGACCCGGTAGTCGTTGCGTTCCAGCAGCGCCAGCAACTCCGGCTCGTCGGCGAGCGAGTGCAGCAGGCGGACCAGGTCACGGGCGCTCACCCGGTTGTGCACGCCCGCCGCGCGCGCCGCGTAGTCCTCGATCCCGCGCGGGCTGGAGCTGCGGGTGGCCCCCGCCCGGCGCCACACCTCGGCCACCGTCCGCTGGTCGGTGCGGGCCAGGCAGAGGTTGGTGGCCAGGTTGGAGGAGTGGGTGATCATCCGCTCGGCCAGCAGCCGCAGCGGCACGTGGGTGCCCAGCAGTTCCCAGGGCAGCGGATCGCTGTCCCAGTCGGGATCGTTGCCGAACTCCCCGCCGACGACGGACTCGAAGCGGTTCACCACCGGCACCTCGGCGTCGAGGTCCACCCCGCCGCGGGCCAGCGCCGCCAGGACCGCGACCTTCATCGTGCTCGCGGCGTCGTGCAGTTCGTCCGGCGCGCGCAGCAGGACCGGCTCCGCGTCGCCCGCCCAGGGGGCCACCACCACAGACAGCATGGAGGAAGAGTAGGGGATGTCCGCCCCGGAACCGGTGACCGCCGATACACGAACGAGACGCTCTCCGGCGGAACCTGACGTGATCGATGGACGGATGAGACGCTCCCCGGACGTGAACCTGACCTCCCGTTCCTACAGTGCCGTCCATGTCACCCACACATGACCGGACCAGGAACCGGACACGCACTCACCTCGCCCTGACGACCGCCGTGTTGGCGGCCGGGCTCGCGCTGGCCGCACCCGCCGCAGCCGACCCGGTGGACGGCGCGACGGCCGACCCGGCGACCGGCGCCGCCACGAGCCGGGTCGCCGTCCACCCGTCGGCGGTCACGGCCGCGCAGCAGCAGGCCGTCCTGGCGTACTGGACCCCGGAACGGATGGCCGCCCTGAACCAGCCGTCCTCCGGCAACCCGCCCAGGAGCGGCCCGGACGGCGGCCCGTGGACCGGGTCCGACACCCTGAGCAGAACAGTGGGCAGGCTCTTCTTCACCAACCACGGTGAGGACGAGAGCTGCACCGCGACCGTCGTGAACAGCGCGAACCGCAGCACCGTCGTCACGGCGGCGCACTGCGTCAACAGCACCGACCTCCTCGGTGACAACAACGAGTGGCTGTCGAACGAGATGTTCGTCCCCGGCTACCACGACGGCCTCGCCCCGTACGGCAAGTTCGTCGCCCGGGCCGGGATCGCCGACACCACCTGGCTGCTCGACGACCAGCAGAACGGCCTGCGGTTCGACGCCTACGACCAGGCGTTCCTGGTCCTGAACCGCAACGCCGAGGGCCGGCGCGTCCAGGACGCCGTCGGCGCCGCACAGCGGATCGGCTTCGACCGGCCGGGCAACGCCACGGTCCACCAGTTCGGCTATCCGCGGGAGTCCTCGGGCGATCCCGCGCGCTCGGGCCTGCCCGAGTTCACCGGGGCCAGGCTCGCCCACTGCACCGGGCAGACCCTCGAGTACCCCGGCACCAAGGACCACCCGGAGCCCCGGGGCCTGTGGGGCGCCCCCTGCGTCATGGGCGGCGGCTCCAGCGGCGGTCCCCGCATCGCCGACTTCGACCCGTCCGCCGGGATCGGCACCGTGGTGGGCGACAACACCCAGGCGGGCTTCTTCGACTCCTCGGGCCAGGTCTGCGAGCGCGGCACTCCCTTGTGCACCCGGCACCTGGTCGGCCCGCAGTTCACCTCCGCGATCACCAAACCGCTGTACCAGGCCGCCCAGGGCGCCCGGGCCGACGGCTGAGCCGTACGGGAGGACAGCGGACTGGAGTGGGAGGTCGGACCGGCCGACTTCCCACTCCGGGGCGCCCCGCGCTCAGGCGCCGTTACGGCGGCGCCGACGGCGCTCGTGGAGCAGGACCAGCACACCGCCGACCAGGAGCAGCCCGATACCGGCCGCGGCCGCGAACCCGACGCCGTCCCCGGCCCCGGTGGAGGCGAGTGCCCCCCCAGGGGTCGCCGAGGGGCTCCCGCTCGGGGCCGGGCTCCGGCTCGGGCCCGACGTGGCACTCGGACCGGACGTCGCACTCGGGCTCGCGCTCGGGCTCGGGCCGGACGTCGTGGTCGGTGTTGCCGTCGGGCTCGCCGAGTCGCTCGGGGTCGTGGTCGGGGACGGCGAGGAGGTGGGCACCGGCGAGGACGTGGGCGAGGGCGAGGAGGTGGCCGCGGTCCAACTCACCGCCGCTCGCGTGATGGTGTGAACTTTGTTGAGGCCTGCGAGGATCACGGGCTCGCTGTCCGGACTGACGACCACCAGGCCCGCCCGGGCCGGCACCAGCCCCGCCACGCTGACGGTTCCGCTGCCCGGCTTCGCGCCCGCCGGGACCTTCACGAAGAGCGGGTCACCGTTTCCGGCCGGGCGGATCAACGCGCCGTCGCCGTCCGAGAGGACGTTGCCCGCCCGGTCGGTGAGCACGACACCGGCCGCGACCGCTGCCGGGTCGAGGAGCCCGGCAGCCTGATCGCCGGTGGTGGTGACCGTGATCGGCCCGAGCAGCGACCCGGCGCTCCCGGTCACCGTGCCGGGAACGAGGGCCAGCGGAGCGGCCGGTTCCTCGACATCGACGGCGTGCGAGACGAGGTAGTCGACGAGCCTGTCGGGCACGGGGCTGTTCACGACCCCCTTGACGTTGTTGGTGAGGCGCCAGATGGCGGCCTGGGTCGCCACGGCTGCCTGCGACGCCGTGAGCTCGCCCTGCACGAGTTTCCCGAGCTCACCGGCGGTGACCGACGGGTACCCGTGCTGCATGATCCAACTGACCTTCCCGGCCCGGCCCTTCAACGTCGGCACGTCGGACGTCCGGCCCACCTCGTACGGCGAACCGAGTTTCATCGTGCCCCGGGCGTCGAGGGAGTAGCCGAACACGACGGTCGGAGGATCCAAGGTCCTCAGCTCCATCAGGCCTCCTTCGGCCCCGTCCCCCTCGCTGTCGCCGAAGGACACGAACTCACCACGGCCGACGAGCTTGCTGGCCGACACGTGCGCGGGGTGAACAGCGGGCCCGTCCGCACCGGCGGCCTCCGTCGGCGCGAGCCCCCCGACCGCCAGCACTCCGGTCGCGAGCACGGCGGCCGCCGCACGAACTGCGTGCTTCCACTTCACTGCTGGTTCTTCTCCTGTGTGAGTTCCGGGGCCCGCTCTATGCACCCATAGGCCCGGCCTATGGCTCGGCGGCCCACCCGACCGGCATCCGCAACCACGGCGAGCGGTCCCGGGCCTGCCCCTGCGGACACGAACGAACCTAGCGGCGCCCGGCCCGGCCGACGCCCGGTTCCGACCGGCACTGCCTGCACCACTCGGCTGCAACTTCCTGCGACCCCCGGGACGTTGGTCCCGCCCGATCGGGGCGGAGGTCCCTGGGGAGCCCCCGGCGACTGTTGGACGCTCTCTCCTGCGGCGCCCCGACCCGGGCCGCCGTCTCCGCTCCGACGATCTCCGAGGGCACCCGCGTGGAAGGCAACGCACTGGCAGTACTGGGCGTCAGCGCCCGGGAGGAGTCGGTCTACCGGCTGCTCCTGCGCTCCCCCGGCATCGGAATCGCCGCGATCGCCCTCGCCTGCGGACTCGACCACGACGCCGCCCGGGCCGCCGTGACCGGGCTCCGCGAGCTCGGCCTGGCGACCGCCGTGCGCGGCCGACCCGCCTTCGACGGCGTCGACCCGCAGGCCGCCGTCGAACGGCTGGCCCGGCGCCGGCTCGACGGGCTCCAGGACGAGATCCGGCGGGTCGTCTCCGCTCGCCACCTGGTGGACGGCCTGCTGGAGGACCAGCGGGCGGGGAGGCAGCGGGCGGGGCGGCAGGGGGCGAGCGGCGAGCTCCGGTACGTCGAGGGCATCGACCAAGTGATCGCCTGCGTCGACGAGTTGTCGTTCTTCGCCCGCGAGGAACGGCTCACCACCCACCCGGGGCCGATCATCTCCGCCGCCCTCGACGCCGTCCGGGCCTCCGACCTCAAGTACCTGCGGCGCGGCCTGCGGATGCGGACCATCCTGCACGCCAGCGCCCTCGACAGCCACCGGATCAGCCGCTTCGCGACCGAACTGGCCGAACAGGGCGCCGAGGTCCGCGGCACCGCCGCACCGCTGGAACGGATGGTGGTCTTCGACCGCCGCACCGCCCTGGTGGCCACCGACCCGCAGGACATCACCCGGGGCGCCCTGGTCATCCGCCAACCGGGCCTGCTGTCCCACCTGTTGGCCCTGTTCGAGCGCCGCTGGTCGCAGTCCTGCGGCATCGGGGAGCGGCTGCCGAGCGGGGTCGAGCGGGAGGTGCTGCGGACCATGGCCCGGGTCGACAAGGACGAGGCCGGCGCCCGCGCCCTGGACATGTCGCTGCGGACCTACCGCGGCCACGTCGCCGCACTGATGCGCCGCCTGGACGCCCCGAACCGCTTCCAGGCCGCGCTGGCCGCCCGGAACCGGAACTGGATCTGACCGTACGTACGGCTACTCGGCGCACAGCCGCCGGGCAGCGGACCGCAGCGCGCCCGACCATGGCCGCGGAGCCGGTCGGACCCGGCCTCGGCTCCCCGGACACCCGGACCGGACCCCGGACCCCGGACCCCGACAGGAGACCTGCGATGACCCGTCCCACCCCTCGTGCCCGCACGGCAGCCCTGGTGTGCGTTCCCCTGCTCGCCCTCGGCACCCTGCTGGCGGCCGCCGCCCCGGGATGGGCGGCGGCCGCGCCGTCCGCCCGGAGCCAGCGCGCCCTGGTCAACCTCGGCACCGTGAAGTGGTTCAGCACCGAGAAGGGGTACGGCTTCATCACGCCGGACGTCCCCGGCCCGGACATCTTCGTCCACTACTCGTCCGTTGTCGGCAGCGGCTTCCTGAGCCTGAGAGAGGGCGAGCGGGTCGAGTACCAGGTGGTACAGGGCCCCAAGGGTCCGCAGGCCGTCGACGTCATCCCGTTCGGCTGAGGATCACCGGAGCGGGAAGTCGGCGGGGCCGACTTCCCACTCCTCCCCCCGTCGCCCGTTCCAGCGCTCCAGCACCAGGTGCAGGGCCTCGCTCATCAGCAGCAGGAACTCCGCAGAGGCGTCGAAGCGGGCACCCGCCGGGGTGGCCGGACCGAGGACCTCCGCCCCGCGCCGCGTCGCCGCGATCAGTTCCTCGTTCATCCGCAGCGCGGCGAGGGCGGAGCGGAGCCAGATGTCGTCGCCCATGACGTAGCGCTCGCGGCGTTCGCCGGGTGTGCGCTCGCGCCGGACCATCCCCTGCTGTTCGAGGAAGTTGACGGCGGAGGAGACGGAGGCCGGGCTGACCCGGAGGCGGCCGACCAGCTCCGCGGCGGTGGCGGCACCGGAGTCGGCGACGCACAGGCAGGCCAGCACGCGGGCCGCCATCCTGGGCAGCCCCTGCCGTTCGAGCAGCGCGGTGAAGAACTCCTCGAACTCCCGGAGCTGCCGGGGATCGCGCCCGCCACCGTCGTCGGGAGCCGCCGGCTCCGGCGGACGCTCCGGCCTCCGGCGGCGCGCGCGGTCCCGGGTGGACTCCTGCGCCTGGTCGGCCCGGTAGTCCTCGGGACCGCCGTTGCGGGTGACCTCCCGCAGGACGGTCGAGGCCGGGCGCCCGAGCCGTCGCCCGATCCCGCCGTAGCCGAGGCCTTCGGCCAGCCCCTCGGCGATGGTCCGGCGCTCCTCGTCGGTGAGCCTGCCTCCGGGCATCAGCTGCCGCTCCTTCCCGTCCGTCCGCACACTCCGCGCACTCCGCGCGGTTCCGCTCCGCAGTATGCGTTCACCGCCACCCCATTGCAATGCCCACTCCCGTCATCCATTGCATTCAGCGCCATAGCCATTGCAATGAAGGCCCTCACTTCCCAGCATTTGCAGCCAATCTTGCCACTCCAACGTCGTTGACGATTTTCTGAACGCAATGTAGCTTCGACATTGTTCAGCAATCACCGAACACTCATGCAGGGGGAGATCCACCATGGTCATGGCCAGGAGCAACAGCGGCTTCTCGGAAGCGGGACTGCGCCGGGTGCACGACGTGCTGGCGCGCCACGTGGACTCCGGCCGGATCCCGGGGGTCGTCGCCCTCGTGAGCCGGGGCGGGGAGGCGCACGTCGAAGCGCTCGGGACGATGGAGCACGGCGGGGGCGCCCCGATGCGCCGGGACACGGTCTTCCGGATGGCCTCGACGTCCAAGCCGGTCTCGGTGGCGGCCGCGGTGGCCCTGCTCGACACCTGTGAACTGCGGCTGGACGACCTGGTGGAGCAGTGGCTGCCGGAGCTCGCCGACCGGCGGGTGCTCAAGCGACCCGACGGCCCGCTGGACGACACGGTCGCGGCCAAGCGGCCGATCACCGTGCGCGACGTGCTGACCAGCACCTTCGGGCTCGGCATGGATCTGACCGCGCTGGGCACGCCGATCATGAACGCGGTCTTCGAGCAGGGGCTCACGCCCGATCTGCCGGTGCCGATGCCCGAGCCCGACGAGTGGCTGCGCCGCCTCGGCACGCTCCCGCTGATGCACCAGCCCGGCGAGGGCTGGCAGTACCACATCGCCAGTGACCTGCTCGGTGTGCTCGTCGCCCGGGTCACGGGGCGTCCGTTCGAGGAGGTCCTGCGCGAACGCGTCCTCGACCCGCTGGGCATGTCGGACACCGGGTTCCACGTGCCGGCCGACAAGCTCGACCGGCTGCCCCCGCTCTACGCCCCCGACCCGCGGAGCGGGGAGTTCACCGTCTGGGACGAGCCCGCGGACGGACGGTGGAGCAGCCCTCCGGCGTTCCCGGGCGGCGGTGGCGGCCTGGCCTCCACCGCCGACGACTACCACGCCTACTTCCGGATGCTGCTGAACCACGGGATGCACGGGAGCGAGCGGGTCCTGTCCCGTCCGGCGGTCGAGCTGATGACCACCAACCGCCTCTCCCCCGAGCAGACCGCCGCCCGGACCGCACTGGCCCGCGACAACGTCCACCTGTCGTACGGCCAGGGGCAGCACGGCGGTTGGGGCTTCGGGATGGCGGTGCGCAGCTACCGCGGCGACTACGCGCCGGTCGGCCAGTTCGGCTGGGACGGCGGCAGCGGCACCTCGACGTACGCCGACCCGGAGAACGGGGTCGTCGGCCTCCTCCTCACCCAGGTCGGGATGTCCGTACCGCACTCGGCGCGACTGATCCACGACTTCTGGACGACGGTCTACCAGGCCGTCGAGGACTGACGCACCGGCACCGGTGCCCGTGTGCAGGAGGAGTGGGAGGTCGGACCCGCCGACTTCCCACTCCTCAAGGTGTTCCGGGCGGGCTCAGCTACTGCTGGGCTTCGGGGCCGGGAGGGTGGCCGAGCCGGTCAGCAGGGGCCACTCCTTGTGGAACGGTGGGAAGGGCAGGCTCTTCTCGAAGAGCGGGGTGCCGAAGATCTTGAGGTGGGCGGTCAGCGCGCCGTTCAGGTCGACGCCGCCGACCAGGGCCCAACTGCCCTTCACCTCGGGCCCCTTGCCGGGGAGGTCGACGGCGAGGGAGCCGTCGGCCTTGGCGCTGAGGTAGGGGGCGACAGCGGCCTGGACACCGACGGTGTCGTAGAGGCCGACGCTGGCCTCGACGCCGAGGGCCGCGCGGACGGACGCCTTGCCGTTGAGGCGGACGTGAACCGGGGACACCTTGGTGTCGGCGCTGGTGACCGGGGTCCAGCCCTTGCCGCCGGTGTAGTCGGCGCGCACGGCCCAGGTGCCGGTGGCGTCCTGCTCGGTCTCCAGGTGGACCTGGCCGTCGGCGCTGACCTCCAGGTAGCAGGTGAGGCCGAGGTTGACGACGACGGGCAGGCCCGCGACGGTCAGCACCGGGCTGGCCTGCAGCTTGGCGAAGGGGACCCGGATCGGGGCCGCGCCGGTGTTGCGGGCGACGTCGCCGGTGACCTTCCAGTGCGCCTGGGCGCCCAGGTCGAAGCCGATCGAGGCGGTGCGCGGGCTGGTGGCCTGCGCGCCGTGGTAGGCGAAGTGGACGGCCGGGTGCAGCTGGAGGGAGCCGGAGGCGTCCAGGCTCGCGCCCTCGGGCAGCGGGACGGGGGCCTTGACGTCGATCCCCAGGGTGCCGGAGGCGTCGGCCTTCAGGCCGTTGCCGTCGATGCCGGCGGTGGCCTTGAGGTCCTTGACCAGCGGGGTCACCTGGATGCCGTGCACGTCGATCGGCACCTGGCCGTCCGCCTCGGTGCCACCGAGGAGTTCGGTGAGGGTGGCGGGCCGGGTGGTGAGGTTGACGGTGTTGCCCGCTCCCGGGGTGGCGCCGGTGACGGCGACCAGGGCGCCCTGCGGGGCGGCGGCGGTGGGCGGGCTGGCGAGCAGCTGGCCGGGCTGCACGGCGGCGGCCGCGGCGGTCGTGGTGGCGGCGGTCGTTGCGGTGCCCGACGGGGTCGCGCTCGTGCTCGGCGCAGGGGTCGGTACGGCACTCGACGAAGCGCTCGGCGAAGCGCTCGACGGGGTGCTCGGCGAGGTGCTCGGGGCCGCGCTCGCGCCACCGGCGGTGAGCACGGCCGTGCCCTTCCCCGGGTCGTACGCGGTGAGCTGGAGGGCCTTGGTCGCGGCCGTGACCGCGCCGCCGTCCTTGCCCGGGGTGCCGATGGCGGCCTGCTGGTCGCCGGCCGGCGCCACCGTCACGTTGCCGGTGCCGGAGCCGGCGGTCGGCGTCGGACGGGCGGAGGCGGCACCGGCCCGGGCGCGGGGCGCGCCGGAGCCGGGGGCGCCGCCCGCCGGGCCGCCCCCGGCGGTGGTGGCGCCGGTGTCGGCGGTGCTGGTGGCGGCGGCCGGTTCGACGGCGGCCTGCGGGGTGCCGCCGGAGCCGGTGGGCCCGCACGCGGCCGTTCCGGCGAGGATGAGGGTGAGCAGGGCTGCGGGCGCGGCCCGGCCTATCGAGGGTTTGAACACGCGGCGTCATGTTACTGACGAGGAATAAGTTTGTCGAAGACAGGCCAACGGAATCCCCCGGCACCCTGAAACCGCAGGTCAGACCAGCCGCGCGACAGGCAGTCGACCGTCCGGCAGTGTACCCGCCGCGAGGCCCCCGACCGCCGCGGCGAGCTCCCCGAGATAGCGGGAGCGCCCGGTCGGCTCGGCCCCGAGGCTGCGCACGTACGGCCCGTCCCACTGGGCGTCGAGCAGCCGCCCACCCGCGGCGCCGAACCGGGCCCCGAGGTCGGCGACGGCGATCCGGGCGGCGTCCGGGCGGCGGTGGAACATCGAGTCCAGGCTGAGCGCCGCCCCGACGGCCACCCCGAAGACCCCGCCGATCAGCTCCCCGCCCTCCCACACCTCGACGCTGTGCGCCGCGCCGAGCCGGTGCAGCTCGACCAGCACGGACCGTAACTCCTCGGTGAGCCAGGCGGGTTGGCGCCCCTCGGCGCAGGCCGCGAGGACCGCGCCGAAGGCCCGGTCCGCAGTCGTCCACCACTCCGGGACACCACTCGCACCGCCCGCACCGCCCGCACCGCCCGCACCGCCCGCACCGCCCTCGCCGTCCGCGCCGCCCGCGGCGCGCAGCCGCCGGGCGAGCCGGCGGGGCAGCCGGACGGCGCCGGGCCGCAGCACCGGCCTCGGGTCGGGTGACCACCACGCCAGCGCGTACGGGTCCTCCCCGCCGGGCAGCAGGGCCACCTCACCGGCCTCGACGGCGTCCCCGTGCAGCGCCTCGTTGTAGGCGGCCGCGTAGTCGTCGGCGGCGGGCAGCGGGAACAGTCCGCGCCGGTAGGCCGACAGCAGCGTCTGCGGCCCGAGCACCCCGCCGAAGGCCACCGGCCCCTCCGTCGGCGCGCGGTGGAGGTCGAGGGCGTCGAAGTCCGGCACCGTCCGGGTCACAGGAATCCCTCGTCGGTCAGCCGCGCCAGGTAGTGGTCCAGCAACCCGGCGTCCACGTCCGGCAGTTCGATGCCGCTGCCGTCCAGGGCGGCTTCCGTGTTGAGCCGGTCGAAGCGGGGGAACACCGGCTGGAAGTACAGCTCGCTGATGGACAGCCGGGAGCCCGGCGCCCGGTCGACGAACAGCGGCACGAACGGCGTGACGGGGTGGGTGGGGTGTCCGGCGGCGAACCGGACCAGCCGTTGCACCCAGTGCCGGTACGGGAGTTCGGCGATCCGGTGGCCGCGCGCCCGGAGCCGGTCGGCGAGTTCGGGGAGCCCGGCCGGGTTCGGCGAGGTGAGGTGGTAGACCTCGCCGTCGGCGGGCGCGTGCGCGGCGATGTGGGCGACCGCCCGGGCGAAGCGGTCGGCCGGCACGAAGTCCAGCGGCAGCCGGACGTCCGGGCAGCTGCCGCTGTCGGCGAAGTACTTGATCAGCGCGCAGAGTTCGGTGCCGGTGTTCATCACCCCGGTGGCGAGGTCCCCGGTGACGTCGTTGGTGCGCAGCACGGTGACCGGCAGTCCGCTCGCGGCCGCGTTGTGCAGCAGCTGTTCGGCGACCCACTTGCTCTCCACGTAGCCCACGCCGAGCCGTTCGGGGTGGGCCAGCGGCGTGCGCTCGGTGACCTCGCGGACGCCGGCCGCGCCGAACCCGGCCAGCACGGCGAGGGTGGAGAGGTAGTGCACGGGCACGCCCCGGCTGTGTCCGGCGAGCCGGACCACCTCCCGGGTGCCGTCGACGTTGGGCGCGCGCAGCTGGTGGTACGGGTAGAGGAAGTTGACCAGCCCGCCGAGGTGGTACACCGCGTCCAGGTGTCGGGCCAGCCAGTCGAACTGAGGCTCCGTCAGACCGAGTCGCTCGGCGGCCAGGTCGCCGACCAGCGGAACCACCCGGGCGTCCGCCAGGTCGTGCCGCAGGAACCGCTGCTGGGTGGCGCGTAGCCGTTCCAAGGCGTGTTCCTGGTCCGGCGCGCGGACCAGGCAGTGGATCCGCGCCCCGGTGGTGGCGAGCAGTTCGTGCAGCAGGTGGGCGCCGCAGAAGCCGGTCGCTCCGGTGAGCAGGATCTCGGCGGGTTCGGCCCGGGAGGGCGCGGGGCTCCAGGACTGGCCGACGGGGTGGGTGAGCCGGGCCTCGGCCTGCCAGTCGACGGCGGCCTCCCCCGGGGCGGTGCCGCTGCGGGCGGCCTGGAGGGCGGCGGTGAAGTCGCGCAGCACGGGCGAACGCAGCAGCGCCCGGGTGAGGGTGCGGACGTGGCCGACGTCCAGGCCGAACATCATCCGGGCCCGGGCGAGCATCTCCATGGCGAGCAGCGAGGTGCCGCCGAGGGCGAAGAAGTCGTCGTCGGGGCGGACGAGTTCGGCGCCGAGCAGTTCCGCCCAGAGGTGGCCGACGGCGGCCTCGACGGCGCTCGGCTCCCCCTCGCCCGCTCGGCCCGGGGCCGCTCGGCCCGGGACCGGTTCGCCCGGGACCGGTTCGCCCGGGACCGGTTCGCCTGCGGACACGGCCGGCACGTCGGCCCGGACCGGGGCCTGCGGCAGCGCGCGCCGGTCGATCTTCCCCGCCGCCGTGAGCGGCATGGCCTCCAGTGCGACGTACTCCGCCGGGACGAGGTACTCCGGCAGCCGCTCCGCGAGGAACGCCCGCAGCCCCTCCGGCCGCTCCGCCCGGTCACCGAGCGTGTAGTACGCGACGAGCAGGCGGCTGCCGTCCGGAGCGCTGCCGTCGGCCGCGACCCGGGCCTGCCGCACCGCCGGGTGGCCGGCCAGCACCGCCTCGATCTCGGCCGGGTCGACCCGGTGGCCGCGCACCTTCACCTGGTCGTCGAAGCGCCCGAGGAGTTCCAGCTGCCCGTCGGCACGCCAGCGCCCGGCGTCGCCGGTGCGGTACATCCGCTCGCCGGGCAGCGGCGCGTACGGGTCGGGCGGGAACGATTCGGCGGTGAGCCCGGCCTGCCCCCAGTAGCCGCGGGCCAGGCCCGGCCCGCCCAGGTGGATCTCCCCCCGCTCGCCGGGCCGTACCGGGCGCAGCCGCCCGTCCAGCACGTGCACCCGCACCCCCGGCAGCGGGCGGCCGATCGGCACGTGGGCGGCCGGGGAGTCCAGCAGCCCGGGGGTGAGTTCGCAGTGCAGGGAGGTGACGGCCGCCTCCGTCACGCCGTAGGCGTTGAGCAGCCGTACGCCCGGCAGCCGCTCCGCGCAGGCCAGGCAGTCGTCGGCGTGCACCACGTCCCCGCCGACCACCACCAGCCGCAGCCCGGCCGGGGCCGGTCCGCCGGGCGGCAGCAGGTCGAGCACGTGGTGCCAGTACGCGGGTGTGAAGTCGGCGACCGCCAGGCCGAGCCCGGGCAGCCGGCGGACCAGTTCGGTCGGCGCCCAGGTGTCGCGGCCGCCGAGCACCACCGTCGCCCCGGCGAGCAGCGCCGAGAACACCTGCTCCAGCGCGGTGTCGGCGCCGAGTGCGGCCAGCTGGAGCACCCGCTCGCCGGGGGCGAGGTCGTAGGCGCCGACCACCCGGTCGAGGGTGAACAGCAGTGAACGGTGGGTGACCGGGACGCCCTTGGGCCGGCCGGTGGTGCCGGAGGTGTAGATCAGGTAGGCGAGGTCGTCGGGGGTGGCGAGGTCGGTGGCGCCGTGCTCCGCCCCGGCCGGCACCGGACCGCCGATGTCCACCCCCACCCGCTCCACCCCGTCGAACCCGTGCCCGTCCGTGACCGCCACCCGCGCCCCCGAGTCCGCCACCAGCCCCGCGAGCCGCCGCTGCGGGTGCGCCGGGTCCAGCGGCAGGAAGGCCCCGCCCGCCTTGAGCACCCCCAGCCAGGCCACCACCAGCTCCACCCCGCGCCCCAGGCAGACCGGCACCACCTGCTCCGGCCCCACCCCCCGGGCCCGCAGCTCGGCCGCCAGCCGGTCACTGTGCGCGTCCAGCGCGCGGTAGCTCAGCGTGCCCTCCTCGCTCACCACGGCGACCGCCGACGGGTCGTGCGCGGCCCGGGTGCGGAACAGTCCGTGCACGGTGTCCGCGAAGCCGGCCCGGGCACCGGCGGCGCCGCGCCGCGGCGCGGCCGACCCGTTCCGCTCCACCCAGGCCCGGCACTGCTCCCGCCCGTCCGGCCCGTACACCTGGCGCCACCCGTCGGGCAGGGTCAAGTCCCCCGGCCAGAGCGCGTACTGGCCGTCGTCGTTCCGTACCACGGCGTGACGCCCGGACCTCACATCCGCGCGTACGCCCCGTGCGCTGTCGACTGCGTCGTCCACCGGCTTGACCTCGTGCTGAAGCGGCAGAATGCTGGGAGGTGCGACATTTCCGACTATACGCACTCAGGGGACTCCTACAACGTCCGTCGCACAGCCCGCCGGACGCCTCTCCCCCGTGGGCCGACCGGCCCCGGAGGGCCGTCCGCAAGACCCGCCCTCGCCCGAACTCCCCCGCCCGACCGGCGGGGTGGTGTCGCGGAGGAGGTAGCCTCGTTGACTCGCCGGCGACAACGCCTGATGGTCTGTTACCTGCTCTGGATGGTGCTGTTCACCGGCATCTACTTCGCCGACCCCGGGCTGCGGATCATCTGGTGGACGGGCATGGGCCTCGGCGGCGTCGCCGCCGTGGTGGTCGGCGTCCGGCTCAACCGACCCCGCCACCCGACGTCCTGGTACGTCCTGGCACTGGCCAACCTCAGCTTCACCACCGGCGAGGCGGTCCAGGCCCTGCAGCTCGACATCCTGCACCTGAACAACCCGTTCCCGTCCGTCGCCGACGGCTTCTACCTGGCCGAGTTCCTGCTCTACGCGGTCGGCCTGGTCGGCTTCATCCGCTGGCGCACCGCCCGCCAGGACCGCGCCGGCCTGCTGGACGCCCTGATCATCACCCTCGGCCTGGCCCTGCTGGTCTGGATCTACCTGATCCTCCCGTACGCCCGGAACCCGGACCTCAGCTGGATCCAGAAGGCCGTCTCGATCGCCTACCCGCTCGGCGACGTGGTCGTCCTCGCCCTGCTGCTACGGCTGTTGACCCCGCGCGGCGGCAACTCCCGCTCGCTGCAACTGCTCACCGTCGGCGCCCTGGGCCTGCTCACCTCCGACATCCTCTACGGGCTGATCCAGCTGCACGGCACCTGGCGGATCGGCACCGGGGTCGAACTCGGCTGGGCCGCCTTCTACACCGCCTGGGGCGCGGCCGCCCTGCACCCCTCGATGGTCGAGCTGACCCGGCCCGTCCCCACCCAGCAGCCGGACCTCTCCGCCGGCCGGCTCACCCTGCTGACCCTCGCCTCGCTGATCGCTCCCGGCATGCTGATCATCGAGTCCCTGGCCGGGAACACCAGCAACGCGGGCGTGATCGGCGCCTTCTCCGCCCTGCTCTACCTGCTGGTGCTGGCCCGGCTGGCCGTGGTGGTGGTCGCCCGCCGCGAGGCGGTGGCCCGGGAGCGGACGCTGCGCGAGGCGGGCGCGCGGCTGACCGCCGCCGTCACCGTGGCGGAGGTCGCCGACGCCGTCCAGTCCGCCGCCGCGACCCTGATGCCCGCCGAGCGGGGGCACGTCGCCCTGCTCGCGGTCACCGAATCAGGGGTGCTGCACGTCCGCCGGGCCGGCAACCACAAGGACGACCGCCGGGACGCCGCCTCGCCGACCACCGGGCACGACCGGGACGACCGGGACGACCGGCGTGACCACGACGACCGGGACGACCGGGACGACCGCGACGCCCAGCGCGACCACGACGAGCACGGCGAAGCCCTCGCCCGCCTCGCCGCCCACCGCGAGACCCGCCTGCTGCCCGTCGGCTCCGACGACCTCCCCGCTCACCTCGGCGGCATGCCCGCCGCCCTGGTCAGCCCGCTGATGCTGGCCGAACGCCCCTCCGGCGACCCGCTCATCGGCGCCCTGGTCGTCACCGGCACCGAGCAGGAACTGACCAGCCTCTGGGGCTCGCTGGAGATCCTCGCCGCCCAGGCCGCCCTGGCCGTGGAGCGCGTGGTGCTGAGCCAGGAGGTCACCCGCCGCAACAGCGAGCTGTACTTCCGCGCCCTGGTGCAGAACGCCAGCGACGTCATCCTGATCCTGGACGCCGACGACGGCATCCGCTACGCCTCCTCCTCCGCGGAGCGCGTCCTGGGCCACCCTGACCTGAACGGCACCCGGCTGACCGACCTCGTCCCGCCCGAGGACAGCCGGGAGGTCGGCGGCGCGCTGGCCCGGATGCGCGGCTCCGCCGAGCCGCCCCGCGGCGACCAGCCGCGCGAGCACTGGCGCTTGCTGCGCCAGGACCGCACCCCGATCGAGGCCGAGGTCCGCTACACCGACCTGCGCGACGACCCGACCGTCGGCGGCCTGGTGCTCACCCTGCGCGACGTCACCGAGCAGCGCCAGATGGAGCGCGAGCTGACCCACCGGGCCTTCCACGACTCGCTGACCGGCCTCGCCAACCGGGTGCTGTTCCAGGACCGGGTCGGCCACGCGCTCTCCCGCGGCGAGCGCAGCGGCGCCGTCACCGGGGTGCTGTTCATCGACCTGGACGACTTCAAGGTGGTCAACGACACCCAGGGCCACGCGGTCGGCGACGAACTGCTGGTCGCCGTCTCGCTGCGGGTCTCCACCGCGCTGCGCAGCTCCGACACCGCGGCCCGGCTCGGCGGCGACGAGTTCGCCGTCCTGGTCGAGGACGCGTCGTGCCCGAGCGACGTGGACACCATCGCGGCCGGCGTGCTCGCGGTGTTCACCGAACCGTTCAAGCTCAGCGCCGGCGCCGTCCGGGTCAGCGCCAGCATCGGGGTGTCCACCACCGAGGACAGCGTGGACTCCGCCGAGCTGCTGGCCCACGCCGACCTCGCGCTCTACTCGGCGAAGGCGGCCGGCCGCCGCCAGTGGTGCCACTACCGGCCCGCCCTGCAGACCGGGATGGTGGAGCGGCACGAGATGAACGAGAACCTGGACTCCGCCATCGCCGAATCGGCCTTCCAGCTGTACTACCAGCCGATCGTCGACCTGCGCACGGGCGACCTGGTGGCCTTCGAGGCCCTCGTCCGCTGGCCGCACGACCAGCGCGGCATGGTGCTGCCCGACGAGTTCATCGCCCTCGCCGAGGAGAGCGGCCAGATCGTCCCGCTCGGGGCCTGGGTCCTCGAACGCGCCGCCGAGGAGGCCGCCGCCTGGCACTCCGCGAGCTCCGCCGCCCGCTCCGCCACCGGCCGCCCCCCGCTGCGCGTCAACGTCAACGTCTCCGCCCGCCAGTTCCGCGACGCCGGCTTCGTCGACGTGGTCCGGCACGCCCTGGACACCTCCGGCATCGACCCGCGCACCCTCGTCCTGGAACTCACCGAATCCGTCCTGATGCGCCGCGACGACCGGCTGCGCGCCGACATGGCCGTCCTCGGCGACCTCGGCATCGGCCTCGCCATCGACGACTTCGGCACCGGCTACTCCTCGCTCTCCTACTTGCGGGAGTTCCCGATCTCCCTGCTGAAGATCGACAAGTCCTTCATCGACGGGCTCGGCCTCTCCGCCCAGCAGTACGCCCTGGTCGAGGGCATCACCCGGATCGCCGACACCCTCGGCGTCCAGGTCATCGCCGAGGGCATCGAACACCCCGACCAACGCGACCTGCTCGCCGCCATGGGCTGCCCCCTGGGCCAGGGCTACCTCTTCGCCCACCCCATGGACGGCGCCCAGGCCCGCGCCCTGGTCCGGCGCACCACCTTCGAGCCGGCCTGAAGCGGACGAGCCGGCGTCATCAGATACCCCGTCAACAAGGCAATGTCCCAGAAAAGTACCAGCAAACAACAATCCGAGTTCGTCGCCGAAACCCTCTGACGCCCGCTCAATAGATCGTCCTTTTTCCGGCAAATCACCACTAACCAGTACCGCACGTAGGCGATCCGTTACGGAATCTTCATCCCGGCTGGTCATCAGGGATCTATCAGGAATGAGAGATTGTCGTTCGGCTTCGAAGAAGCCTTTACCAACAATGGCAATCTCTTGAGAGAGTCTTGATGTCACGACGGTCTCTGGCCTCGTCCGGTTCCACGGACGGGGCCTTCTCCACGCGCAGGACACGGCGAATAGCCGCGATCCTGACGCTCGGTCTACTGGTGCAGGCCGGCGTCGCGGTGGACGCGATCGCGGCGACCCCCGCGGTCGCCGCGCCCACTCCCGCCGTCCCCCCGGTCGAGCCCACCACCGAGGCGCCCGACGAGGCGTCCGCGCTGCTGTCCGCCCGGCTCCAGAAGCGGCGGATCGAAGTCACCGGCGCCCGCACCGAGTTCACCACCCTGTGGGCGAACCCCGACGGCACCCTCACCTCCGACCGGTCCACCGGGCCGATCCGGATGAAGTCCGGCGATGCCTGGGTGCCCGTCGACACCAGCCTGGTGCAGACGCCCGACGGCAAGGTCACGCCGAAGGCCCACCCGGGCGGGGTCGTCTTCGAGGGCGGCGACGCCGGGGTGACGGTGGGCGACAGCCTGCCGGGGGCCACTCCGACGACCGCACCGACGGCGGTTCCGACCACGGCCCCGACGGCGGCTCCGACGACCGCTCAGCCGACCTCCGGATCCACCGCGACGCCCACGACGGCTCCCACCCCGACGCCCTCCGCGAGTGCCTCGGCCTCGCCCTCGGCGTCCCCGTCGGCGTCCCCGTCCGCCTCCGCGTCGGCCGACCCGACCCGGGCCTCCCGCAACGGCGCCCGCGCCGCCGCGGCCCCGGCCGCGGCTCCTCAGCCGGCCGCCCCACAGCCCACCGACGCCAAGCCCGCCGAGCGCGAGCTGGTCAAGATCGGCACCGGTGAGCAGGAGGTCAAGTTCGGCTGGCTCGGCAAGCTGCCCAAGCCCAAGCTGGACGGCAACAAGGCCACCTACGTCGACGCCCGCCCCGGCGTCGACCTGGTCCTGGAGGCCACCCGGACCGGCTTCGAGCAGTTCCTGATCGTCAAGGACCGCGCCGCCGTCGCGCAGACCGGCACCGTGACGATCCCGCTCGACACCACCGGCCTCACCGTCGCCCCGCAGCAGGACGGTTCGATCCAGCTGCTCGACAAGCCGAACGGCAGGACCGTCGTCCGCATCCCGGCCCCGGTGATGTGGGACGCCACCGTCGACCCGGCCTCCCAGGAGCACCTGAACCGCGGCGCGGTGACGATGCAGCTGCGCGGCCAGGGCGCCGACACCGAGCTGGTGTTCACCCCGGACGCCGCCTTCCTGGCGGACCGGAACACCACGTTCCCGGTCACCATCGACCCGGTGGTGGACGTCGGCACGACCTTCGACACCTACGTCCAGACCAACGAGAACATCGACGCCTCCGCGTCGACCGACCTCAAGCTGGGCAGCTACGACGGCAAGGTCGTGGCCAGGTCCTTCCTGACCATCCCGGGCGGCTCGTTCAACGGCAAGCAGATCCTGGGCGCCACCCTCAACGTCGCCAACTACCACTCCTCGTCCTGCACCCCGAAGCAGTGGGAGGTCTGGAACGCGCCCGGCGCCGCCTGGTGGACCCGCTGGGGCAACCAGCCGGCCATGGAGCGCAAGTGGGCCACCTCGAACGACACGTACGACGTGGCGGGCGACGGTGACAACCACGACTGCTACGACAGCGCCGGCAACTTCTGGGCCAAGGCCGACGTCACCGAAATGATCCGGTACTTCTCCGGGTACGGCTACAACGAGTACGGCTTCGCCCTCAAGGCGGCCGACGAGTCCAGCAGCCTGTCCTGGAAGCGGTTCAGCTCCGCCGAGGGCAACTGGCCGCCCTTCATCTCGGTGACCTACAACTCGGTCCCGCCGACGCCCTCCGTGGTCGACGTGCTGCCGTCGCAGCAGGGCAGCCCGCGCTACACCAACTCGGCGACGCCCCGGTTCCAGGTCCTCGCGGCCGATCCGGACGGCGGCGAGGTCGGGGTCAACTTCGACCTGTGGCGCAACGGTTCGTACCAGACCGGCATCTACCGCAAGGTCCCGGCGAACACCTACGCGCAGATCACCCCGGCCGACCTCGGCATCGCCAAGCTCGACGAGGGCGCGTCGTACGCGATCTGGGCACGGGTCGCGGACGAGCGGTCCATGTCCGGCTGGGTCGGCACGAGCTTCGTCGTCGACACCGTCAAGCCCGGTACGCCGTTCGTGAGTTCGGCCGACTACCCGGCCGACGGCCTCTGGCACGGCACCGCCAACCAGGCGGGTTCGTTCACCTTCTCGCCCGCCCCGGGCACCGACGACACCGCGGCCTACGTCTACACCCTGGACGGCGGCACCCCGGTGACCGTCGCCGCTACCGGCGCCCTGACCACGTCGATCACGCCGACCACCGAGGGCCGGCGCGTGCTCAGCGTGCAGTCCAAGGACCGTGCGGGCAACCTGTCCCCGCCGGCGACGTACGTGTTCCAGGTCGGCCAGGCGGGCATCAGCTCGCCGGTCAACGGCACCCAGTCGGCCAAGCGCGTCAAGCTCTCCGTCGACGCCCAGACCCAGTTCAAGCGAGTCGTCTACCAGTACCGCCGCGGCCCCGGGGCCACCGAGTACAACGTCCCGCGCACCAACCTCACCAAGGCGGACAACACCCCGGTCACCGAGGACAAGCCGCGCCTCGCGGACCTCGGCCCGCACGCCAACTGGAACGTGCTCGACACCCTCGGCCAGGTCGGCGGCGTCGTCCAGGTCCGGGCCGTGCTGTTCCCCGAGGACGGCTCCGGCAACGGCTACACCACCGTCTGGAACACCATGACGGTGGACCGCAACGCCGACGGCGCGGCCACCACCGCGGTGGGCCCGGGCACGGTGAACCTGCTCACCGGTGACTACACCACCAGCACCACCGATGCCGGCGAGTTCGGCATGTCGGTGAGCCGTACCGCCTCCTCGCGCGACCTCGCGCGCGGCTGGCAGCCCCAGGGCGAGCGCCTCAGCGTCAACCAGCGTCAGATCGGCACCGACACCACGGGCTTCACCCCGGGTCAGGCCACGGTCACCCGCTCCACGGCGCGCGGCCACGACAGCTCGACCGACTCGCTGCTGATCACCCCGGCCGCCTCCGGCTGGGACTCCTTCGCCGCGCTCGGCCCCGAGTACACCCTGGGCCAGGGCATGAAGCCCGGCCGCACCTACCGGCTGACCGGCTGGATCTACGTCCCCGGTGCCACCGGCCTGGACAACCCGCTGGCCAACCGCGGCCTGCGGATGGTCGGCGTCTACCGCACCCCGGCCGGCTACGGCGAGACCGCTTCGCCGAAGGCGTCCTTCACCGACGGCTGGCAGCAGCTGACCGTCGACATGGTCGTCCCGGCCGACGCCACCGAGGCCTGGTTCCGCCTCTACAACGGCAACGCGGGCGGCAGCGGCAAGGAGGTCTTCTTCGACGACCTGTCGCTCAAGGAGCTCGTCGCCCCCTTCGGCCCGCAGTGGGCCGGCGGCCCCGACGCGGGCACCGGGTCGGAGCTGCGTTCGCTCTCCTTCCCGCAGTCCGACCTGGTCGAGATCAAGGGCAACGACGACAGCTCGCTGACCTTCGCCAAGGGCAACGACGGAACGTTCTTCCCGGAGCCCGGCGCCGAGTCCCTGACGCTGAAGGCCGTCCCGGCCAAGTCCGGCGCGGTCGTGCTCTCCACCTCGGGCCAGTGCCTGGAGGTGCCGAACGGCGCCGCCGGCAACGGCGCGCGGCTGCAGTCCGCTCCGTGCACCGGTGGCACCAACCAGCAGTGGACCCGCGGCGACGACCTCACCCTGCGGGTGCTGGGCTACTGCCTGGACAACCCGTGGGGCCAGCTCAACGACAACACCCCGCTCGCGCTGTGGGGTTGCAACGGCGGCGACAACCAGCAGTGGGAGGTCCGCCCCGACAACACGGTGGTGAACCGTCACTCGGGCAAGTGCCTGGACGCCTACCAGGGCGGCACGATCTGGGCCTGCTGGGCGGGCCCGAACCAGGTCTGGGACGTCCAGACCGCCGGCACCACCTACGAGCTGACCGAGCTGGACGGCTCCAAGACCGTCTTCGCCCGCCAGGCCGGTTCGAACATCTACCAGGTGGTCAGCGAGACCGGCCCGGAGGCCAGCTCGACGACCCGGTTCCAGTACGACACCACCGACGGCCGCTCGCTGGTCAAGCGCGTCATCCCGGCGGTCGAGCCGGGCGTGGACGACACCAACGGCTGCACGGTGGACCCGCTGCCACGCGGTTGCAAGGTCCTGGAGTACGACTACGCCAAGGTGACCACGGCCACCGCGACCACCCCGGGTGACTACCTGGACCGGGTGCGCGCCGTGAAGGCCTGGTCGTGGAACCCGGCCACCTCCAAGCAGGAGGCGGTCGAGGTCGCCCACTACGCGTACGACAGCCGGGGCCGCCTGGCCGAGGCCTGGAACCCGCGCCTGGCCAGCCCGTTGAAGACCACCTACGGCTACGACGACGCCGGGCACCTCACGCGGGCCACCCCGGCCGGTGCACTGCCGTGGAACTTCGACTACGGCAAGGCCGCCACCGACCAGGACCCGGGTCGCCTGCTCAAGGTGCGGCGCGCCGCGCTGGCGCAGGGCTCCAAGGACCAGGTCACCGGGGAGACCGCCACCACCGTCGTCTACGACGTGCCGCTGACCCGCGGCGCCGGTGGCCCGTACGAGATGTCGGGCCCGGACGTGGCCAAGTGGGCGCAGACCGACGCCCCCACCGACGCCACCGCCGTCTTCGACCCCGAGGACGACCCGGGCACCAGCACGGCCACGGCTGCCAAGCCCGGCCCGGACGGCTACAAGCCCGCCAGCGTCCACTACCTCAACGCCTCCGGCAACGAGGTCAACATCGCCACTCCGTCCGTCACCCCCGGCGGTGACATCGACACCAAGGAGTACGACCGCTACGGCCACGCCGTGCGGACCCTGGAGGCCACCAACCGCTCCATCGCGCTCGGCACCCTCCCGGACGCCGACAAGTACGCGGCCGAGCTGAACCTGCCCGCCGACTCGGCAGCCCGCGCCCGTCTGCTGGACTCGCGGACCGTCTACACGGCCGACGGGCTGGACGTGGCGGACACCCTCGGCCCGGTCTACCGCGCGGCGCTCGCCGAGCAGGTGAACGGCCAGACCGCCCCGGTCGCCGTGACCGCAGAGGCCGAGAAGCTCCCGCAGCTCGGCACCAACACCAAGGTCCAGGTCGACAACGACTGCTGTGGCCTGACCTGGTCCGGCGGCGCCCAGCTGGCCGTCCGCGGCACAGCGGCGGGCGCGTTCGACAGCATGCGGGTCAGCGTCCCCGAGGAGGGCGACTACGTCCTCTCCGGCCAGCTCACCAAGAACAGCGACCACGGCGTCGTCCAGTGGGCGATCAACGGCCAGAACGTCGGCCAGCCGATCGACACCTACAGTGCGACCGCCGCGATCGCCCCGTTCACCGTCGGCCAGTCGGTGCACCTCGCACGTGGCGACCACGAGCTCAAGCTCACCCTGGTCAACACCAATACCGCCAGCGGCGGCGAGCGCTTCCACACCGGCGTCGACACCGTCACGTTGACCAAGACCACCGTCAACCCGACCCTCCCGGCCGGCACCCCGGTCGTCGCCCGGGACCACAACACCAACACCTACGACGAAGGCAAGCCCGACGGCCAGACCTACCACCTGGTCACCACCGCCACCGACGGCGCCCGCATCGACGGCTACGCCGACGACGTGGAGCTGCGCGTCACCAAGAACGGGTACGGCACCCCGATCGGCGGCACCTCCGGCTGGGCACTGAAGAAGCCCACCTCGGCCACCACCGACGCGCTCGGCGCCAAGCTCACCAGCACCACGAGCTACGACGCCCAGGGCCGCACCGTCGAAACCCGGGTCCCGGGCAACGACGCCGCGGACGCCGGCACCGTGAAGACCGCGTACTACACGGCCGGCGCCAACCCGGCCGCCCCGGCCTGCGCCAACCGCCCGGAGTGGGCCGGCCTGGTCTGCAGCACCTCCCCGGGCGCGGCCGTCACCGGCGCGGACTCCGCACGGATGCCGACCACCCTGCCGAGCAAGCAGGTCACCCGGTACTCGCGCGGCGGCAAGCCGGAGGAGGTCGTCGAGACCAACGCCGGCAAGAACCGCAAGACCGTGACGGTGTACGACGAGGTCGACCGTCCGCTCTCCACCGAGACGACCGGTGACGAGGGCACGGCCCTGCCGAAGTCCGACACGACGTACGACCCCGCCACCGGCGGGCCCGTCAAGGTCACCACGGGCGGCCAGTCGGTCACCACGGTCCGCGACGCCCTCGGGCGCACCGTCTCCTACACCGACGGCGACGGCGCAACCACCACCACCGAGTACGACAAGTTCGGCAAGCCGGTCAAGGTCACCGACCCCACCGGCGCACTGTCCTTCACCTACGACCGGGCCAAGGAACCCCGCGGCCTGCTCACCTCGGTGACCGACAGCAAGGCCGGCGAGTTCACCGCCAAGTACAGCCCGGACGGGCAGCTCGTCGAGCAGACCTACCCCGGCGGCATCGTCCGCAAGGACACCCTCAATGCCTCCGGCAAGGCTGTCGCCCGCAGCTACACCCGGGCCTCCGACGGCGCGGTGGTCTGGTCGCAGACCAACGAGGTCTCCACCCAGGGCCAGGTCGTCAAGGACAGCACCGGCACCGGCAGCAAGAGCTACGGCTACGACCGCCTCGGCCGCCTGGTCAAGGCGGAGCACGGCAGCACGGGCAGCGGCTGCACCACCCGGGTCTACACCTACGACAACCACTACAACCGCACGGCCAAGGCGGTCTCCGGACCGGCCGGCGATGGCAGCTGCACCACCGCCGGCGCCACGACCACCACGTCCACCTACGACAGCGCCGACCGGATCACCGACCCCGGCTACCAGTACGACGCGTTCGGCCGCACGGTGAAGACCCCGGCCGGCACCTCGATCGGCTACCGGGTCAATGATCTGGTCGCTTCCCAGGAGACCGCCGACACCCGGCAGACCTGGACCCTCGACCCGATCGGCCGCCTCAACGGCAGCAGCACCGCCAAGAAGCAGGCCGACGGCAGCTGGGCCACCACCGCCACCAAGCTCAACCACTACGGTGACGAGGGCGACAGCCCGCGCTGGATCATCGAGGACCCCGCCACCGGCGCCTGGACCCGTTACGTCCCGGGCTCAGGCGGCGACCTCGCCGCCACGGTCACGGACAAGGGCGAGACCAAGCTCCACCTCACCAACCTGTTCGGCTCGGTCGTCCTGACCACCGACACCGCCCTGACCAAGCCGGTCCTCCTCGATGCCGACGAGTACGGCAACGCGGCAGCCGGCCAGCCCGCCACCCGCTACGGATGGCTCGGCGGCAAGCAGCGCTCCGCCGAGGCCCAGGACGGCCTGGTCCTGATGGGCGTCCGCCTCTACAACCCGGCCACGGGACGCTTCCTGTCCACCGACCCGGTCGCGGGCGGGAGCGCCAACGCCTACGAGTACGGCTTCGGCGACCCGATCAACAACTACGACCTCGACGGTCGGGTCTGCCTGATCGGCAAGAACCCGAACGGGTCCTGCCGGGGCGCCCGGCAGGCCAAGGCGGTCGGCAAGTTCGTCAAGGACAACCGGGGTACCATCGCCACCGTCGGGGCCACCGCCGGTTGCCTGGTCCCCGCCGTCGGCTGGGCGGCCTGTGCCGGTATGCAGGGCGCCGCGTACGGCGTCCGGGCCCAGCAGCGCGCCTCCGAAGGCGGCGGCTGGCGTCGTACGTGGCGTGCCAACGCCGCGGACGGCATCTTCACCGCGATGAGTTTCGGCATTTCGGCCGCCGGCCGTAACGCCGCGCTCGGCGGCTGGTCCCGCTGGCGGGAGACCCGGCGGGCGTTCAAGCCCTGGAGCAAGCCGGTCTGGAGCCTCCGGACGAGCCCGGTGGCGCCGAAGAGTTCCATCCAACCGGTGTTCGGCGGCTACACGCTCGCCACTCTGGTTCCCGCGGTGCTGAATTTCTTCTTCAAGCCGTTCCACTTCTAGATTGTTCGATCAGTGGGCATTGATCCGCTGAGCCAACCTGTCGGGGCGCCGTCCGATCTCCGGACGGCGCCCCGGCGCACAACGTGACAGGGGTAACACCATGCAGAAACGGCGCAGTCCCTGGGCAGTCGTCTACTTCCTGATCGGGATCGTGTGCGCCCTGGTCGCAATCTCCACGGCCGCGTTCGCCAACCGGGTCGACGACCTGATCCCGATCGTCCTCACCGGAGTTCCCGCACTGTTCCTGACAGTTCGTGCTCCGATGTACGGGGTTTCCTTCGGACCGAAGGGACTGAAGTACTCGGGACTGCTCCGGGCACGGTCGTACGAATGGTCCGAGATCGAGAGGGTGGAGTGCGCCACGCTCCCGGGCACGCTCTTCTCCTCCGACCTCCCCGCACTGGTGCTCGTCGGCGGAAAGTCCGACCAGCTGCCGTTGCTGGCCGGTTACGGCTGGGGGTCGAAGGTGAACAAGCGGGTGGAAGCCCTGGTCGCCGACATCGAAAGGATTCGGGTCGCCGCGCGCGAGGCCTGAGACGGCGCTCGCCCACTGCCATCACTGAACTCGCTGAGATTCCGGAGCACTTCCGGACCGTGCCATGCGAAACTGGCGCAATGGAGCACCTGGTGGAATTCAAGGTCGCGATCGAGAACCGCAGTGACCGGCGCACGGAAATGATGCTCGAACCCGAGGGCAGCGACTTCTGGATGGAGCCCGGCGACACGTTCGTCGTGCACAGCAAGGAGCCGTCCGCCGCCGAATTCCCCTTCACCGTCCAGGTGACGAACGACGGCATATCGGTCTGGGCCGCCCACGGCTGGGTGTCCACCCCGGGCGGCGAGGATCTCGACACCGGACACAACCGACCCGACGACGCCTATCCGGAACTGACCCGGTCGGGGCGGGAATCCGAAACCCGGGCGGGGTGGTTCCGCAGGCTCCTCCCGGGCCGCCGGACGGCACACGCACAAGGAAATTGACGAGATGCACGCCCGATTCATCGGCTTGGACCCCTGGTCCCCGCCGCTGCACACCATCGACCTCCAGGCGCCGGCAGCCGGTACCTGGCCCTCCACAACGACACCGCACTGCTGGGCTTCCGGCTCGGCGAGCACCCGAAGCTCACCCTCACCGGGCGCCGGAACGGCCGGAACCCAGCACCACCACTGAAGGACATCATGGAGTTCATCGTTTCCGCCCTCCTCGCCATCGGCCGGGGGCTCGCCTCCGTCCTCGGCTGGGTCGCGACCATCGACGGCATCCGGAGCTTCATCGAGGACGTCAAGAAGCAGAAGTGACCCGGCCCGCACATCCACGGCGGGGTTCGGCAGATCGGGGAGGGAGAGGGCATAGCAGCGACGAAGAAGGACTGGTACGCGGTGCGGTGCGTGTTCCGCTGGGAGGCCTCGGGGGGGCGCTGCTACGAGGAGCGGTTGACGCTGTGGCGGGCGGAGTCCACGGAGGAGGCGATCGCGCGGGCGGACGAGGAGGCCCGCCGCTACGCGAGCGACAACGGGGTCCGCCACCTCGACTTCGCGCAGTCGTACCGGCTGGCCACCGACGGGCGGCCGGGCGACAGGGACGAGGTGTTCTCGTTGCTGCGGGACAGCGGGCTGGACGGGGACGCCTATCTGGACCGGTACTTCGACACCGGCGAGGAGCACCGGAGCATCGTCCCGGGCGAATAGCGCCAAGGAATCCGCCCGCCCCAACGAGTCGACACCTCCCAATGAAACCTGACCGCTGTGCACGCCAACTCGCCGACATTCCAGGTGAGTTCACTCTCACGAGTGATTGTCGAAGCTCCGCACACTGACCGACACTCGAAGCATCCGGAGAGCTCGTGGGGGCTCTCCCGGCGCAAGGAGTGACGCCATGACCGCAGTCGAATCCTCCGCCTCCGAGATCCCGCAGATCGCGGGCCACTCGCAGCCCACCGGCCACGGCCAGGACCTCGCGGCGATCGGCGGCAACGTCGGCACCGTGAACCGGGCCTGGTGGACCTGGACCCCCTCGCACGGGACGTTCAACCTCCAGCTGTCCTGGAACGTCATCGGGATCGACTCCACCGTCGTGATCACCGCCTCCGAGATCGACTCCAACGGGAACCGCTTCGTGGGCGCCGCCGCCTTCCAGGTGTCGAGCATCGCCCCCGGCAACGGGATCGTGACCTTCAAGATCGACATCGCCTGGGGCAGTTCGCTGCCGATGCGCACCGACGTCGTGGTCCTCAACTGAGCCTCCCCGCACGGCGGAAGAGCTGATCGACACCCCGGAGCCCGGGCGCACGGAGACCCACCGTGCGCCCGGGCTCCGGCACGTTCCGGCCTCGCCCGCGCATCAGCCCGGGGATGTAAACCCGTGGACCAATGCGCCCTGCCCGGAGATCAACCGGCGGGCTGATGCCGCTCCCCCGCGCCCCGTGACAGCGTCCTCCGCATGGACACCACGCCGTTCACCGGCCCCACCGGACTGACCCGCCGTCGCATGCTGGGCACCGCGCTGGCCCTGGGCGCCGCCGCCCCGCTCGGTCTGGCCTCCACCGCCCGGGCCGATGCCCCCACCACTCCGGGCGGCCCGACCCCGGGCAGCCCGACGCCCGGCCGGCTCACCCTGCCCGCGCCCACCGGCCCGCACCGCATCGGCACGGTCGCCCTGCACCTGCGCGACACCTCCCGGCCGGACCCGTTCGCCGGCCCCGGCCGGTACCGCGAGCTGATGGCCAGCGTCTGGTACCCCGCCCGAGCGGCCGAGGAACTCCCGCTCGCCCCCTGGCTGAGCGACGGCGCCCTCAAGGCGTTCCTGGACGACGCCGGCTACAAGGTCCCGCTCAGCGCCGCCCCGCTCACCGCCGCCCGCCAGGGCGCACCCGTCCACCGCCCGGGCCACCGCGCCGGCCACCGGCTGCCCGTCGTCGTCTACTCGCACGGCGCCCACGCCCACCGGGCCGTCAACACCGTCATCGTCCAGGAACTCGCCAGCCACGGCTACGTCGTGGTCACCGTCGACCACACCTGGGACGCGTTCACCGAGTTCCCCGACGGCCGGGTGCTCACCCCGTGGATCGAGGGCGCCCCCAGGATCGGCCCGAACGACTGCGCCGCCGACGCCCGCTTCGTCCTGGACTGCATCGAGGAACTCGCCGCCGGGCGCAACCCCGACGTCGACGGGAAGGCACTTCCCGAGGGCCTCCTCGGCGCCCCCGACCCGCTCGACGTCGGCATGTTCGGCTGGTCCAAGGGGGGTTCGGCCACCGCCGCCGTCCTCATGGCCGACCGCCGCGTCCGGGCCGGCCTGGCCATCGACGGTCCGATGGCGGCGATCACCGTCACCGACCTGGACCGGCCGTTCATGATGATCACCGCCGAGTTCGGCCGCGACCGGAACCCGGACGCCGTCACCTTCTGGAACCACCTGCGCGGCTGGCACCTCAACATCCAGGCCGACGGCGTCCGCCACAACTCCTACGAGGACGCGGCCGTCCTGATGCCCCAACTCGGCGCGCTGCTCGGCATCCCCGTCGAGCAGATCCAGCAGATGGTCGGCACCCTCCCCGCCGACCGCTCCACCCGCATCCAGCAGTCCTACCCGCTCGCCTTCTTCGACGCCCACCTCCGCCACCGCCGCAGCGCCCTCCTCGACGGGCCCTCGCCGACGTTCCCGGAGGTCAGGTTCCTCCCCTGACGAGCAGGACGGGCGGCCGCCACGGGGGTGCGGCCGCCCACCGGGGACCGGGACCACCGGACCGGGACCACCGGGCCGGGACGCCGCACTACGGCGTCCCGGCCCGGATCTCGTCCAGGGACTCCGCGAGCACGCCCCGCGCCCGGGTGAACCAGTCGGCGATCACCGCGGTCTCCTCCGGCGTGTAGTCGGCGAACAGCGCGCCGATCCGCTCGTAGAACGGTCCGTAGACCTGGAGGATGCGCTGCTGCGCGTCGTCCGCCATCACCACCCGCACCCGCCGGCGGTCGCCGGGGTCGGCCTCCCGGCTCGCGTACCCGGCCTTCTCCAGCCGGTTGAGGACGCCGGTCACGGCCCCGGTGGTCAGCTGGGCGCGCTCGGCGAGGTCGCCGGCGGCCAGGGACTCACCGGCCAGGGCGGCCTCGATGACGAAGCCGAGGCAGGTCAGGTCGGTCACGTTGAGCCCGAGCCGGGCGGCGATGTCCTGCTGGCCGAACTGGGCCAACGCGATCATCCGGTCCATCGCGTACAGCGCCTGCTCGGGCGTCGCCCGGGGGCGCGGCTTGCCCTTCACCCAGGATCTCCTTAGCATCTAAGTTACTTATCTCGTGAGATAAACGGACCGGTACCGGCCGTCCACCGCCACCCGTCCATCTCACACCACAGGAGGATCCATGAGCGCCCACGGTGACCACGACATGGGACACACCGTCGCCGGCTGGACCGGCTCCGCCCTCGCCACCGCGGGCTTCGCCGTCGCCGGCACGGCCCTCGTCCTCGGCTCGCCCCCCGGGCTCTGGGCCGGCGCAGCCCTCACCGCCCTCGGCGCACTCGCCGCCTGGCTGCTCCACCTCGCCGGCTGGGGCAAACCCACCGGCCCGCGCCCACCCCACCTCCGCCACTGGCGCACCCCCGACCCCACCGCCCGCAACGGCGGCCACCCCCACTGCCTCGGCTGCCGCCTCGCCCGCCGCCACCCCCACCCGGCCACCACCGCGGCACCCACCCCCGGGACACCCACCCCCGCACCCGGCCGCCCCCGGGCCCGCGCCAACGCCTGAGGTCCGCCCGGGCCGAGCCGCCGGGGCGAGGCTTCCCGGAACAGTCGGACCGACATGCCCCGGGTAGCGATGGGTGGCGTCACACGCTCCCCTCCGACCCCTCCGAGAAGTCCTCGCCCACCTCACGGATTTCCGGGTCGCCGTTCGTCGCGGCCTGCGCGACCAGCTCCCGGACCCCTTCCCGATCGCCCAGGAAGTCGAGCAACTCGACCAGTCGGCGCCAATCGTCGGCATCGGCGGCCGGCAGCCGCTCCTCCACGAGCCGCCGCACCGCCGGCCTCACCGCCGCCGGATTCCCACCCGCAATCGCCCGCTTGGCTGCGGACGCCCACTTGACCGACATCGAGACGTCGACCAACTGCCCGAGCAACGGGACCACATCGTCCGGGAGACTCCGCAGGAACGCCAGCGCCGCCCCCCGTTCCCAGGTCGACCCTCGAAGCGCAGCCGCCAGCACGTCCTGGCGCGAACCAGCGTTCCGGTAGAAGTCCGCGCGCGCCCTCGCCATCTGCTGTTCGGCCGCCACGACCAGCGCCCAAAGATCTTGATCGGCCTTCGAACCGTCCACCGTTGCTCCCTGATCAGTACCGGACAGCGGAATTCGTCCGGTCCATTCCCCCGACCAGATCGTCGAACTCCTCCAGGGGCGTCCTCCCGGCCGCAGCCGTCCCACCGACAGCGGTGCCCCGCCCGGACTTCCGGGCGGGGCACCGCTGTTGCTCCCGGGGGCCGGCCGTTCCGGGCAGGCCCGGGCGGTCAGACCGACATGCCCCGGGTGGTGGCGGGGGCGGTGGGTGGGGTGGTGGTGCCCGCGGTGGTGCCGAGGGTGCGTTCGACCTTGGCGACGGCGGTGCGGTACTGCACGGAGGCGGCTTGGGGGTCGGCGGCCTGGCGTTGGAAGAAGCCGTAGGCCATGCCGACGGTGCCGAACCGTTCGATGCCGAGGTAGGCGCTGAGCTGGACGCCCGCGAGGGTGCCGTCGAGACGGACGGCGGGCGCGTCCTGGCGGTCGCCGAGGGTGACGGGGGTGACGGTGAAGGTCACGGAGGCGTCGGTGCCGGCGTTGAAGGTGATGGTGTGGCAGGTCCTGAACGCGTCGGTGGCGGTGGCGAAGTCGGTGGCGAGCCTGGCCGGGTCCTCGGCGGTGAGGGCCTCGGTCACCATCGGGTTGCCGCCGTCCGGGCCGTCGAGTTCGGTCACGGCGTGCGGGGTGGCGGGGCCGGGGGCGGTGGCGTGCATGTTGATCAGGGCGTTGAGGGCGTCGCAGCCGCGGACGGGGGTGGGGTTCTCGCTCGGGCCCGGGCTGCCGCTGGCGGGGGCCTCGGTGTAGCCGGGGCCGAGGTCGTTCGCGGTGAGCAGCGCGGCTCTCAGCTGGTCGGCGGAGGGCAGCCCCGGCGTGGGAGCGGCGGCGCTCGCGGCGGCGGTCGGGCCCAGGGCGGCCGCCGCGACGAGGACGGCGGCGGCGAGGGCGTGGAGAGGCCTCGGGAGGGACATGCGGGCCCCCGGTCGAGAGGTCGGGCAGGGACAGGGCACCAGTGTCGCACCGGGGCCCGGGCCGGGCGCGCGGGGCACGCATCACCGCAGGTCAGTACAGATGCGGGGGGGCACCGGGGCCCGCGGCGCGGCGCCGCGGGTCCCGGTACGCCGGGTAGCCCCCCGGCCACCCGGCGTCAGAGGGTGGCGGCCAGTTCCGTGCCCTGCTTGATGGCCCGCTTGGCGTCCAGTTCGGCGGCCACGTCCGCGCCGCCGATGACGTGCACGGACAGGCCGCGTTCGCGCAGCGCCGCCTCCAGGTCGCGGCGCGGTTCCTGGCCGGTGCAGAGCACCACGGTGTCCACGGGCAGGAGTTGGCGTTCGCCGTCGACGGTGTAGTGCAGTCCGGCGTCGTCGATCAGGTCGTAGCTCGCGCCGGCGACCATCACCACGCCGCGGTGCTTGAGTTCGGTGCGGTGGATCCAGCCGGTGGTCTTGCCGAGTCCGGCGCCGACCTTGCCGACCTTGCGCTGGAGCAGGTGGACGCTGCGCGGGGGCGTCGGCCTGACCGGCGGGCGCAGGCCGCCGCGCTCGCGGTACTCCGGGTCGATGCCCCACTTGGCCTGGAACACGGGCGGGTTGAGGCTGGCCTCGTCGCCCTGGTCGGTGAGGAACTCGGCGACGTCGAAGCCGATGCCGCCGGCGCCGAGGATGGCGACGCGGTCGCCGACGGGGGCGCCGTCGCGCAGCACGTCCAGGTAGCCGAGCACGCTGGGGTGGTCGATTCCCGGGATGTCGGCGGGAGTTCGGGGCGTGACACCGGTGGCGAGGACGATCTCGTCGTAGCCCTCGGCGGCGAGCTGCTCGGCGCCGACGAGGGCGCCGAGGCGCTGGGTGACGCCCAACTCGGCCAGCCGGGTGCGGTAGTAGCGCAGCGTCTCGCCGAACTCCTCCTTGCCGGGGATCAGCCGGGCGATGTTCAGCTGCCCGCCGACGGTGTCGGCGGCGTCGTGCAGCGTGACGTCGTGGCCGCGTTCGGCGGCGGAGACGGCGAACGCGAGGCCGGCCGGTCCGGCCCCGACCACGGCGATGGACTTGCGCAGCGCGGTGGGGCCGAGGACGAGTTCGGTCTCGTGGCAGGCCCGCGGGTTGACCAGGCAGGAGGTGATCTGGAGGTTGAAGGTGTGGTCCAGGCAGGCCTGGTTGCAGCCGATGCAGGTGTTGATGGAGTCGGCGCGGTCCTCGCGGGCCTTGACGACGAAGTCGGCGTCGGCGAGCAGCGGGCGGGCCATCGACACCAGGTCGGCCTTGCCGTCGGCGAGCAACTGCTCGGCGATCTCGGGGGTGTTGATGCGGTTGGTGGCGACCAGCGGGATGCCGACCTCGCCCATCACCCGCTGGGTGACCCAGGCGAAGGCGCCGCGCGGGACGGAGGTGGCGATGGTGGGGATGCGGGCCTCGTGCCAGCCGATGCCGGTGTTGATGACGGTCGCGCCGGCGGCCTCGACGGCCTGGGCCAGCTGGACGACCTCGTCGAGGGTGGAGCCGCCGGGGACCAGGTCGAGCATGGAGAGCCGGTAGACGATGATGAAGTCCTCGCCGACCCGCTCGCGGACCCGGCGGACGATCTCGACCGGGAAGCGCATCCGCCGCTCGTAGGGGCCGCCCCACTCGTCCGTGCGGTGGTTGGTGGCGGCGACCACGAACTCGTTGATCAGGTAGCCCTCGGAGCCCATGATCTCGACGCCGTCGTAGCCGGCCCGGCGGGCGAGTTCGGCGCAGCGGGCGAAGTCCTCGACGGTCTGCTCGACCTGCTCGGCGGTGAGCTCGTTGGGCACGAAGGGGCTGATCGGGGCCTGGAGGGCGCTGGGGGCGACGAGGTCGCGGTGGTAGGCGTAGCGGCCGAAGTGCAGGATCTGGAGGGCGATCTTCCCGCCCTCGGCGTGCACGGCGTCGGTGACCACCCGGTGCTCGTCGGCCTCCGCCTCGGTGGTCAGCATGGCGCCGCCGTCCCAGGGGCGGCCGGCCTCGTTGGGGGCGATGCCGCCGGTGACGATCAGGCCGACGCCGCCGCGGGCCCGTTCGGCGTAGAACGCGGCCATCCGCTGGTAGCCGCCGGGGGCCTCCTCCAGGCCGACGTGCATCGAGCCCATGATCACCCGGTTGGGCAGGGTGGTGAAACCGAGGTCGAGCGGGCTGAGCAGGTGCGGGTAGCGGCTGCTGCCGGGGGTCGAGCTCATCGACGTCTCCTGTGGGGGCGGCCGGCGGGAGGGTCTCCCGGATTGTTACCGCAGAGTAGGGGACGTTCGCCGGGCTATGCAACTAGTTGCATAGCCCGGCAACCGGCAGCTCCGCCGTAACGGCCGCATTACCCTCCGCACTCGCGCCGCGCCGCGTATCGTCGACTCCCTGCGCAAAGGGCCCGGAAGACCCTTCCCGGCCTCACGGGGCTCGTGGAAGGGGACGCCCGTGCGGGGTGGCTCGGTGGCCGTGGTCGGTGGCAGCATCGCCGGAAGCGCCTTCGCGGGGGCGGCGGCCCGGCTGGGCGCCGAACGGGTCGTGGTGCTGGAACGCAGCCCGGGACGGCTGGAGGACCGCGGCCTGGGGATCTGCACCCACAACGACCGCTTCGCCGAACTGGTCGACGCCGGCCACGTACCCCCGGACACCCGCCGCCACCGGCTCACCGTGCGGCGCTGGGTCACCCGGGGGCCGGCCGGCGGGACCGGCGGGGCCGGTGGACCGGACGGCCGCGGACGGCCGCTCTGGGTCCAGCCGTTCCCGTTCCACTCGCACCACTGGGCGGTGCTCTGGCAGACCCTGCGCGAGCGGACCCCGGAGGCCGTGGAGTACCGGCCGGGCACCACCGTGACCGCCGTCGGCGGCGACCGCGGCGGCGCCTGGACGGAACAGGCCGACGGCACCCGCACCCCGTACGACCTGGTGATCGGCGCGGACGGCTACCGCTCGGTGGTCCGGGCCGCAGTCTGCCCGGAGGCCGCGCCCGAGTACGCCGGTTACGTGTGCTGGCGCGGCAGTTACGACGCCGCGCTGCTGGACGACCTGCCCGGCGGGGCGGCGGCCTGGCCGGAGGAGGAGTGCGCCACCGTCTGCTACCCCGGCGGCCAGGTCGTGCTCTACCGCATCCCCGGGCTCGCCCCCGGCAGCACCCTGGTGAACTGGGTCTTCTACGCACCCACCCCGGACTGGCTGCGCCTGGACGGCCCGACGGCCGTCGCCGCCGGCGCCCTCAGCGACGAACAGCTCGACGGCATGCGGGAGTTCGCCGCACGCCAGCTGCCCCCGTACTGGGCCGCCGTGATCGCGCGGACCCCGCGCGAACGGACCCTGCTGCAGCCCGTCTACGACCTGGCGGTCCCGTACCGCACCGCCGGACGCCTGCTGATCGGCGGGGACGCGGCGACCGTCGTCCGCCCGCACAACACCAGCGGCGCGGTGAAGGCTCTGCAGGACGCCCACGCCTTCGAGCTGGCCGGGCGGCGGCTCGGCGGCCGCTCCTGGGGGCCGCTGCTGGCCGCGTACGACCGGGAACGGACCCCGGCCGGGCGGGAGTTGGTGGACCTGGGCCGGTCACTGGGCCGGGCCCAGGTCACCGCGGCGCCGGACTGGTCGGTCATGGACGGAGCGGCGATGGCCGACTGGTGGCAGGGCCAGCTCAGCGGCGGCCCGGGGTTCGGCGGGCACGCGCTCGGGCGGGCCGGCTGAGCCGACCCGCCCGGGCAGGGGCCGCACCGGCCCCGAAGGCTTTCAGACGATCAGACGTTCACGCCGTAGTCGGTGGCGATGCCGCGCAGACCGGAGGCGTACCCCTGGCCGATGGCGCGGAACTTCCACTCGGCCCCGTTGCGGTACAGCTCGCCGAAGACCATCGCGGTCTCGGTCGAGGCGTCCTCGGTGAGGTCGTAGCGGGCGATCTCCTGGCCGTTGGCCTGGTTGACGACCCGGATGAAGGCGTTGCGGACCTGGCCGAAGTTCTGCAGCCGGGCGTCGGCGTCGTAGATCGACACCGGGAAGACCACCTTGGCGACGTCGGCCGGCACCCGGTCCAGGTCGATCTTGATCTGCTCGTCGTCGCCGTCGCCGCCACCGGTCAGGTTGTCGCCGCTGTGCTCGACCGAACCCTCGGGGCTGCGGAGGTTGTTGAAGAAGACGAAGTGCTGGTCCGAGACCACCTTCCCGAGCGCGTTGCAGAGCAGCGCGCTGGCGTCCAGGTCGTAGTCGGCTCCGGTGGTGGTGCGGACGTCCCAACCGAGACCCACGATCACGGCGCTCAGTCCGGGCGCCTCCTTGCTCAGCGAGACGTTGCCGCCCTTGGCCAGCGAAACTCCCACAATGCCCTCCTCGGATCTCTCCCTGCGGACGAATCTACAACACTGTAGAGATCACGAGAATCCGCCTGCAGGCGGGCCCCGCCCCGGGGATTTCTCAGGGGCCGCGGCGGGAACCGATCGCCCCCCGATCCCCACCGCCCGGTCCCTGCGAACTCCGAACTCCGAACCCCGATCACGGTACCGGCCGGAGCGCCGAGAGGATACGTCCGACCAAAGGGCCTGTCTCTTGGATTCTGCCGGGTCCGCGACGCCGGGGCACGCACCTCGCCGCGTTGTCGTCGGTCACCAATGCTCCGCAGTGGCTCCCTCCTCCGCCTTGCGATGCACGCACCCCAACGCCGCGGCCTGACCCGGCAGAATCCAAGAGACAGGCCCTAGACTGGCGGTGGATCCCCTTGGCCGTCCCCGTTCCGAGGCCCCTCGCGGGAGGTTTCCATGCGCCAGCGGTACAGCTTCCACCTCGACCGGGACGGACACTCGGTCACCGTCAACGTCCGCTCCGGCTGGATCACCGAGACCGAACTGCTGGTGGACGGCAAGGAGTGCGCCTTCCACCGCACCCACGGCCACGGCGGCTACCCGCTGACGCTGTCCGGGCAACTCGCCGAGGAACCGCCGCGGCCCCTGGCCGTCCGACTGGACCGGACGGGCCGGGCGGAGCACCCGCTGGCCTGCGTGCTGGAGTTGGCGGGCGCCGAACACCCGATGCCGGAGCACACCGCGCGCTGATCCGGCCCACAAGGGGCATGTGCGGAGGAATGCCGTGGAACACTACAATCCCCCGTCCACCGCCGCCCGCCCGAAGGCCTCCCGATGACCTCCCCCACCGCCCCCGCCGCCCCCGACGCCTTCGACGAGCTGCTGCGCGAGGTGATGGCCGGCGCCGAACGCTTCGGCCACCCGCAGCACGTCCGGCTCACCTGGCTCGCCGTCCGCCGGCACGGCGCCGCCGCCGCGCTCGACCTGGTCGGCGAGGGCATCCGCCGCACCGCCACGAAGGCCGGGGCGCCGCAGAGGTTCCACGTCACCATGACCAGGGCCTGGGTCGAGCTGGTGGCCCGCCACGCCGAGGGCGGCGCGGCCGACTTCGAGGAGTTCTGCGCGCACCACCCCGAGCTGCTCGACCGTGATCTGCTCGCCCGCCACTACCGACCGGAGACCCTGGCCGGCGACCGGGCCCGCACCGCCTGGGTCGAGCCGGACCTCGCTCCCTTCCCCCAGGGCGGCTGAACGCCCAGCGCGTCCCCGACACCCCGCTGCCCCGCTACTCCGCGGCGGCGAGTTCCCCGACGATCTCCTCGACCGCCTTCCGGGCCCGTTCGGCGTCCTCCGCCACCAGCCCGATCCTGGTCCGCCGGTGCAGCACGTCGGCGGCGTCCAGCGCGCCCTCGTGGGTGACCGCGTACGCGATCTCGGCGCGGGTCACGTCGAGGCCCTCCGCCACCGGCGCCGACTCCCCCGCCGCCATGACCTCGTGGGACAGTCCGCCGTGCCGGGCGACCAGCGAGGCGGGCACCCCCTGGATCGGCAGCGGGCGGCTGTCCCGGTGGCCGGGGGCGCCGACCAGCGGCAGCCGGGCCGTCCAGCAGGTGCGGGCGGGCAGGCCGCGCAGCCGGACGGCGGTGTCCACCGCGTCCTCGGCCATCCGCCGGTAGGTGGTGAGCTTGCCGCCGACCACGGTGATCACCCCGGACGGGGACTCCAGCACCGCGTGCTCCCGGGAGATGTCGGCGGTGTTCCCGCCCCCGGTGTCGATCAGCGGGCGCAGCCCGGCGTAGGCGCCGCGTACGTCCGCCCTGGTCAGCGCGGTGGCGAGGGCCGCGTTGACGGTGTCGAGGAGGAAGTCCAGCTCGGCCTCGGTGGGCTGCGGCTCGTCCGGGACCGGGCCCGGGGCGTCCTCGTCGGTCAGGCCGACGGCGACCCGGCCGAGCTGCTGCGGCAGCGCGAAGACGAAGCGGCTGGTGGAGCCGGGCACCGGCACGGTGAGCGCGGCCACCGGGTACCCGAGGGTCGCGGCGTCCACCAGCAGGTGGGTGCCCCGGCTGGGGCGCAGCTTGATCGAGGTGTCCACCTCGCCGGCCCACACCCCGGTGGCGTTGACCACCGCGCCCGCGGTGACGGTCACCGACTGACCGCTGAGCGCGTCGACCAGCTCGGCGGAGGTCCCGGTGACGGACTCGGCCCGCACCCGGGTCAGCACGCTCGCCCCGTACTGCGCGGCGGTGCGCGCCAGCGCGACCACCAGCCGGGCGTCGTCGACGAGTTGGCCGTCATTGGCGACCAGCGCGCCGCGCAGGCCGTCGGTCCGCACGCCCGGCACCAGCTGCCTGGTCCGGGCCGCGTCGATCCGGCGGACCCGGGGCAGCAGGGCGCCCGGGGTCCCGGCGCTCAGCCGCAGCGCGTCCCCGGCGTGGAAGCCCGCGCGGATCAGCGCGGCCTGGCCCGGGCGCAGCAGGTCCGGGAGCAGCGGCACCAGTTGGGGCAGCGCGCGGACCAGGTGCGGGGCGGTGCGGGTCATCAGCACGCCGCGCTCGACGGCGCTCTCCCGGGCGACCTTGACCCGCCCGGAGGCGAGGTAGCGCAGGCCGCCGTGCACCAGCTTGGAGCTCCAGCGGCTGGTCCCGAAGGCCAGGTCGCGGGCCTCGACGAGGACGGTCCGCAGTCCGCGGGCGGCGGCGTCCAGCGCCACCCCGGCGCCGGTCACCCCGCCGCCGATCACCAGCAGGTCGATCCGCGGGTCGGCGGCGAGCGCGTCGAGTTCGTGCGTCCGTCGGACGCCGTTGAGCTGGGCGGTGCCGGCGAAGCGGTCGGCCTTGGAGGTCATGGCGCGAGGTATCCGTTCAGCGCTCTGGCCAGTTCGCGCCGCCAGGCCGCCTCGGGCAGCAGGGAGGCGACCATGCGGTGCGACTGGACGGTGGACTGGGCGATCAGCAGGACCATGGCGGCCAGCTCGGTCGGCTCCCCGGCCCGGACCGAACCGTCGGCCTGGCCGAGGGCGATACCGGTGCGCAGCGCCTCCAGCAGGCCGCGCTGGCTCTCGCCGAGCCGCTCCACCACGTACTGGAGCAGCAGGTCGGAGTCGTCGGAGTGGAGCAGGGCGCCGAGCACGGGGTGGTCGCGCAGCCGGACGGCGACCTCGACCACCTGGTCCACGAAGGCCTCCCGGCCCGCAAAAACCTCCTGGTCCACGGAGGTCTCCCGGTCCACGGCGGTCCCGCGGTCCCCCGGGGTCCCCCGGTCGGGTACGCCCAGCGAGGTGCTCTCCAGGGTGGCCATGATCTCGCGGGTGAGCAGCGCCCCGATCACCGCCTGGACGTCCGGCCAGCGCCGGTAGACGGTCGGGCGGCTGACCCCGGCGCGGCGCGCGATCTCGGCCAGCTGGGTGCGGCGGACGCCGAGGTGCACGACCAGGTCGGCGGCGGCGTCCAGGATCGCGTCATCGGTACTGCGCGGCGCTCCGGCCGTGGCGTTACTACTTGACATGATGTGTGAAACTGTAACGCATGGCACCTGAGACGCAAGCGGGAGCGGCCGCAGCCGCGCTGCCGCTCCCCCCGATGAAGTGGAACGCCTGGGGCGACCCGGCCCTCGCCAAGGAGCTGTCCGCGGACATCAAGGGACTGCTCGCCGCCGCCCTCGGCGTCACCGGCGACGCCGCCCCCGGGCCGAGCGCCGCCGAGGTCGTGCTGCGCCCCACCCGGGCCACCGCCGAGGACGTCGCGGCGCTCGCCGCCGCCGTCGGCGGGGAGCACGTCAGCACCGCCGACGCCGACCGGCTGCCCCGGGCCGGCGGCAAGTCCACCCCCGACCTGCTGCGCCGCCGCAGCCGCGCCGAGCAGGACGCGCCCGACGCCGTCCTGCTGCCCGGCAGCGAGCAGGAGATCGCCGCCGTCCTCGCCGTCTGCGCCGAGCGCCGCCTCGCCGTCGTCCCGTTCGGCGGCGGCACCAGCGTGGTCGGCGGGCTCGACCCCGAGCGCGGCGGCCTGCGGGCCGTCGTCTCCCTCGACCTGCGCCGCCTCGACCGGCTCCTCGACCTGGACGAGACCTCCGGCGAGGCCGTGCTCGGCGCCGGCCTCACCGGCCCCGCCGCCGAGGCCCTGCTCGCCGAGCGCGGCTGGGAGCTCGGCCACTACCCGCAGAGCTTCCGGTACGCCACCATCGGCGGCTTCGCCGCCACCCGCTCCTCCGGCCAGGACTCGGCCGGCCACGGGCGCTTCGACGACATGGTCCGCGGCCTGCGCGTGGTCACCCCCAGCGGGACGCTCGACCTCGGCCGCGCCCCCGCCTCCGCCGCGGGCCCCGACCTGCGCCAGCTCTTCCTCGGCTCCGAGGGCACCCTCGGCGTCATCACCGCCGTGCGCCTGCGCGTGCACCCGCTGCCCGCCGTCAAGGCGTACGAGGCGTGGAGCTTCCCCGACTTCGCCACCGGGGCGGCGGCGCTGCGCGCCGTCGAGCAGCAGGGCACCGGCCCCACCGTGATCCGGCTCTCCGACGAGGCCGAGACCATGATCAACCTCGCCCTCACGGAGCAGATCGGCGGCGCCCCCGCCGTCAGCGGCTGCCTCGCCGTCACCGTCTTCGAGGGCACCGCCGAACAGGTCGCCGCCCGGCACGACCTCACCCGCGCCGTCCTGCTCGCCGCCGGTGGCACCTCGCTCGGCGAAGCGCCCGCCCGGGCCTGGGAGCACGGCCGGTTCAACGCGCCCTACCTGCGCGACTCGCTGCTCAACGCCGGCGCGCTCTGCGAGACCCTGGAGACGGCCACCGACTGGAGCCGGCTCGCCGGCCTGCGCGCCGCCGTCACCGAGGCCCTCACCACCGCCCTGCCCGGCTCGCTCGTGCTGTGCCACATCTCGCACGTCTACCCGACCGGCGCCTCGCTCTACTTCACCGTCGTCTCCGCCCTCGGCGAGGACCCGCTCACCCGCTGGGGCAACGCCAAGCAGGCCGCCGGCGACGCCATCCTCGGCGCGGGCGGCACCATCACCCACCACCACGCGGTCGGCGCCGACCACCGGCCCTGGATGACCGACGAGATCGGCGACCTCGGCGTGCGCGTCCTGCGCGCCGTCAAGGCCGAACTCGACCCGGCGGGCATCCTCAACCCCGGCAAGCTGATCCCGTGACCGCGCCGAGAACCGTCATCCGCAGGGTCACCGTTCTCACCAACCCGGCGGCGGGCACCGGCCACGCCGAACCCGCCGCCCACCGGGCCGTCGCCCGGCTGCGCGCCCTCGGCATCGAGGTCGACCCGCAGGCCGGGCGCTCCGCCGACGACGCCGTCCGCCTCGCCCGCGAGGCGGCGGCCGGCGGGGCCGACGCGGTGGCCGTGGTCGGCGGCGACGGCATGATCAACCTCGCCCTCCAGGCCCTGGCCGACACCGCCGTCCCGCTCGGCGTCATACCCGCCGGCACCGGCAACGACCACGCCCGCGAGTACGGCCTGCCCATCGGCGACCCCGAAGCCGCCGCCGACGTCATCGCCGCCGGCCGCACCCGCGCCGTCGACCTCGGCCGGATCACCGGCCCGGACGGCTCCGTGCGCTGGTACGGCTCCGTCCTCGCCAGCGGCTTCGACTCGCTGGTCAGCGACCGCGCCAACCGGCTGCGCTGGCCGCGCGGCCGGATGCGCTACAACCTCGCCATCCTCGCCGAGTTCGCCAACCTGAAACCGCTGCCGTTCCGGATCACCCTCGCCGACGGCACCGTCATCGAACGCGACCTCACCCTCGCCGCCGTCGGCAACACCCGCAGCTACGGCGGCGGCATGCTGATCTGCCCCGCCGCCCTCCCCGACGACGGCCTGCTCGACGTCACCCTCGTCGACGCCATGCCCCGGCTGCGGATCGCCCGCTTCTTCCCCACCCTCTTCAAGGGCACCCACACCAGCCACCCGGAGGTCACCACCCTGCGCACCGCCTCCCTGCGGATCGAGTCCCCCGGCATCACCGCCTACGCCGACGGCGAGTTCATCACCGCCCTCCCCGCCGACGTCACGGTCCGACCCGAGGCCCTGCACCTGCTGGTGCCCTGAGGCCCCCGGAACCCCCCGGGCGGCGGCGGCCGCCCGGGGCCCACGGGCCCGTCGTCACAGATGCGCCCTGATCTGCCGGACCGGGTGGCCGAGGGCGGTGGCCAGGGCCGCCGCCTGGGCCTCGGTGAACCAGGGTCGCTCCGGGTCCCACACCTCCAGCTCGAAACGGGCGAAGCCGCACGGCCAGTCGTGGTCCAGGGCGTCCAGGGTCGTCGCCGCACCGCAGCAGGGCACCGTCACGGCGAGCGTCGCGAAGCCGCCCTCGGCGTGCTCCTCCATCAGCTCGGACCACCACCCCAGCGGGACGGCGCCGCCGCAGTGCGGGCAGCCGATCCGCTCCAGGTTCGCGCCGCAGTCGACCAGGGTCGTGCGCTCGTGCCAGGTCGACTCCGGCTCGGCGCCGTCGTCCTCGCCGAGGAACTCGGCCGCCAGCGCCCGGGCCCGCTCGGCCGCCGCCGCGTCCGGCTGCCAGTACGGGTCGGTCGGGATCACCGACAGCACATCAGCGCTCATCGTTCGGTCCTCCCCTCCGTCCGTGGTCGGCTCCGTCCGTGGTCAGCCGACCAGGCGGCGGCGCCAGAGCAGCGGGCGTACCTCGATCGCGTCGGACGGGTCGCCGCTCCACACCGCCGGCAGGCCGACGGCCGCGAGGGCGGCCACCACCTCCCGGCCGACGGCCGCGGTGGTCGCCGCGGAGCCGTCGAAGCCGCCGTAGAGCAGGGACAGGCCGCGGCCGGCGGCGGCCGACTCGGTGCACTGGGAGTGGAAGTAGACGAAGCCCCGGGCCTCCGGCACCCCGGCCGCGCCGATCTCCGCCTCCCCGCAGGAACGGCAGCAGGCGAAGTCCTCCCGCGCCGTGATGCCGCCCGCCTCCAGCGCGGCGAAGGCCCGGGCGAGGCGCTCCGGATCCGTCTCGCCGATCCAGCCGCTCTGCACGCCGACCCGCTCCAGCCAGAGCCGGTCGGCGAGTTGCTCGGCCTGGGCCCGGGAGAGCGGGCGGCGGTCGCCCGACACCAGGTACTCCTCGGCCTGCTCGGCCAGCCGGGCACGGTCGGTGTAGCCGCCGGCGAGGGTCAGCCGCAGCTGCTCCTCCAACTGCCGCCGCTCCTCGGCCGCCAGCTCCGGCGCGGGCACCGGCTCGGGCGCCGGACCGAAGTCCAGCGGCGCCCAGGCCAGGCCCTCGCCCCAGCCCGGCTCGTGCCGTGCCCAGCCCGTCATCGCCGCGACCACGGCCTCCGGCCCGTCCACCCGCACCTCGAAGTGCCGGGCGGCGGAGCCGTCGCGGTGCTCCAGCGCGTAGTGGCCACCCGCCTTGTGCCACACCTGGATGTAGACGTCCGGCAGGTCCGGTATCCGCTGCACGACGAGGAAGGTGTCGGCCCCGGCGCCGATGCGCCGGACCAACCCCGCCAGTTCGTCCGCGGTCACCCTCGGGAGCCGCTCGTCGTTCGTCTGCACCGTGATCGCCAGCATGCGGTCACCCTGGCACACCCCACTGACACCGAATCCGACAGCCCGACAGCCCGAAAGGGTCGGTCGCGGACCCGGAACACGATCCCGCCCCGGAGGTGGCCGATGTCGGGCCGGGCGGCCTCTTCGCCCTCACACCCCCCGCGTGGCCCTGATCCGGCCCGAGGCGATCGCCTCGACCAGTTCCCGGTGGTCGGCCGCCGTCCGGTCCGCGTAGTGCAGGGCGAAGTCGGCGACGGCGTCGGCGAAGGTGTCGGCGCCGCCCAGGTAGCCGGCGACGGCGAGGCGGTCGCCGGTGCGGGCGTGGGCCCGGGCGAGGGCGCGCCCGCACAGGTCGGCGTAGGCGCGCAGGCCGGACGCGGTCATCGTGTCGACCTCCACCGAGCCCTTCATGTCGCGCAGTTGGCGGCCGTAGAAGTGCCGCCCGGCGGGGCCGGTGGTCCAGCCGAGGAAGATGTCGCTGGCGGCCTGCATCAGGTGCTGCCCGGTGACCACCCGGCGCCCGCCGTGGTGGGCGGCGACCTCGGCCTCCAGCCGGGTGGGCGGCAGGTGGTCCTCCAGCACCGACCGGCCGGCCTCCTTGAGCTGCAGGAACAGCGGGTCGCGGGTGTCCCGGCCCTCCAGCAGGACGATGTAGCAGCGGGTGCCGACGCTGCCGACGCCGACCACCTTCATCGCCGCGTCGACGAAGCGGTACCGGTCGAGCAGGACCCTCCGGTCCTCGGCGAGGGTGGCCCGGTAGTCGCTGAACACCTTGCCGACGCCGCGCAGTTCGCTCCGCTCCAGCTCCTCGACCAGCGGCGGCACACTGACGATCCGGCGCCGGCCGTCGCGCTCCTCGGTGAGCTTGCCGAAGGCCTGGAGGCTGGTGCGGCGCCGGGCGCGGTCGAGGCCGGCCTCGACGGCCTTGCGCCGCTTGGTCCTGCGGACCAGCGCCAGCAGGTCGGCGGTGTCGATCCGGCTGTACCAGACGTCGAGTTCGCCGAGGCCGGCCAGCCGGCGCATCGCCGCGGCGTAGCCCAGGACGGCGGTGCGGGCGGCGCGCCGGGCGCGGTCGTCGTCCTGGCCGCGGTCCCGGGCGGCGACCGCGATGCTGGCGGCGAGGCGTTTGACGTCCCACTCGAAGGGCCCGGGGTGGGTCTCGTCGAAGTCGTTGACGTCGAAGAGCAGCGCGCGTTCCGGCGAGGCGTACACCCCGAAGTTCAACAGGTGGGCGTCGCCGCAGAGTTGGACGGTCAGCCCGGTGTCGGGGACGGCCCCGAGGTCGGCGGCCATCACGGCGGCGGCGCCGCGCAGGTAGCCGAACGGGCTGTCGGCCATCCGCCCGTAGCGGATCGGCAGCAGCCGGGCGACCCGGTCCGCGCCCTGGGCCTCCAGCAGGCCGAGCGGGTCGGGCCGGTCCGCGGCCGGGATCCACCGGCCGTGCTCGGAGCGGGAGACCCGTTCACGGGCGGCCCGGCCGGTACGGCGGCGTTCGGCGGGGGTGGTCATGCGGCGGCTCCGTCCGTCACCCGGCGGCCGCACCCGTCGGCGCGGCGCTGGGACCAGCGTGCCGGAGGGCGCGGCGCGCGCCCTCCGGCACTGGGCCGAACGGAGGAGCCGGAACGAACCGGGGGGAACAGGGACACCCCAGCGGGGCGGGGCGGGGCGGGGAGGGCTCAGCCCACCGTGAAGTCCGCCATCATCGCCATGTCCTCGTGCTCCAGGTTGTGGCAGTGCAGCATGTACGTCCCCGCGTAGTCGCCGAACCGCACCAGCACCTCCACCGTCTCGGCCGGCCGCAGGTCCACGGTGTCCTTCCAGCCCGCGTCCCACGGGCCCGGGCCCTTGCCGTTGCGCGCGACCACCTGGAAGGGGTCGAGGTGGACGTGCACGGGGTGGTGCACGTCGGTGGAGAAGCGCCAGCGCTCGACCCGGCCGAGGGCGGGGGCGGCGAGGCTGCGCCCGGGCTCGTACGGGTCGCCGTTGATCGTCCAGCCGTCGCCGCCGCTGCGCCGGAAGGCGAAGTCGCGGGTGGCGACGACCGCGGCCGGGTCCAACTGCTCGACGGTGGACAGCTTGTCGGGCACCGTGGCGCCGTCGTCCACCGCCCGGGAGGAGACGTCGAAGCGCATCACCTCGGTGGTCCGCCCGCTGCCGAAGCGGTTGACCAGGCGGACCTGGGTGCCCGGCTGGTAGCGGGAGAAGTCGACGACCACGTCGAAGCGCTCGGCCGGGGCGATCTCGATCCCGTCGTGGGTGACCGGGGCGGCGAGCAGTCCGCCGTCGGAGCCGATCTGGACCAGCGCGTCGCCGCCGGCGGGCTGCGGGTCCAGTTCGAGCCGGTAGAGCCGGCAGTTGGAGGCGTTGAGCAGGCGCAGCCGGTAGTGCGCGCGGTCGACGTCCAGGCGCGGCCACGGGGCGCCGTTGACCAGGATGACGTCGCCGAGGACGCCGTTCATGAAGTCGTTGGTGACGCCCGGCTTGGTCGACGAGGCGTCCGCGGCCGGGTACTTGAAGGAGCCGTCGGCGGCGAAGGAGCGGTCGGCGAGCATCAGCGGGAGGTCGCGTTCGCCGCGGGGCAGAGGCAGGGCGGCCTCCTCGTCGTCCTGGACGAGGTGGAACCCGGCCAGGCCGCGCCAGACGCCGGGGCCGGTGAAGCCCATCCGGTGGTCGTGGTACCAGAGGGTGGCGGCGCGCTGCTTGCCCGGGTAGGTGTGGGTGCGCTCGCCGACCAGGGTGTGGCCGCTCATGTGCCGCATCCCCGCCATCCCCGGCGTTCCCGCCATGCCCGCCATCCCCGCCATCCCCGCCATGCCGTCCATCGCGGAGGCGGCGGGGTCGGGGGAGCCGACCGGCAGCAGCAGGTCGACCGGGTAGCCGTCGCTGTCCGCCGGGGTGTGCCCGCCGTGCAGGTGGACCACCGAGGGCACCGGCAGCTGGTTGCGGTGCTTGACCACCGCGGCCCGGCCGGAGCGGGTGACCACCGTCGGACCGGGGAAGGTCCCGCCGTAGGTCCAGGCCTCGGTCCGCACCCCGGGCAGGATCTCCAGCTTCGCGACCTGCTGGGTGATCTCGTAGTGGTCGCCGCCGTCGTCGCTGCGCACCGGCTGGAGCACGGCCGGCACCGGCAGCGGGACCTGGAAGGCCGCGGGCAGGGCCAGGTCGCTGCCGAGCAGCCGCCCGGGGCGGCCCTCCGCGAACAGGTACGCCGCCGACGGCACGGCGACGGCGGCCACCGCGCCCGCACCGAGCACGGAGGCGCCGAGGCCGAGGAACCGGCGGCGGTTCACCGCTCCACCGCCACCGGCCCGCCGGGGCGCGGCAGCCGTCCGCCGCCGTCCGGGCCCGGCTCGGGCAGGGCCGCCCGGGCGGGCAGCGGCAGCCGCCAGGCGCCGACCAGGCCGAACAGGATGCCGCTGACCAGCAGCACGCCGAGGGTGACGTGCAGCCCGATCGACCGGGCGTAGCCCGCGCCGATCTGGCCGGTCACGGCGACGGCGAGCAGGGCGGTGGTCCACAGCGGCCAGCGCGGCCCGCCGCCGGGCCGGAGCACCAGCGCGGCCGCCACCAGCTGGAGCACCACCACGGTGGCCAGCAGCATGGCGTTGTCCTCGTGGTCCTTGAGGGAGTCGTAGGTGCCGTTGAGGAAGCTGCCGGCGAGCATGGCCTGGAGCAGGGCCAGCAGCGCCAGCGTGGTGGCGGTGGCGCGCAGGAGGACCAGCGGCCAACGGGGCGCGGGGGCGGCAGGAGGACTGCTCATGGGGTGGCTACTCTCTGCTTCGACGGCTCGGGCGGGGCGGGCGAGAGCGTAGCTGATCTCACCTCACAAACGGCCGCACCCAAGGGTTTTGGGCAGGTCGGCCGCGCCTTTGCACCGGTTCACCCGAGGTTTGTCACCCGTTCGGGCGATCCGCTCGTACGGCCCGCCCCGGCCCCCCGGTCCGCCCCGGCCCGCCGCCCACGTCGAACCGCCGTCCGCGCCCACCCGGCGCCTGCACCCGCCCGACGCCTACACCGGGTCGGCGGCGATCCCGAGGTAGGCGGCGCGCAGGTCGGCGAGCAGCGGGTGGTCCGGGTCGAAGGCGGTGCCGTCGACGGCGGCGAGCGGCCGCAGGCCGACGCCCGCGTTCAGCGCGAAGGCCGCGTCGAAGCGCGCCAGCTCGTCGACGCGGACCGGCTCGCGGGACCGCGGACCGTCGTACGCACCGCTCAGCAGCGCCTCGGTGACGCCGGGCAGCGCGGGGCCGGCGGGCAGCACCAGCCGCTCCCCCGCCAGGAAGGCGACGTTCCAGGTCGCCCCCTCGGTCACCAGGCCGTCCCCGTCGGTCAGCAACACGTCGTCGTATCCCGCGAGTTGGGCCGCGCGGCGGTGGTGCACCAGGCCGAACAGGCCGACGTGCTTCACCGCCGGCAGCTCCCGCCGGTGGGCCACCGTGCGCACCCGTAGCGGGGCCGGTTGCGCGGCGCCGACCGGGCGGGCGGTCACCAGCAGGACGGGGGCGGCCGGGGCGGCGGGGCGCTCCAGGCCGAGCGCCGGGTCGTAGCAGGTCACCCGGACGATCCCCGGCCCGCCGTCGGACGGCAGCGCCGCACGGATCCGCTCCCGGACCACCGCCCGGTCCAGCTCGGCGGCGAACAGCACCCGGCAGTCCCGGACCAGCCGGTCCAGGTGCAGCTCCAGACCGCGGACAGCGCCCGCCTCGACCCGCAGGGTGGTGAAGTGCCCGTAGTTGAGCAGTCCCAGCGCGGCGAGCCGCGCCGGGTCCGCGGGCGCGCCGTCGATCTCGATCTCAGCCATCCCCCGAGTCTGCCAGCCGCGGCGACACCAGCGGTGGCGCCTCCGGCAGCACCACCGGGCGGTACGGCCCGGCCACGGCACGGCCCGCCGCCCGCTCGGTCCGCTCGAACTCCTCGATCCTGGCCGCCAGGCCCTCCGGCTCGCCCGCCTCCGCCCAGCGCCAGGCCTCCGCCCACCACTGCGGTCCGCGCACCAGCGGCCGGCCCGCCAGCGCCAGGTACAGCGCCAGCGTCGACCGGGCGTACTCGTGCACCCAGCCGTCACAGCCCCGGTAGTGCGCCGTCTCGTCCAGCCGCAGCCAGCGGCCCTCCTGCCCTGCGGCCAGTATCGGCACCCAGCCGCGCTGCCGGTCCGCGACCAGCAGGAGCAGCCGTCCGTCCTCCTCCCGCACCCGGTGCGAGGGGAGTTGGGGCATCCGGGCGAACGACAGCGAGCGCTTCCAGCCCACCACCCACAGCCCGCGGCGCAGGTAGTAGCGGACCGCCGACTGCCAGCCCCAGTGCGCCTCCAGCCGGAAGCCCGGCAGGCCCTCGGCGGTGGCCGCCGCGTACACCTCGTCCAGCGCGGCGGCGGCCAGCCCCTGCCCGCGCGCCTGCGGCCGCAGGTAGAGGGAGGACACCGCGAGCTGGCTCGGGCCCTTGGTCCAGTTGTCCACCGCGACCGTCCCGGCGACCTCGCCCCGCGCGTCCAGGATCCAGTAGCGGCGCCGGTACAGCTCACCGCCCGGCCAGTCCCGGCCGCTCTCCCCCAGCCGCTCCCGCCAGGCCCGTTCGGCGGGCAGGTCCAGCCCGTCCGGGTCCACCAGCTCGCCCGGACCGCCCTCCAGCAGGGACGCCAAGTCCCAACGGGCGAACCGCCGTTCCTCCCCGTCGGCGACGGCCCGCAACCGCACCCCCGCCGCCAACCGGTCCTGCGCCCGCTCGACCGCCGCATCCCACGACCTCACCACGGGGGCCACCCTAGCGGCCCTCCGGGCACGACCCGTAATCCACCGGCCACCGAACGTCAGCCCGACCGCGCGGCGGGGCCGAGGCCCAGGGCGCAGGGGGTGGAGCGGCCGGAGTCACCCGGCCGGGCGGCGGGTCGCCCCGCCCGGCGCCGCGCTGGTAGTCCGGACGGCCCGGCCCGACGGGGCGGGGGTGCCCGACGGGGCGGGCGCGGCCGCCGGGGTCCTGGGCGGGCGGGTGAGGGCGACGGCGGCGATCACCAGGACGCCGCCCGCCAGGGCGTTCCAGCCGACCGGCTCCGCGAGCAGGGCGGCGCCCAGCGCGGTGGACCAGAGCGGCATGACGTAGGTGACGGCGGAGGCCACGGCCGTCCCGGCGGTGCGGACCAGGCCGAGGTTGAGCAGGTACGCGAGCCCGGTGCCGAGCGCGCCGAGCACCAGCAGGGCGGTGGCCGCCGACCCGCCCGGCCAGTGCGGGGCGCCGGCGGCGAGCGGGGCGACCAGGGCCAGTTCGGCGGTGGCGCAGGTGATCTGGACGGCGGAGAGGGTGGTGACCGACTCCGGGCGGCCGGACAGGAAGCGGCGCAGGTAGGCGAAGCCCGCGCCGTAGCAGCACGCGGCGGCCAGGCAGGCGAGGGCGCCGGCGCCCGCCCCCGGGCCGAGGCCGCGCCACACCCCGAGCACGGTGAGCACGCCGACGAAGCCGAGCCCGAGGCCGGCCAGCCGGCGGGCTCCCGGGTGGCGCTCCTCGGGGACGGTGAGCACCGTGAACAGCAGGGTGAACAGCGGGGTGGTCGCGTTCAGCACTCCGGCGAGCACCGAGCTCACCCTGGTCTCGCCGAACGAGAACAGGGTGAACGGCACCGTGTTGAGCAGCACCGCGACGACCGCCGAGTGGCCCCACAGGGCCCGGTCGCGCGGGGCCCGCTCGCCGCGCAGCAGCAGGACCGCCCAGAGCGTGGCGGCGCCCAGCAGGCTGCGCCACAGCGCCACCCACACCGGCGGCACCCCCGCGTCGACCGCCACCTTGATCAGGGCGAAGCTGGCGCCCCAGATCGCCGACAGTGCCACGAAGCCCGGCCACCAGCGCCGCACCCCGACCACCTCCCCGTCCGTTCCCGTGTCCGCCGCGCGGCCCGTTCCCGCGTTCTGGACAGAGGGTGGCCCACCGACGGAACATGAGTCCAACAAGTGACGATGCTTGGGGGATAAGGAAGTCTCATGGCACCGGAGGTCAACCTGGCCCAGCTCAGGGCGCTGGTCGCGGTCGCCGACACCGGCGGCTTCGGCGCGGCCGCCGACGAACTGGGCATCAGCCAGTCCGCCGTCTCGCACGCCGTCGCCGCCCTGGAACGCGCGCTCGGCGCCCCCGTGCTGCGGCGCGGCGCCCCCTGCCGCCCCACCCCGCTCGGCGAGCAGGTGCTGCCGCACGCCCGCACCGCCGTCGCCTCCGCGGCGGCCGTCCGCACCATCGCGACCCGGCACTGCGGCGGCCTCACCGGCACCGTGCGGCTGGCCGCGCCGACCACGGTCTGCCAGGCCCTGCTGCCCGGGCTGCTGCGGGACTGGAAGGCGGCGCACCCCCAGGTCACCGTGCGGGTCTTCGAGGGCGAGGACGTCGAACTGACCACGTGGCTGGAGGCGGGCACGGTGGACGCCGCCGTCCTGGTCGACGCCGGGCCGCTGCCGCCCGGCGCGGTCGCGCTCGGCGCCGACTCGATGCACGCGCTGCTGCGCCGGGACCACCCGCTGGCCGGCCGGCCGACCGTCCACGTCGGCGAGTTGGAGGACGACGACTTCCTGCTCTCGGAGGGCGGCTGCGAGCGCCACATCCGGGAGGCCTACCGGCGGGCCGGCACCCGCTTCACGCCCCGGCACCGGATCCGCGACCTCAACACCCTGATCGGCATGGTCCACGCGGGCGTCGGCGTCTCGGTGATGCCCGCGCTGGCCGTGACCATGCTGCCGCCGGAGTGCGTCCTGGTGCCGATCCGGCCCGCCGTGCACCGCACCCTCACCCTCACCGGGCCGACCGGGCGCCCCTGGTCCCCGGCGGTCGGCGGGCTGCTCGCCGGGGTGCGGGCCGGCCTGCTCCCGACGGTGACCGCACCGGCCTGAGCGAACCCGGCCCGAGCGAACCCGGCCCGAGCGAACCTGGCCGGGCCGCCGCTCAGCCCCGCAGCCGCACCCGGTCGAGGACCACCCCGACCACGCGGTCCGCGGGCACCGCGCCCCACAGCCGGGAGTCGGTGCTGAAATCCGGGTTGTCGCCCAGCAGCACCACGTGCCCGCCCGGCACGGTGCCGGCCGGGAGCACCGGGCGGACCGGCGGCGGCACCGGCTCCCCGGGCAGCGCGGCCAGCCGCTTCACCAGCAGCCGGGCGGGCCGGGCGGCCGCCGGGCCGTCACCCGCCGGACCACCGCCCACCGGGCCGTCACCCGCCAGCCCGCCGCCCACCGGCCCGCCACCCCTGGCGGCGAGCCCGGCCGGGGCGACCACCACGATCCGCCCCGCCCGCAGCCGGGCCAGGCCGCGCCGCAGGACCAGGACCCGCTGCCCGGGCCGCAGCGCCGGGCTCATGCTCGGCCCCGCCACCACGACCACGGACAGCGCGGTGCGCAGCAGCACCAGTCCGGCCGCCGCGGCGGCGAGCCCCGCGAGGGCGAGCACCAGGAACAGCCGCATCGCTCCGCCTCCTCCGGTCAGCCGGCCGACGGGGCCGGTACGGCGGCGTCCTGGTAGCCGGACGCCTGCAGCGTGAACAGTTCCGCGTACGGGCCGCCGCGCGCCATCAGCGCCCGGTGCGTCCCCTCCTCGACCACCCGCCCCGCGCCGAGCACCACGATCAGGTCGGCCTCGCGCACCGTGCTCAGCCGGTGCGAGATCACCAGGCTGCCGGTGTCCCGGCGCAACTCCCGCAGATTGTCGTGGAGTTCCTGTTCGGCGGCGGCGTCGAGCCCGGCGCTGGGTTCGTCCAGGATCATCAGGTCGGCGTCGCGTCGCATGAACGCCCGCGCCACGGCGAGCCGTTGCCACTCCCCGCCGGAGAGGGAGCGGCCCCAGCCGGCGTCCGTCCCCTCCGGCAGGAAGATCCGGCTGAGCAGGGCGCCGTAGCCGCCGTCGAGGCGCTGCACCCGCTCGTGGATGCCGGCCGCGCGGGCGGCGGCGGTGATCCGGTCCGGGTCGTCGAGGTGGGCGAGCCGGCCGAGGCCGATGTTCTCGCCCGCCGTCAGGTCGTAGCGGCAGTAGTCCTGGAAGACGACGCCGATCCGCTGCCGGTACTCCTCGGGCCGGAAGGCGCGGATGTCGACGCCGTCCCAGAGGATCCGGCCGCGGTCCGGGTCGTAGAGCCGGCACAGCAGCTTGACCAGGGTGCTCTTGCCCGCGCCGTTGAGGCCGACCAGGGCGGTGACGGCGCCGGCCCGCAGGGTCAGGTCCACGCCCCGCAGGATCCACGGCGCGTCCTGGTGGTAGCGGAACCAGACGTCCTGGAACTCGACGGTGCCGGTGAGCGCACCGGGCGTGCGCGGGTCGGCGGCCGGGGTGAGGTCGGGCGGGGCCTGGCCGAGCGCCCGGTAGTGGTCGAAGGTGAGGGCGGCCTGGTAGGCGGAGGCGCCGCCGGCGGCGAGCTGGCCGACGCCGGTCTGGATGCCGGCCACCGCGGCCAGGCACATCGAGACCTGGCCGAGGGAGAGTTCGCCGTGCCGGGCGGCGCGCACCGCCCACAGCAGGCCGAGCGCGTAGACGCCGACGCCGAGCAGCGAGGCGGGCAGCCGGCGGGCGAGGTTCTGCCGGTCGGTCCGCTCCTCCGCGCCGTTGACGGCCAGCAGTTCGCGCCGGGCGCGCCCGCGCAGGAAGTCCTGGAGGCCGAAGAGCCGGATCTCCTTCACCGCGTCGACGTCGGCGATCAGGCTGCCGTAGAAGGACTGGCGGCGGCTGCGGGCCATGGTCTCGCCGAGGACGGCGGCCCGGCGGCGCCCGGCCGCCAGCTGGCTGCGCACCAGGGGCAGGGTGAGCAGCAGGGTGAGCAGGCCGAGCAGCGGGCCGACGACGAAGACGGTGCCGAGGAAGCCGAGCACGGTGATCAGCGCTTGGAGGCTGCCGAAGGCCGCGCCGACCAGGATGTCCGGGGCGGCGCCGCCGGCCTGCTGGGCGAGCCGCAGGCGGTCCTGGAACCGCGGGTCCTCGAAGGGACGCAGCCCGGGCAGCCGGTTGACGGCCTGGAACAGCTCCTCCTGCACCCGCAGCCGGATCGCCCGCCCGGAGCGGGCGCGGGTGTACTCGCTGAGCGCGGGGGCGAGCGCCAGGCCGAGACCGGCCGCGATCAGCAGCAGGCAGGTGCCGGTCAGCGAGCCGGCGGCCGGGCCGGGGGTCGGGCCGGGCGGCGAGCCGGGGGCGGCGCCGCCGAGCTGGTCGAACAGCCGGCTCACCAGCAGGGCGGCGACGGCGGGCAGCAGACCGGCCGTCACCCCGCAGAGCAGGGAGAGCAGCAGGGCCGCCCGGCCGGAGCGCCAGGCCAGCGCGCAGGCGGCCAGGGCCGAGCGCAGGGCCCGGCCGGCCCCGGGCGGCTCGGCCCCGGGGTCGGCGGACCAGGGGGTGCTCATCGCGCGGCGGTCGGGAGGACGAGCTCGCCCGGGGCGAGGTGGTTGGTGATCCGGCCGTCGGCGGAGACGTCGACGTAGCTGGGCCAGCGGACGATTCCGAACGCCTCGGCGGTGGAGCCGGGCTGGGCTCCGGCGGGCTCCACCACCACCCGGGCCACCGGCTCCAGCAGGGTGCGCAGTTCGGCGACCACCGGGCCGCTGCCCTTGACCACGGCCAGGACCCGCCCGCGGCCGCCGGGGAAGCCGGTGACCGCCTTGACGAAGTCGGGGGCCTGCTCCAGACAGGGTCCGCAGCTGCCGGAGAAGAAGCCGACCACCGCCGGCGCCCCGGCGAGGTCCGCCCGGGTGACTTCTCCGTCCGTTTCCGAAACCGCCCGGAATTCCGGTACCGGGGTGCCGTCGGGAAGTCGGTTCTCGGGCATGGAAACACCGACCCGGACATTTCCGAAGGAGGTCGACGAACCGTTGTTGTTGATTTTCCGGGCGAGCGCCAGGGTCAGCATCAGATTGACCAGGGAAATGCCGCCGATGAGGACGATGAAAAGCGTGGACATGACGGTTTCGCGCCTCGTTCCGGATTGCGGGGATGCGGGGAGGTGGTGACTCGGTGCGGCGGCTCAGCGGGCCGTCGAGAAGAGCTCGATCAGGGTGTCCGTGGCGATGATCAGGGCACTCAGGAAGCCGGCGGCCAGCAGCACCACCGCCGCCCCGGCCGTGCCCGGACCGCTGCCGGGGTCGGGTGCGGCGCCCGCGACGAGGCCCGCCGCGGCGACGGCGAGCAGCACCAGGTTGCGCGCCACGTGCGCCCGGGTGACGGGTACGCCGGAGGCCCCGAAGCAGGGGCAGGAGACGTCGGCGCCCTGCCGCAGCAGCCGGACCAGCACGGCGGCGAAGAGCGCGATCAGTCCGCCGGTCGCGGCGAAGGCCCAGCTGGTGACGGGTGCGGGCACCCAGACCAGCAGGGCGAGGAGGGCTTCGGCGAGCGGTACGCCGATCGCCGCGGCGCCGGTCAGCCGGGGTGGCAGGACGGCCATCGCGCGCAGCGCGGACCGGAAGTCGCGGCGGGCGCGGAGCTTGGCCCAGGCGGATCGGGCGAACACCACCGCGATGACGGCGCGGCAGCCGAGCAAGAGGTATGCGGTCATGACTCCCCCTCCGCCGGTGCCCCCGCCGACGCAGGGCGGGGACACCGGCGGCCGTGTGTCAGCCGGCCGGATCAGTCGGCCGAGCCGGTCGGGTCAGCAGCCGCCCACGATCGCGTAGGTGATGCAGCTGGGGGCGACGGCACAGTTCCAGGAGCAGCACTCCCGGACGTAGAGCGTCTCGCCGACGCAGTTGGTGGTGGTGCCGGCCGGGCACTGGCAATACGCGTCGGCGGCCTGCGCCTTGCGTCCGCCGGAAACCGCCCGGTCGACCAGGTTGAGAATCGCCTGAACCATTTTTTCCTCCGCTCGGGAAGGTGGACTGGAGAGGCTGTGCGGTTACCCACGAGATCTCGTGGTCCGAAAGCTAACCGACCGTTCGAGAACCTGTCTAGACCAAATTCGAGGATCATCGAGCTTTGATCCGGACGAGCCGATTCCCTTTCCGCGGTCCCGCTCCGCCGCCGTCACGCCTGCGTCGCGCCTCCGCCACACCCGCGCCCGCCCCCCGCCCGGCCGGGCCCTCGACCGGACCCTTGACCGACCCTCCGGGAAAGGTCTATACCAGTGGGAGCTCTGGGCAACCACCCCACGCCCCGGGACAGTTCGGCCTGCCCGCGCCACCCCCACCTCCGGCGCGCACGGGCCCTCCCCCACGCATGCCTCCCGGAAAGGCCCCCCGATGCACCGCGTACTTCCCCCACAGCCACGCACCGCACCGACCACCCGCAGATCCCGGGCCGCCCTCGCCGTGGCCGGCGTGCTCGGCCTGGTCGCCGGCGGCTTCGCCGCCCTGGCCGGCACCGGCCCGGCCTCCGCCTCCACCACCGGCACCACCGCCGCCGGCCTGGGCAGCAACTGGTACGCCTCGGCGCCGTACCTGATGCCCGAGGACAACAGCCCGCCGGACGCCGCCGCCGTGATGGACGCCACCGGCCAGAAGGCCTTCCAGCTGGCCTTCGTCCTCGCCCAGGGCAACAACTGTTCGCCCGCCTGGGGCGGCACCTCCTCGATCGACTCCGACACCGCCATGCCCGCCGTCATCCAGACCATCCGCGGCAAGGGCGGGGACGTCTCGGTGTCGGTCGGCGGGTACGGCGGCACCAAGCTCGGCCAGGTCTGCGGCACCCCGGAGGCGACCGCCGCCGGGTACCAGCAGGTCATCACCAAGTACGGCCTCAAGGCGATCGACTTCGACCTGGAGGAGCCGGAGTACGAGAACACCGCCGCCATCCACAACGAGATCGGCGCGGCCCGGATCCTCCAGCAGAACAACCCCGGCCTGTACGTCTCGATCACCACGGCCGGGACCAACGCCGGCACCGGCTGGTTCGGCACCCAGATGCTCAACGAGGCCAAGTCGCAGGGCTTCACGCCGAACAACTACTCGATCATGCCGTTCGACGGCGGCTTCAACGGCGCCGCGGCGCAGACCGACGCGCTGGTGAAGTTCAACCAGATCCTGCAGACCACCTTCGGCTGGAGCGAGGCCACCGCGTACGCCCACGAGGGCGTGTCGATGATGAACGGCCGCACCGACGCCGCCGAGTACTTCCGCCAGGCCGACTTCCAGAGCGTGCTGGACTTCGCCACCGCGCACGGCCTGGCCCGCTACACCTTCTGGTCGGTGAACCGGGACCGCCAGTGCACCGGGCCGGTGGACCCGGGCCTGTCCGGCTCCTGCTCCAGCGTGGCGCAGAGCGACTGGGACTTCACCAAGTACACCGTGAAGTTCGCCGGGGCGACCCCGCCCACCACCCCGCCGACCACGCCCCCGACCACCCCGCCCACCGGCCCGGGCACGCCGACCGGCAGCCCCACCGGCAACCCGGGCACCTGCACCGCCCCGGCATGGAGCGCGAGCACCACGTACACCGCGGGCGCCAAGGTCTCGTACAACGGCCACAACTACCACGCCAAGTGGTGGACGCTGAACGAGGTACCGAGCGCCAGCGGCCAGTGGGGCGTCTGGGGCGACGACGGCCCCTGCTGACCCCGCCGGAACAGCGGTGAGGGGCGGGCGTCCTGGACGCCCGCCCCTCTTCCGCTGCCGGTGACGCCCCGGCTCAGTCGCCCGCGATCCGCCCCCGCAGCTCGGCGAGCACCCGCGGCGCCTCGGTCAGGCCGGCCGCCTCGGCGCGGGCGATCGCTGCGGTCAGCCGCTGCACCGCGGCCTTCGGGCGGTCGAGGTCGCCGCCCTCGATCAGCGCGGCCAGCCGGACCGACTCGGCCCGCAGCGACTCCGGCTGCGGCGCCCCGGCCGGTTCGCCCTGCTCGCCGTAGACCTCGACGGCCCGCTCGGCCTCGGCGAGCGCCTCCTCGAAGCGGTCGGCGACGGCCAGGCAGCGCGCCCGGGCGTAGTGCGAACCGCCGCGCAGGTACCAGGCGGTGTACTGCTGCCCGCCCCGCTCGGCGGCCTCGCCCAGCGCGTCGGCCTCGGCCAGCAGGGCGAGCGCGGCGTCCAGCCACTCCGGGCCGCCCCGCTCGCACACCGTGAGCTGGGCCAACTCCCGCAGGGTCGATGCCAGTTGGTCGACCTGCGGAGCCTCCTCGTGCGCCTCCCGGGCCCGCCCGAGGGCGGCCTCGGCGGCGTCCCAGCTGCCCGCCCGGGCCAGCGTCAGCGCCGCCTCGCAGGCGACCATGGTGTGGGTCTCCTGGTCCTCCCAGTCGGCGACCAGCTCGGCCAGCCGCAGGTACTCCTCGGCGGCGTCCCGGTACTCCTCCAGCTCGACCAGGCCCCGGGCGAGGTCCAGCCGGGCCTGGGCGACCATCCGGGCGTCCAGGCCGGCGGTCGAGGCCGAGGCGTCCAGGACGGACTCCAGCACGGCCACCGCGTCGGCGTCCCGGCCGGTGCCGCGCAGCACGTCGGCGAGCTGCAGCCGTACCCGGGCGGCGTCCTCGACCGCCCCGGCGCCCAGCCGGTCGAAGCGCGCGGCGGCCTCGGACAGCGCCCGGACCGCCCCGCCGAAGTCCTCGACCTGCATGGCCGCGTGGCCGAGCAGCATGTACGTCGGCGCGTACGGGTAGGCGTCGTCGCCCCAGCGCACGGCCTCGGCCAGCGCCCGGTGGAACACCTCGACCGCCTCGCCGGGCTCGCCGCCCTGGAGCAGCACCTGGCCGAGCAGGCCGAGCACCCGCGGGGTGTGCCAGGGCAGTTCGGCCGCCTCCAACTGGGCCAGCACCTCGCGCAGTTCGGCCGCCGCCTCGGCCGACCGGCCCTGCCGGGCGGCGGCGTCGGCGAGGTACTGCCGGGAGGTCGCGGCCCGGCGGGCCGAGCCCAGCTCGACGGCCGCGCGCCGGTAGCCGCCGACGGCCGCCTCGAAGCGCGCGGTCGTCCCGGCGGACGGCTCGGGCAGCGCCTCGACCAGGTCGTGGTGGGCGGCGTAGGCGAGCGACTGCAGGACGATCAGGTAGTCGTCGTCCGTCATGTCGCCCGTGGCGTGCAGTTCCTCGGCCCGGGCCGACGCGGCGTCCAGCGCCGGCCAGTCGGCCACCGCGCCCTCGACCTCGCCGAGTTCGACGATCAGCGTCCGGGTGCGGACCATCAGGGCCGGGCCGGGCAGCCCGGCCCGCTCGAACAGTTCGGCGGCCGCCAGCAGGCCGGCCGCGCCCTCGGCGTGGTCGTCCCGTTGCAGCGCCTCGTGGGCGCGCTGCTCGGCGAGTTCGGCGCGCAGCCGCTCCGGGCCGCCGAGTTCGGCGTGCTCCGGGTGGGTGAAGTCCGCGGCGGCGGCCCGCTCGGCGACCCGCTTCCACAGCCGGTCGCCGTCCGGGTGGCCGAGCAGCTCCAGCTCGCGGGCGCGCAGCACCAGGGCGGCGAAGTCCTCCGGTACGGCCTCGACGGTGCGCCGCGGCGCGGGGGCCACGGCCGGGGCCGCGCCCGCCAACTCCGGTGCGGCGACCGCCCGTACGCCCAGTGCCAGCGGCTCGGCCAGCAGCGGCTGGACGGCCAGCCGGGCCCGCCGGGCGGCGCCGACCGTGTCGGTGCCGTTGCGGGCGTCGAAGCGGGCGGCCAGGGCGTCGGCCTCGGTGCGCAGGTGGGCGAGCAGGGTGTCGACCGTCCAGCCGCGGCCGGCCGGGCCGCTGACCGCGAGCTCGCCGTGGCCGGCCGCGGCCAGGCCGGCGATCAGCACCTCGACGCCGGTCAGGAAGTCCAGCCGGGCGCCGGGCTCACCGGTGACCGCGAACAGGTCGCGGTTCTCGGCGAGCAGCTCCAGCCCGCGCGGCTCGTTGCCGGACAGCGCGCAGAACTCGATGTGCCGGGCCACCGCCGCCAGCATGGAGGCCTTGCCGCGGGCCGCGCGGTAGCCGGTGAGGTGGGTGGAGCGGGCCTCGTCGAGGCGGCCCAGGCGCAGCAGCGGCAGCAGCGCGACGGACTGGCTGAGGCAGGGCTCCTCGGCGCAGCTGCTGCGGCCGCTCAGCACCGGGACGAGGGTCTCCAGGGCGCGGGCGTCCTCGCCGAGGTCGAGGAAGTGCCGGGCGCGGGCGCGGGTCTCGCAGGCGTGGCAGTTGCTCAGCTCGGTGCGCGGGCGGGCCGTCCACAGCTCGTAGGCGTCCTGGACCCCGACGCCGGTGTGCCGGGCCAGGTGGTAGCGCTGGGCGTAGTACGGCTGGAGGCCGTGGCCGGCCGCCCGGTAGCGGTCGCGCAGTTCGGTGAGCCAGCGCTCGACGGCGGGCAGCGGGACGTCCGGGTTGTCCCGCAGCGAGCCGGCCACCCACTTGAAGCGCCAGAACACCTGCTGCGCGGCCCAGTCGCCGAAGCCGTCCGGGTCCTGGTCCCACAGCTTGAGGATGCGGGCGAAGACGACCGGGCTCTTGTTGCTCTCGCCGTCGTACTCGTAGGCCTCCATGAGTTCGAGCAGGGCCATCGAGCGGACCTCGGTGTCCTCGAACTGCTCGGCGGCGTCGACGAGTTCCTCGGCCGTGACGGTGCGGGTGCGGCCGTACGGGCGGGCGTCGTTCTCGCGCAGCGCGGCCATCACCGCGCCGGGGGTGTCCAGCATCACGCCCCCTTCGGGCCGTCGTGGTCCGGGCCGGCCGCCTCGTGGCCGAGCATCGCGTGGTCGAGCAGGCTGATGAACGAACGGTTCAGCAGCGCCGACTCGCTGGCCTTGAGCGGGCGGCGGGTCATCAGCACGGCCTGCCCGTACAGCGCCTCCACGGCGGTGACGGCCAGGTCGTGGTCGGTGACGCCGGCGGCGCGGCGCACCAGCGGGTTGAGGTGGTTCAGCACCAGCTGGGCGCGGGGCGCCTCGGCGCGCAGCGAGCCCAGGATGTCCGCCCACAACCCGTCGGCCTCGTCCGCGAGTTGGGCGCGGGTGCGCTCGTGCCGGGCCTCCCGGTTGTCGAGCAGCAGGGCGGGTGCGTTGGTCGGGTGGAAGCTGCGCAGGGCGACGTCGCAGTCGAACCGGCCGACCACCTCGCGGGCGATCGCCAGGAAGGTGGCGGCGGCCAGTTCGGCGGCCGGGTCGACGGTGTCCAGGTGCGCGGTGACGGTGCCCGGGTCGAGGTCGGAGACGGAGACGCCGGGGCGTATCTCGGGCAGCCGGTGGACCAGGTCCCGGTCGTAGGTGTAGCCGCCGTTGACCACGCCGAGCCCGGCCGCGCCGGCGACCGGGGCGACCTGGCGGAACTCCTCGACCGTACGGGTCACCAGCACCACCGGGTGGCTGCGCGCGAACTCGTCCAGGGTGACGTTGCCGTCGGTGGTCTCGAACGGCAGCCAGGGCAGCATCATCCGCAGCAACTCGTCGTCGTAGCGGGCGAGTTCCTTGACGGCCAGGTGGTGCACGGAGAGGAAGCGGTGCAGCAGCGCCGGGTCGCTCGCGGACAGGCCGGTGAGCCAGTCGCGGATCCGGGCGCCGAGCGCGTCGCGGACGGCGGCCAGCGTCTCGTCGGCGTACAGGCCCTCGCGCGAGGCGGTCGGGCGCAGCCCGTCGGTGTCCACCACGCAGCGGACGAAGAACGCCCAGTCCGGCAGCAGTTCGTCGGCCTGGTCGGAGAGCAGCATGCCCTTGAGGTGCACCCGGTGGCCGTGGCGGCGCGAGGGCGGGGCGGCGTCGGGCAGCACGTACGCGACGCCGCGCAGGCCGACCAGCGGGAGGTCCAGCTCGATGGTGTCGAGCGGGACGAAGTCGAAGGTGCTCCGGCAGTACTCGGCGAGCGCGTCGCGCCGGGCCAGCGGGGAGCCGTGCCGCTCGGCCCACGGCGGGGTGCGGTTGACCGCGTGCTCGGTGCCGTCGGCGTCGATCACGGTGACGTCGTGGCGCAGCAGGCTGCCGAAGTCCCGGGCCAGGGTGAGCACCCGGGCGGGGCGGGTCCACTCGGCGGCGTCGGCGCGCGGGGCGAGGGTGACGGTGGTGCCCGGCTCGGGCTTGGCCGAGGCGGGCAGGGTGCGGATGGTGTAGCTGCCGTCGGACAGGCCGCGCCACTCGATCACCGGCGCGTCCGGGCTGCCCGCGTGCCGGGTGACCACGGTGATCTCGTCGGCGACCACGAAGCAGGCCAGCAGGCCGATGCCGAACTGGCCGATGAAGTCGCCGCGGGCCCGGGCCAGGCCGTCGCCGTCCAGCCCGCCGTCGGCGTCGCGCTTGGAGCTGCGGCCGATGGTGGCGAGGAAGGTGTGGACGTCCTGCTCGGTCAGGCCGATGCCGGTGTCGGTGACGGACAGCCCGTCGTCGGCCCGGACGGTGATGGCGGCCGGCGCCCCGGGGTCGAGGGCGCGGCGGGCGGAGATCGCGTCCACCGCGTTCTGCAGCAGCTCGCGCAGGTAGACCCGCGGGCTGGAGTAGAGGTGGTGGGAGAGCAGGTCCACCAGGCCGCGCAGGTCCACCTGGAAGGTGTGCGCACTCGTCGGGTTGTCGGTTGGGGACACCGGAGGCTCTTTCGGTCGCGGAATGCGGAAGGGGTGACGTACGGGGGGCGCGGGTCAGTACGCGGCGCAGCGGTCCCGGTGGGCGCGGAAGGCCTTGACCGGGTCGCCGGCCAGGTAGTGCCAGGGCGACTCGGTGACCGTGCCGTCCAGCGCGTCGAACAGCAGCCGCGCCGTCTTGCGCTGGTCGGCGAGCGAGAAGGCCATCGCGAAGGTGTTGAAGCTCGACTGCCAGCCGCGGTCCGGGACGAAGTCCGGGTGGAGGACGGAGCGGAACGCGGCCTCCTGCAACTCGGCCACCACGGCGGGGCCGGACAGGTAGGCGTGGTCCTCGCCGTCCGGCAGGTCCAGCCAGCGCTCCAGGTGGGCGAGCGCCACCAGCTCGCCCAGCGGGCTGCCCTCGGGGGCGGCCAGCATCGAGGAGCGGGCGAACCCGTGCATGGCGTCGTGCGAGCCGCCCCACTTGGCGGACAGCTGCTGCAGGCGCTGGCGGTGCGAGCCCGGGTGCCCCGGCTCCCGGCGCACCGCCGCCTCGAAGCGGGCGGTGGCGACCTCCTCGCCGAGCGAGGCGCCGCGCGCGCTGATCTGCAGGAAGAACCAGGGGGCGAGCCAGCCGGGCTCCCGCTCGGCGACCTCCAGCAGCTGCTCCTCGGCGACGTCCAGCCGCTGGTGGAACAGCTTCCACTGCTCCTCGCCGACGTGCTGGGCCCGGGCGCCGCTGCGCGCCTCCCAGGCCCAGGTGACGTGCCGGGCGCCGGAGAGCAGCAGCGGCAGCGCGTCGCCGGGGGCGTCCGCCACCGCGCGGGCCGTCCACTGCTCGACCCCGGCGACGTCGGAGACCGCGCCGACCAGGAAGGTCAGCTCGGCGCCGGTCGCGGCGGCCAGCGCGGGGCGCAGCGCCGTCCAGTCCCCGGCGGCGGCCTGCCCGAGCAGCACCCGCACGGACTCGTCGCCGAACGCCGGGTCGAGCCGCGGCGCCGACCCCGGGCCGGCGGCCGGCCCGGACGCCGCCGAGGCGGCCCGCCGGCCCAGCCCGAACCCGCGCCGACCGGCGCGGTCCTGCGCGCCGGGCTCGCCCTCCCCGCCCGAGCGGCGTCGGAACAGCGGCATGTGTGTGGCCCCCTCGAACATCATCGGCATCAATCGCACGGCCGCACAGTGACCGCCCCAGGTGAGTACATATCACGGCCGACCGACATCCGTTTGCCCAGCCCAGCGCCGCCCGGAGCCGGGGGCGCCGGAGCCCGGGAACGGGTGACATCTTGCTGCCTGACAGTTTTCTGACAGCGGGCTGGGTGCCGTCGGCGCCGACGATCCGTCAGGCTGGGTCACGTGCACGCCATTCGCTTCCACCTCCGCGCCCCGGACCGCCCCGACCGCCCGGCCCCGCACCCGCCCTCCCCCGAGGCCGTCCGGGACGGGCTGACCCGCGGCCTGCCCGCCGGGGCCCGGATCGAGCACACCCGGATCCTGGTCGGACCGGACGCGGTGGACGGCGTCGCCTTCGTCCTCGCCGACGGCCTGCTCGCCGCCGAGGCCGCCCTCACCGCCGCCTGCGCCACCGCGACCGGCCCGACCGGCCCGCTGCCCGGCTGGCTGGTACCCCACTGCGCCCTGGACACCCTGCTCGCCCTGGGGCGTGTCTGACGATTCCCGCCGGGCGCGCGACGCCGGGGCACGCACCTCGCCGCGTTGTCGTGGGGCCGGGGGTGGCTCGTGAGACCCGGGCCGGGGCCGTTCGTGTGCAGGGGGGTCGCTATCTTGAGGGTTCACGGACAGCCGTAAGGGAGTGGGCGCATGGGGATGGGTGGTCGGCGGGTCACCGTCGTGGTGGCGGCCGGAGTGTTGGCCGGGGTGCTGGCGGGGTGTTCGTCCGGAGGGTCGGAGGCGGCCAAGGGGGCTGCGGGGACGCCCGGTTCGACGGCTGCGGGCGCTGCCGTCCCGAGTGGCACGGCGTCGGCCCCGGGCGGTACGGCGTCGGCACCGACGGCGGCCGGGGCCCCCTCACCGGGTGGGTCCGCCGGGGCCTCGGCGCCCGCGGCCGGGGCGGGCGGCGGGGTGACGGCGCCGGCGGCGGCGCCCAGCGCGGACCTGGAGGCTCCGCTGCTGGACGACAAGGTGGTCGGGCAGGTGCTGCCGGACGCCAAGGCGATGGCCGGGTGGCAGGAGGAGAAGCGCAAGGTCGACACCGCCGACCACGCCGTGACCTGCACGGCCTCGGCCCCGTGCAGCGGCAAGCCGCTCAGCGGGTCGGTCCGGTTCTCCTCGGGGGACCTGGTGACCCGCTTCCTGGTGGAGACCCTGCCCAGCCGGGACGCCGCGAAGAGCCGGGCGAAGGAGACGTACGCCTCCTACCCGGTCGGGCCGTTCAAGAAGGTCGAGGCTCCGGCGGTGGGCAGCGAGAGCCAGGCCTTCGTGGGGCCGCTGGCGGACGGTGACGGCGTGAGCATCGTGGTGCGCTCGGGCACCGTGGTGGCGAGCGTGACCACCGAGGGCGGGCCGGTGGACCTGCCCGCCGCCCGGCGGTTCGCCGTGATGCTGGTCAACCGGATCGAGCAGGCGCAGTCGGGCAAGGTCCCGGACGCGGGGCTGGCCAAGGCCTGACGGCCCCTCCCCCACCCCGACGCCGACGGGGCGGCGACCAGAAGGTCACCGCCCCGTCGAAACCGGTCAACCGCCGGATCAGCCCGCCGACACCGGGAACGTCGGGTACTCGACGCCCGAGATGTACTGCACGACCCGGACCACCTGGCACGAGTAGCCGAACTCGTTGTCGTACCACAGGTAGAGGATCGCGTTGTCGCCGTCGACCTTGGTCGCACCGGCGTCCACGATCGAGGCGTGCCGCGACCCGATGAAGTCGCTGGACACCGCGTCGGGCGAGTCGGTGAAGTCGATCTGCCGCTTGAGCGGCGAGGTCAGCGAGATCTCGCGCAGGTGGTCCAGCACCTCCTCGCGGGTGGTCTCCCGCTTGAGCTGGAGGTTCAGGATCGCGATGGACACGTCCGGAACGGGCACCCGGATCGAGCTGCCGGTGATCTTCGCCTTGAGGTCCGGCAGCGCCTTGGCGACGGCCGAGGCGGCACCGGTCTCGGTGATCACCATGTTCAGCGGCGCCGAGCGGCCGCGACGGTCGGCCTTGTGGTAGTTGTCCAACAGGTTCTGGTCGTTGGTGAACGAGTGGACGGTCTCGACGTGGCCGCGCACGACGCCGTACTCGTCCTCCATCGCCTTGAGCGGCGGGACGATCGCGTTGGTGGTGCAGGAGGCGCAGGAGATGATCTGCTCGTCCGGCTTGATCATGTCGTGGTTGACGCCGTGCACGATGTTCGGGACGTCGCCCTTGCCCGGGGCGGTCAGCACGACCTTGGCGATGCCGGGGCGCAGGTGCTTGGACAGGCCCTCGCGGTCACGCCACCGGCCGGTGTTGTCGATCAGGATCGCGTCCTTGATCCCGTACTCCGTGTAGTCGACCTCGCTCGGGTCGTTGGAGTAGATCACCGTGATCTCGTTGCCGTTGACGACGATCTTGTTGTTCGCCTCGTCGACGGTGATCGTGCCCTGGAACTGGCCGTGGATCGAGTCCCGGCGCAGCAGCGAGGCGCGCTTGACCAGGTCGTCGCCGCCGCCGTTGCGCACGACGATGGCCTTGAGCCGCAGGCCGTTGCCCGAGGCCTTCTCGATCAGCAGCCGCGCGACCAGCCGGCCGATGCGGCCGAACCCGTACAGCACGACGTCCTGCGCGGACCGGCGCTCCAGCTTGTTGGCACCGGTGGCACCGGCGACGGCCTGGGCGGTGAACTCCGCCACCGACAGGCCCCGGTCGTCCGCCCGGTAGGCCGAGGCGAGCATCGCCAGGTCGATCTGCGAGGGGCCGAGGTCCAGGGTGGTCAGGGCGTCCAGGAACGGCATCGTCTCGGTGACCGAGAGCTCCTCGCCGGCTATCTGCCGGGCGAAGCGGTGCGTCTTGAGGATGCTGACCACCGACTTGTTCACCAGGGAACGGCTGTGGAGCAGGACGGTGACGTCCTTCTCCCGGTGCAGTCGCCCGATGATCGGGATCATCGACTCCGCGATCTCCTCGCGGTTCTTCCAGTCCGTGAACACGTCGTCGTTGACAGTCACAAGTCCATCTTTCGAGCTGAGGGTGTTGCGCACATGGTAGCTTCGCCCGCTTCCGGCCCGACGGCCGGTCCCTCCCCCGCCGCTCCGCCCCACCCCTGCGACCTGCGCTTTCCCCCGCCTCCCCGCCCCCGGAGGTGACCACCGCCACCTCCAAGTCCCCCAGTAGAGTGGGCACACCGAAGATCCGGACAGAGGCGTGAGGGGGCCCGGGTGGCGACGTTGGGGATGCACCGGGACTTCCTGATGGAGTTCGCGGCACTGGAGCGGTCGGTGCAGCGGCGGGTCTTCGAGACCTTCGAGAAGTTCACCGGGGCCACCCACGCCGGCACCCACCTGGAGAAGCTCACCCACCAGCGGGACCCGCGCATCCGGACCATCCGGATCACCGACTTCTGGCGCGGGGTCGTCCTCAAGGCCGACCGGGGCGACGGCTACCTGCTGCTCAAGGTGCTCCCCCACGACAAGGCCAACGACTGGGCGCTCAAGCACCGCGCCTCGGTGAACGCCGCCACCCAGGGCGTCGAGATCCGCAACGACGTCGCCCTGGAGCGCGCCTCCGCCTCACTGCGGGCCCGGGCCTCGGACGAACCCCAGCGGCTCTTCGCCGACCGCTCCGACAAGGTCCTGCGCAGCCTGGGCATCGAGGAGGAGATCCTGCCGATCATCCGCCTGCTGCCCGACGAGGCGCACCTGGAGGCGCTCCACCGGGTCCTGCCGGAGCAGCAGTTCGACGTGCTGATCGGCCTGGCCAGCGGGATGGAACCGGCCGAGATCGACCGCGAGATCGTCCAGGCGTACGCGCGGGCGGCGGACCCGGCGGGCACCGGGCGCCCCGGGGACGAACTGGTCTCGGCGATGGCCCACGCCCGCGGCCGGGTCGCCCTGGTGTCCGGGCCCGAGGAGCTCCAGGAGATCCTGGAGCGCCCCTTCGACGCCTGGCGGATCTTCCTGCACCCGGCCCAGTACCGGATCGCCTACCGGGGTTCGTACCAGGGCCCGGCCCGGGTCACCGGCGGCCCCGGGACCGGCAAGACCGTGGTCGCCCTGCACCGGGCCTACCACCTGGCCCGCCGGCTGCCCGCCGACGCCCCCGACGGGTCGGTGCTGCTCACCACCTACACCAAGGACCTCGCCGCCGAACTGGATCGCTGCCTGGGCCTGTTGATCACCGACGGGCGGATCCGGGCCAAGGTCCGGGTGGTCACCGTCGACGCCCTGGCGAACGAGGTGCTGCGCCGCTCGCTCGGCGGCGCCCCGTTGAAGATCCTGTTCAACCAGCGGGCGGTGCTGGCACGTTGGCGCCGGGTCGGGCAGCGGCTCGGGGTCGACTTCACCGACGTCTTCCTGGACCAGGAGTGGCGGCAGGTCGTCCTGGCCCAGGCGATCGAGAGCCCCGAGCAGTACCTCAAGGCCCCCCGGACCGGCCGGGGCACCGCGCTCGGCCCGCTGCAACGCGCCCAACTGTGGCGCACGGTGGCCGCGTTCGAGGAGGAGCTGCGGCAGAGCGGGGAGCGGACCTTCCTCCAGGTCTGCGCGCACGCCGCCCGGTCCCTCGACGAACGGGACGAACGCCCGTTCCGGCACGTGGTGGTCGACGAGGCGCAGGACCTCCACCCCGCGCAGTGGCGCTTCCTGCGCGCACTCGCCGCCCCCGGACCGGACGACCTGTTCCTGGCCGGCGACCCCCACCAGCGGATCTACGGCAACAAGGTCTCGCTGCGCTCGCTCGGCATCCAGGTGGTCGGCCGCTCCTCCCGACTGCGCGTCAACTACCGCACCACGCAGGAGATCCTGAGCTGGGCCGCCTCACTGCTCACCGGCGAACGCCCGGACGACCTGGACGGCGGCGAGGAGTCGCTGGCCGGCTACCACTCGACCCTGCACGGCGCCCAGCCCGAGGCGCGCGGCCACGCCGACCAGGACGAGGAGCTCCGGGCCCTGGTCGCCCGGATCGAGGCGTGGACCGCCTCGGGGGTCGGCCCGGAGGACATCGGCGTCGCCACCCGCACCGCCCAACTCGGCCGCGACACGGCCCGGGCGCTGGAGCAGGCCGGCACCCCGGCCCACCTGCTCGGCAGCGCGCCGGCCCCCGGCGTGCGGATCGGCACCATGCACCGGATGAAGGGGCTGGAGTTCCGTTGCGTCGCCGTGGTGGGCGTCGGCGACGCCATGGTGCCCAACGGCAACGCGCTCACCCCGGAGGACACCGACCCGCAGCAGCACCGGGAGGACCTCAACGGTGAGCTGAACCTGCTGTTCGTGGCCTGCACCCGCGCCCGCGAGGCCCTCGCCGTCTCCTGGCACGGCGCCGCCAGCCGCTTCCTCGAACCGGTCGTCCCGGCCGAACTGCTCACCCGCTGACCCCCGGCCGGGCCGGGCCGGTGCCCCGTCGCGCGTCCCGGCCTGCGTCCCGTCGCGCGTCCCGGCCCGCGTCCGCCGAGGATTTGCCCGGGCTTCGGTGGGGTGGGGTAATGAGAGGCGACCGGTGTTTGGGTGTTCCCTCAGAGACCCGGGAGCGTGCGATGAGCGGTGGGCCGGAACCGATCAGTGCCGAGGGGCTGCGTGCCGTGCAGGAGGAGTTGGCGCAGCTGCGGGCGGAGCGGGGGGAGGTGGCCGCGACCCTGCGCGGGGAGGATCCGGTGGGGGACCGCGCCGACGCGGCGGACGAGTTGCAGCGGGCCTCGGACGTGACGCGGCTGGACCGGCGGATCGTCGAGCTGGAGGGGCGGCTGCGGGAGGCCGAGGTGGCCGGGGCGCCGTCCACGGACGTGATCGGGGTGGGGTCGACGGTCACCGTGCGGTTCTCCGACGGCGAGCAGGAGACCGTCGAGATCTCCGAGCTGGCCGAGGAGCGCGAGCTGACCCTGGTGACGTACGACAGCCCGCTCGGGAAGGCGCTGCTGGGCCGCCACGCCGGGGAGACGGTGAACTACGAGACGCCGGGCGGCGCGGCGAGCGCGGTCGTGCTGGCGGTGGGCGGCGGCGGCTGACCGGGGCCGTCGGGGGTCGTCCCGTTCGATAGGCCGCGCCGATCGGACGACTGGTACGACCTCTTTGACCTGCGACGATGCCGGACAGGACACTGGACGGGCGGCCCACCGCCGCCGGATTCCCCGTCCGAGCGAACCGTCCGAGGAGACCCCGCACGTGCGCACCGCCCGCTGGATACCGGCCGCGGCCGCCGTGGCGGTCGCCGCCTGGGGAGCGAACCAGTTCACCGCGCTGGCGAGCGTCTACCGGGCGCACACGCACTGGTCGCCGGTGTCGCTGGCCGGGATGTTCTCGGTGTACCTGGTCGGGCTGGTGCCCGGGCTGCTGCTGGGCGGCCCGGCCGCGGACCGGTACGGGCGCCGGCGCACGGTGCGGGCCGGGCTCGCCCTGTCGGCGGCCGCCAGCGCGCTGCTGGCGCTGGGCGACGAGCCCACCGGGTACGCCGCCCGGCTGGCGACCGGCTTCGCGGCCGGGCTGGTGTTCCCGGCCGGGACGACCTGGCTGCGGGAGCTCTCCGCCCCCGGGGTGTCGCCGGTGGCCGCCGCGCGCCGCGCGATGTACGCCACCGGGATCGGCTTCTCGGCCGGTGCGCTGGCCTCCGGCGTCCTCTCGGAGTGGCTGCCCGGTCCGACCCTCGTGCCCTGTCTCGCCCACGCCGCGGCCTGTCTGCTGGTCCTGCGGGCCACCGGCCGGCTCCCGGACGCGGCGCCGGTGGGCCGCCCGGTCCGGCCCGCGGAGCACCACCGCGCGGCCGTGCAGCACCCCCGGTTCCGCTACGTCGTGCTGCCCGCCAGCCCCGCCGTGCTGGGCGCCGCGACCGTCGGCTACGTTGTGCTGCCGCCGCTGGTCGCCCACCATCTGCCGGGCTACGCACCGCTGTTCAGCGGTCTGGTGGCGGCCCTGACGCTCGCCATGGGGGTGCTCGCCCAGCCCTTCGCGGCCCGGCTGGACGACGCGGGCAGCGCCCGGGCCACCCTCACCGCGATGGCGACGGTGATCGCCGGACTGCTGCTCGGCGCGCTGGCCGCCGACCGCGACTCGGTGGGGCTGGTGCTGGCGGCCGCCGTCGTGCTCGGCACCGGGTACGGACTGACCCTCGGCGCGGGCCTGCACGAGGTGGAGCGGCTCACCGCCCGCAGCGCCGGAGGCGCCACCGGACGCAACCCCGCCGGACCGACCTCCGCCGCGCTCTACCAGAGCACCACCTCCAGCGGCTTCCTCACCCCGCTGCTGCTGGCCGGCACGGCCGGGCGCGCGTCCTACCCGGCGCTGCTGGTCGGCATGGCCGCCGTCGGCGTGCTCTGCCTGGCGGTCACCGGCGCGCACAGCCGCCGCCACCTGCCCGGGCACCCGGCCGGCCCGGAAACGCGCGAGGATTCATCCGTACAGACCTGACCGGCCGCGAGGCCGACCCACGACCCGCGACCCGCGACCCACCCGAGGAGCCGACGACCATGGGCCGAGTGACCGTACCCCGCAGGGTGCTGCGGCTGCGCAAGGGCGTGCCCTCGCACCGCCCCGACACCCTGGCCGCCGAGGAGCCGATGGAGATCCGGGTCGGCGGCCGTCCGCTGACGGTGACCATGCGCACCCCCGGCAGCGACTTCGACCTCGCGGCCGGCTTCCTGGTCAGCGAGGGCGTGCTGCACGCCGCCGACCACCTGGCCGGGATCCGCTACTGCGCCGGGGCCACCGCCGACGGCGGCAACACCTACAACGTGGTGGACGTGGTGCTCGCGGCCGGTGTGCCCGCCCCGGACGCCTCGCTGGAGCGCAACTTCTACACCACCTCCTCCTGCGGCCTGTGCGGCAAGGCCAGCCTGGACGCGGTGCGCACCACCGCGCCGTGGAGCGTCGCGGCGGACGGGCTGCGGATCACCCCCGAGCTGCTGTCCGCGCTGCCGGACCGGCTGCGCGCCGCCCAGAAGGTCTTCGACAGCACCGGCGGCCTGCACGCGGCCGGGCTGTTCGACGCCCAGGGGCGGCTGCTCTGCCTGCGCGAGGACGTGGGGCGGCACAACGCGGTGGACAAGGTGGTCGGCCACGCGCTGCGCGAGGGCCTGCTGCCGGCCCGGGGCACGGTGCTGATGGTCAGCGGCCGGGCCTCCTTCGAGCTGGTGCAGAAGGCGGTGATGGCCGGCATCCCCGCGCTCGCCGCCGTCTCCGCGCCGTCCTCGCTGGCGGTGGACCTGGCCGAGGAGAGCGGGCTGACCCTGGTCGGCTTCCTGCGCGGCGACTCGATGAACGTGTACACCCGCACCGACCGGATCGACCTGACCGACCCGACCGAGGCCGGGCACGCCGCCGAGGCCGAGGCCGAGTAGATGCTGTTCCGCCAGCTCGAGTACCTGGTCGCCCTGGCCCGCGAGCGGCACTTCGCCCGCGCCGCCCAGGCCTGCCGGGTCTCCCAGCCGGCGCTGTCCGAGGCGCTGCGCAAGCTGGAGGACGAACTGGGGGTGCTGCTGGTGCGGCGCGGCCGGGCGTACGAGGGCCTGACCCCCGAGGGCGAGCGGATCGTGCGGTGGGCGCAGCGCATCCTGGCCGACCGGGACGCCCTGCGCGACGAGGTGGACGCGCTGCGCACCGGGCTGAGCGGACGGCTGCGGATCGGCTCGGTGCCGACCGCCTCGGGGGCCGTCCCGCTGCTCACCGGACCGTTCTGCACCGCCCACCCGCTGGCCGCCGTGGAGCTGTCCACCGACCTGCGCGCCGATGAACTCCTGCGCCAGGTACGGGACTTCGAGATCAACGCGGGCCTCAGCTACCTCCCGGAGCAGGGCACCGAGGGCGTGCGCACCGTCCCGCTGTACGAGGAGCGGTACGTCCTGCTGACCGGCCCCGCCGACGGTCTCGCCGGGCAGCCGCACGCCACCTGGACGGAGGCCTCCCGGCTGCCGCTGTGCCTGCTGCACCCGGGCATGCAGGGCCGCCGGGTGCTGGATGGGGTCTTCGCGGGCCTCGGACTGGCGCCGGCGCCCCGGGTGGAGACGGACTCGGTGGGCTCGCTGTTCGCGCACGTGCGCACCGGCCACTGGGCGAGCGTGGTGCCGTACGCCTGGCTGCACGTGTTCGGGGTGCCGCCCGGGATGCGGGCCGTCCCGCTGGTGGAGCCGGTGCACAGCACGCCGATCGGGCTGGTGACCGCGGCCCGGGAGCCGGGGTCGGTGATGGCCCGCGCCCTGCGGGAGGTGGCCCGGCGGACGGACCTGGCCGGGGTGCTGGGCGCCCTGCCGAAGGCGTAGCTGTCGACGCGCGGGAGCCGCAACGGTCGACGCGCGGGAGCCGTAACGGTCGGTGCTCGGGAGCCGTAGCGGTCGACGCGCGGGGGCCGACGGCCCGGCGTAGCGTCGACCCGGACCCCGAGTGACCCAGCCGCGCGACGGAAGGCGAGCACCGTGACCACCTCCGACGACGAAGCCACCGCCGCCCCGCAGCGGCCGGAGGAGGTCGGCCCCTCCCCCGCCGCGCCGCCCCGCTACGCGCCGTACCACCACCCCGCCGCCGGCTGGGGCGCGGCGAAGAGCGTCACCCGTTTCATGGCCCGCGAGGGGGCGTACCTGGACGGCCCGCGGGCCGTCATGCGGATGAACCACGAGAACGGCGGCTTCGACTGCCCGGGCTGCGCCTGGCCGGACGACACCAAGGGCCTGCACCTGGACATCTGCGAGAACGGCATCAAGCACGTCACCTGGGAGATGACCCGCAAGCGGGTCGGCCGGGAGTTCTTCGCCGCGCACTCGGTGACCGAGCTGTCCGACTGGAGCGACTTCGCCCTGGAGGACCAGGGCCGGCTCACCGAGCCGATGGTCTACGACCCGGACACCGACCACTACCTGCCGATCGGCTGGAAGGACGCGTTCGACCTGGTCGGCCGCACCCTGCGGGGGCTGGACGACCCGAACCGGGCGGCGTTCTACACCTCCGGCCGGCTCGGCAACGAGGCGACCTTCCTGTACCAGCTGATGGCCCGCGAGCTGGGCACCAACAACCTCCCCGACTGCTCCAACATGTGCCACGAGGCCAGTGGACGGGCCCTCCAGGCGGCGCTGGGCACCGGGAAGGGGACGGTCGACCTCAAGGACTGGGAGGTCACCGACGCGCTGTTCATCCTGGGTGTCAACGCGGCCTCCAACGCGCCCCGGATGCTCACCTCGCTCGCCGAGGCCTTCCGGCGCGGCGCGCAGATCGTGCACGTCAACCCGCTGGTCGAGGCGGCGGCGACCCGGACGATCATCCCGCACGACTTCACCGACATGGCGCTGAACCGGGCGACCCGCACCAGCACGCTCAACCTCCAGCCGCGGATCGGCGGCGACATGGCGCTGCTGCGCGGCATGGCGAAGGCGCTCCTGGAGCAGTCGGCGGCCGACGACGGGGCACTGGACCGGCTCTTCATCGAGCGGCACACCAGCGGCTTCGCGGCCTACCGGCGCGTCTGCGAGCAGACGCCCTGGGCGGAGCTGGAGCGCCAGAGCGGGCTGGGCCGGGCGGAGATCCTCAAGGCGGCGCGGGTCTACCGCGAGGCGGACCGCTCGATCTTCAGCTGGTGCCTGGGCGTCACCCAGCACGAGCACGGGGTGGACACCGTGCGGGAGATCGTCAACCTGCTGCTGCTGCGCGGCAACCTGGGCCGGGAGGGGGCCGGGCCCTCGCCGGTGCGCGGGCACAGCAACGTGCAGGGCAACCGCACCTGCGGGATCGACCACCGGCCGGCCGACGCCTTCCTGGACCGGCTCGGCGCGGTCTGCCGGATCGACCCGCCGCGCGCCCACGGCCTGGACACGGTCGGGACGATCGAGGCGATGCGGCGCGGCGAGGTGACCGTCTTCGTCGGCATGGGCGGCAACTTCGCGCTCGCCGCCCCGGACTCCCCCTACACCTACCAGGCCCTGCGCACCTGCGAGTTGACCGTCCAGGTGAGCACCAAGCTGAACCGCAGCCACCTGGTGCACGGCCGCCGGGCGCTGATCCTGCCCTGCCTCGGCCGGACCGAGAAGGACCACCAGCGCGCCGGGGTGCAGTCCACCTCGGTCGAGGACTCGATGAGCATGGTGCACCTGTCGGCCGGCATGAAGCGCCCGGCCTCACCGCACCTGCTCTCCGAGCCGGCGATCGTCGCCGGGATGGCCCGCGCGGCCCTGCCGGACAGCCCCACCCCGTGGGAGTGGTACATCGAGGACTACGACCGGATCCGCGACACCATGGCCGAAGTCCTGGACGGCTTCGAGGACTTCAACCGCCGGGTGCGGCTGCCGCTGGGCTTCCGGATCAAGCAGCCCGCCCGCGAACTGGTCTTCCTCACCCCTTCCGGCAAGGCCGAGTTCTCCGCCGCCGCGCTGCCCGACGTCGTCCCCGCGCCCGGCACCCTGGCGCTCGGCACGATGCGCTCGCACGACCAGTGGAACACCACCATCTACTCGGACGACGACCGCTACCGGGGCGTGCAGAACCTGCGCACCCTGGTCTTCCTCAACCGGGACGACATGCGCGAGCGCGGCATCGCCGAGTTCGACCCGGTGGACGTCACCAGCACCGCCCGGGACGGCTCCACCCGCTCGGTGCACGGCTACCTGGCCGTCCCGTACGACATCCCGCGCGGCTGCGCGGCCGGGTACATGCCGGAGCTGAACGTGCTGTGCGCGATCGGCGACCACAGCACCCAGAGCGACCAGCCGATCATGAAGCACCTCAAGGTGACCGTGACGAAGAGCTAGACCGGCCTACTCCGAGGGCTGGGGCGTCCAGCGGTGCAGGCCCTTGCGGTCGTAGTAGCGGGTCATCCCGAAGCCGAAGGCCAGGGCCAGCGCCACCCCGATGGCGATCATGACCCAGCCGCGGGCCAGTCCGGCGTCCGAGCGGGCGTCGAAGAAGAGGATCGCCCGGATGCCGTCGCTCAGCTGCCGCATCGGCTCGAAGACGGCCAGGAAGCGGTAGAAGCCGGGCACCGCCTGGAGCGGGACGGTCGCCCCGGAGGACGGCAGGGCGAGCGCGATGAACACGAACATGGACACCAGCTGCCCGATCCCGCCGAACGCGGCGTTGATCGCCTGCACGCCGAGGCCGACGGCGAGGCTGGCGCAGTAGGCGAACACCCACAGCAGGGCCTGGTGCGGGGCGTCCATGCCGAGGATCCCGGCCGTGCAGAGCAGCACCAGGGAGGTGGTGACCAGCATGATCCCGGCGGTCATCAGCATCTTGAGCAGCAGGGTCTGGGTGCGGCTGACCGGGACGGTCGGGCGGCGGGTGTGCCAGGGGCCGATCTCGCTGTCGCTGTAGCCGAGCGCGGTGTCGACGCCGTTGTGGATGATGTTGCCGCCGATGAAGCCGGTCAGCACGGCGAGCAGGGTGAAGTAGAAGGCGCTCAGGCCGAGGCCGCTGTGGCTGCCGATCGGGTGGCCGACCTGGGTGGCGACGGCGAACGGGTCGGCGAGCAGCAGCCGGGCGGTGGCGCCGGTGTCCGGCCCCTGGGCGCCCGGGCCGCCCTGGGCCGGTACGGCGGCCAGCAGCCGCTGTCCGGCCGCGACCGAGGCCTGGTGGGCGGCGTTCTGGGCGATCTGGGCGGCGATCGAGGAGCCGAGGCTGCCCAGGCCGGGGTTGGTGAGGACGGTGAGGGTGGGCCGGTGGGTGGCCCGGCCGGCGGCGAGCGCGGTGACGGTGGCGGTGAAGTCGGCGGGGACGAGCAGCACGCCGTAGACCTTGCCGGCGGCGAGCAGGTCACGGGCGCCCGCGTCGTCGGTCTGGCGCCAGCGGACGGTGTCGTCCGGGGTCCCGGCCACCACGGCGCGGGTCAGCTGGGTGCCGAGGTTGACCGGCTGGCCGGGCGGGGGCGGGGCCTGGTCGGCGTTCACCAGGGCGATCGGCAGCCGGTGCAGGTGCCCGGTCGGGTTGACGATGCCGCCCAGGTAGAGCAGCGAGAGCAGCGCGGCCACCAGGGCGCACAGGACGCCGGGGAAGAGCCAGAGCTTCGGGCGCCGGGCGAGTGCCAGCGCCCTCGCCCGCCGGGGAGCCCCCGGAGGTCCTGCGGTCTGGGAGCCTGCGGTCGCCATGCCACCCCTCAGCTGCGTGTGCGTGTGCGGGTACGGATCCGGCGGGAAGTCGTTCCGTCGTCACGTGGCGCTCAAACCCGCGTCACCCGGACGGACGTCACGCCTCGCGAAAGGTAAAGGTTCTACCAAGTGCGCAAGTATCGCGCTTCCGTCGGTCTATGCTTCTGGAGGTTTGAAGAAGGCACCTCGTTCGGTGAGGCTTCTTCACGGACACAGGCCACTGATCCGACGACGTCGAGAGACGCCCAGGGTTAGGACAGATCTTCCCGACCTAAGGGTTGATCCGAAGTGGCTTCCGACCCGAACGGGTTGGACACGCCGTGGAGTGCCAAAGCTCTGACGAGTTGGGGTGAACCGGTGGCAGTCGCGCGCGCCGGTGAACTCCTTGCCGTGTCGATGACACGCACCACGGGGTGCGTCGACCGGGAGGAGGCGAGAGACATGGATTGCAGTAGTCCGGGCCACAGTAGCCCCTGCCCCCGCCTGTCCTCGTACACCTCCGGCACGCGGTAACAACCTTCCCTGCGCGTACAACTGACGCACCGTCACGTCATGGCGGCGACGTCGTCGCACCGTTCGCCAGCACGCACGCGGCTCCGCCGTGCCCGCCCGGGCACCGCCCCGCCGCGGGCCGGTGCGCCGTGCCCGCACGCAGGGGGAATTACTGCTGCGCGCCCCCATCACCCCGCCTGTCCCGGGGTCCACGGGAGGAACGTCATGACCACCAACGCCACACTCAACTCCAAGCCGCAGAAGCAGCGTTCGGCCGTACTGGACGACGCCCACGTCGGCGACATCAAGGGTGCGCTCGGCACCATCAAGCTCGATGACGACGCACCGCGCCAAGGCCTGTCGGCAAGACTCAAGACCCTGCTGGCGATCGTCGGCCCCGGCCTGATCGTGATGGTCGGCGACAACGACGCCGGTGCCTTCTCCACCTACGGCCAGGCCGGCCAGAACTACGGCACCCAGCTGCTGTGGACGCTGCTGATGCTGGTGCCCGTGCTGTACGTCAACCAGGAGATGGTGCTGCGCCTGGGCGCGGTCACCGGTGTCGGCCACGCCCGGCTGATCCTGGAGCGCTTCGGCAAGTTCTGGGGCGCGTTCAGCGTCATCGACCTCTTCCTGCTCAACGCCCTCACCCTGGTCACCGAGTTCATCGGCGTGACGCTCGCGGCCGGCTACCTGGGCCTGCCCAAGGTCGCCTCGGTGGTGCTGGCGGCGGCGATCATCATCGCCTCGGCCTTCACCGGCTCCTTCCAGCGCTTCGAGCGGGTCGCGGTGACCCTGTGCATAGGCTCGCTGCTGCTGGTGCCGATCTACTTCATGGTCCACCCGAAGACCTCGCAGATGGCCCACGACTTCGTGGTGCCGCAGATGCCGGGCGGCGCGGGCGAGTTGGCCGCGGTCATGCTGGTGATCATCTCGATCGTCGGCACCACCGTCGCCCCCTGGCAGCTGTTCTTCCAGCAGTCGTACGTCATCGACAAGCGGATCACCCCGCGCTTCATGAAGTACGAGAAGGCCGACCTCTGGATCGGCATCGCGATCGTGATCATCGGCGCCGCCGCCATGATGGGCTTCACCGCCGCCGCCTTCGCGGGCACCGACGGCTTCGGCCGGTTCTCCGACGCCGGGGCCGTCGCCAAGGGCATCGAGGACAAGGCCGGCCACCTGGCGGGCGTGCTGTTCGCCATCGCCCTGCTGGACGCCTCGATCATCGGCGCCTTCGCCGTCTCGCTCTCCACCGCCTACGCCATCGGCGACGTCTTCGGCATCAAGCACTCGCTGCACCGCGGGGTCAAGGGCGCCAAGGGCTTCTACGGCATCTACGCGGGCCTGGTGATCGCCGCGGCCGCCATCACCCTGCTGTCCACCGGCTACATGCAGGGCCTGATGACCCAGTTCGTCCAGGTGCTGGCCGGGGTGCTGCTGCCCTCCGCCACCGTCTTCCTGCTGCTGCTCTGCAACGACAAGGCGGTGCTCGGCCCCTGGGTGAACGGTCCCAAGACCAACGCCTTCACCGCCGCCGTGGTCGGCGTGCTGGTCACGCTGTCGCTGATCCTCACCGCGGCCGTCGTCTGGCCGGACATCAGCTCGGACGCGATCCTGCGGATCATGGCCGGCTGCGGGGTGGCGGGCGTCCTGGTCGCCGGGTACTCCTTCCTCTCCGGCCGCCGCGGCACCAAGGAGGACCCGATCGACCGCACCGGCCGGGAGAACTGGCGGATGCCCCCGCTGGAGACCCTGGAGAAGCCGGTGATGTCCACCACCCGCAAGCTCGGCATGGGCGCCCTGCGCGTCTACCTGCTGGTCGCGATGGTGATGGTGATCGTCAAGATCGTGCAGACCGCACTGAACCACTGACCCGGACGCCGGGGGCGGCGCCGCACACCACGGCCCGCCGCCCCCGGCCCCGCCCCGGAACCCTCGACCACCCCGCACCCGGGGTAAGGAAGGCAGTACGGCCATGCGCACCACCACCCCCTTCCACCACCTCTTCCACCACTGCCCCAGCGTCCGACTCGCCCTGCACGACGGCGTCGAGCGCGCCTACCGCCTCGACGACCCCGGCAGCTGCCCCCGCTCGGGCACCCGCAACACCCCGGCCTCCGCGTACGAGCCCCGTGTCCACCTGGCCTACCTGCTGGCCCGCCAGGGCCACCGCCCGGACTGGCTCGCCCTCCCCCAGCCTCCGGCCGGGGGGACCCCCACCGCGGACCTTCCGCCGGCCGCCGCGCACCGGATCGCCCTCGCCGCCGCCCGTCACCGGGCCGCCGCCGCGACCACGCCCGCGCCCGCCGCTGCCTGAATCATCAACTCCCCTGCGCACCGGCGCACTTGTTCAGATCTTGCCTGTCCTGTCACGGAGGTGACCAGCCATGTCCATCGTTGCCGCTTTCCAGCCCGCCCTCCCGTCCACCGATCGCGGCCGACTGCGCGCCGCCCTCGCCGCGGTGGGCCGACGGCTGGCCGCCAGCCCGCTCGACAACACCGTGCTGCGCGCCGTCGGCGCCCCGGCCCCGAGCCCGGCCCCGGGACTTCCGAACGACCGGCCCACCCGGATGCGGGCCAGCTGGCACTCCGTCACCGGCCCGGACGGGACGGCCCGACTGGAAGCCTCCTGGCACCCCGGCCACTGACCCGACCGACCCCACCAGCCGAAGGAGCATCCGCCATGGCCGTGCGCTACCGCAGGCTCGACGCCATCTTCTCGGACCACACCGCCGCCCCCGCCCTGCGGGCCGTCCCCGCCGCCCGGACCGTCCCCGGCCCGCGGCCCGTCCTCGACTCGGCCGGCCTGGTGGTCGACCAGGAGCAGCGCACCGTCACCGTCGACGGCCAGCACCTCGACCTGCCGTACCTGGAGTTCGAACTCCTCGCCCACCTGGTCGGCAACCCGCTGCGGGTGCACTCCCGCCGCCAGCTGATGGAGTCCGTCTGGGGCCGGCCGGACACCGGCGACACCCGCACCATCGCCACCCACATCGCCCGGATCCGCCGCAAGCTCGGCCCCGGCCACCGGGAGGCGATCGCCACCGTCCGGCAGATCGGCTACAAGTACGACCCCCGGCTGGTCCGCGCCGCCTGAGGCCGGCCCCGCCGCAGCGCCAGTGGCACCACCGACAGCACCAGTGGCACCACCGACAGCGCCGACACCAACCGGAGGAGGACACCGCATGACCCGGACCGCCCTGTTCCCCTGGACGAGCCGAGGTACGGCGCTCTGCGTCGCCGTGCTCCTCCTCGCCCTCCAGGTCGCCGCCCTCGGCGCCGCGCCCGCTCCGCTGCGCCTGTTCCTCTCCGGCGTGCTCATCGGCGGCTCGGCCGTCGGGCTGCTGCTCGCCCTGCTGCTGGCCCACAGCCGGCAGCGGGCGGGCCTGGCCGCACCTCCCGCCCCGGAGGACGACGCCCAGTGGTTCAGCGCCCGCTCGCTGGAGGGCTTCCCGATGGAGCAGGTCCGCCCGCTCCTGCTCGGCCCCGACGCCCCCGGCCTCAACCGGCTCTACACCGCCTGGGTGTTCGCCACCCACGGGCACGACCCCCAGTGGATCGCCCACCACCTCGGCCTGCCCACCCCGACCGCCCGGCTGCTGGTCACCGCGGCCCGGCAGCACGCCACGTCCACCCCGTCCGACCCCTCCGAGAGGAAGCCGAAGTGATCACGGCCCTCGACCACGTCCAGCTCTCCGCGCCACCCGGCAGCGAGCCCCTGCTGCGCGCCTTCTACGGCGACGTCCTGCAGATGGCCGAGATCCCCAAGCCCCAGCCGCTGACCGGCCGCGGCGGCTGCTGGTTCGCCGCCGACGGCGGCCGGGTCCGGCTCTACCTCGGCATCGAGGAGCGCTTCCGCCCCAGTGTCAAGGCCCACCCCGGGATGGCGGTCTGCGAGATCGAGGACTTTGCCGAACGCCTCGCCGGACTCGGCGCCCAGGTCGTCTGGGACGACAGCCTCCCGCCCCGGCGCCGCTTCTACACCACCGACCCGGTCGGCAACCTGCTGGAGTTCGTCGAAACCGCGTAGGCCCCCTCCGGCCTGAGCACCGGACCGAAACACCGGTCCATTTGCGTACGGACGTCAGAAGGGAGCAGACTGCCCGGGTTTGCGCCGGAGGTCCCCGTCATGTCCTTCCCGAAGTCCGCCCCGGGCCCGTCCCGGGGCCCGCTGCCGCCCCGGACCGCGGGCCGCCCGTCCCGGGCGGGCCGGGCCCCCCGGGCGGGCTGGGCGGACGTGGTCGTGGCCGCCGCCGTCCTGGTCCTGCTCTACCTCGCACTGCGGGTCGGACAGGGCACCACCGTACGGTTCTCCACCGCGCGCGACGCCGCCGTGGACACCGACCCGGCCCGGCTGCCGTACGACGCCGCGCGCTCGCTGCTGCGGATGTTCGCGGCGCTGGTCCTCTCGGTCGGCTTCACCTTCGGCTACGCCTACGCCGCCGCCCGCAGCCGCCGGCTGGAACGGGTGCTGATCCCCGCGCTGGACATCCTCCAGTCGGTGCCGGTGCTCGCCTTCCTGACCGTCGCCGTCACCGGCTTCCTCGCCCTGTTCCCCGGCTCCGAGCTCGGCCTGGAGTGCGCGGCCGTGTTCGCCATCTTCACGTCCCAGGCGTGGAACATGACCTTCGGCTTCTACCACTCACTGGTCTCGCTGCCGCGCGAACTCGACGAGCTGTCCCGCTCCTTCCGGTTCAGCCGGTGGATGCGGTTCCGGAAGGTCGAACTGCCCTCCGGCATGATCGGCCTGGTCTGGAACGGCATGCTCAGCTTCGGCGGCGGCTGGTTCTTCCTGGTCGCCTCCGAGGCGATCAGCGTCGACAACCAGCGCTACGCCCTGCCCGGGGTCGGCTCCTACGCGGGCGCCGCCATCGCCGCCGGCGACCTCGGCCGGGTCGGCTGGGCGATCGCCACCATGGCCGTCCTGGTCATCGGCGTGAACTTCCTGTTCTGGCGGCCGCTCACCGCCTGGGCCGAACGCTTCAAGAACGAGCAGTCCGAGGCCACCGAGGTGCAGCGCTCCGTCGTGCTCGCCCTGCTGCGCCGCTCCCGGCTGCCCGGCCTGCTCGGCCGGGTGCTGCGGCCCCTCGGCCGGGCCCTGGACCGGGCCGGACGGGTCTTCGGCACCGACGACCGGCCGCTCGCGGTCAGCCGCGCCCGGCAGCGCACCGGCGACCTCCTCTTCGCCGTCGTCTCCGGCGGCATCGTGCTCTGGGGCCTGGTCGACCTCGGCCGCTACCTCGCCGGCACCACCGGCCTCGGCGTCTTCGGCGAGCCCCTGCTGCTCGGCCTCGCCACCCTGGCCCGGGTGGTGGTGCTGGTCGCGGTCGCCACCGTCGTCTGGGTGCCGATCGGCGTGCGGATCGGCTTCTCCCCCCGGCTGACCAGGATCGCCCAGCCGCTGGTCCAGGTGCTCGCCAGCTTCCCCGCCAACTTCCTGTTCCCGCTGGTGGTCTGGCTGCTGCTGCGCACCGGCCTGTCGATCGACCTCGGCGGCGTGCTGCTGATGGCCCTCGGCGCCCAGTGGTACATCCTGTTCAACGCCATCGCCGGCGCCATGGCCATCCCCAGCGACCTGCGCGAGGCCATGGACAACCTCGGCGTGCGCGGCCTGCAGCGCTGGCGGCGGCTCATCGTCCCCGGCATCTTCCCGGCGTACGTCACCGGCGGCATCACCGCCTCCGGCGGCGCCTGGAACGCCTCCATCGTCTCCGAGGTGGTCACCTTCGGCGGCACCACCCTCACCGCCACCGGCCTCGGCGCGTACATCGCCGGCGCCACCGAACGCGGCGACCACCCGCACCTGCTCGCCGGGGTCGCGGTGATGAGCCTGTACGTCGTCGCCCTCAACCGCCTGGTCTGGCGCCGGTTGTACCGCCTGGCCGAACGCCGTTACTCGCTCCAATGAGGTTCCCCCCGATGCGCTTCCCGTTCTCCTCCCGCCCCGCCCCCGCCGTCACCCAGCCCGCCGTGGCGGACGGCGCGACCCTGCTGGAGACCGTCGGCCTCACCAAGTCCTACGCCGGCGCCGACGGCGAACTCCCGGTGCTCTCCGGGATCGACCTCACCGTCCGGGCCGGCGAGATCGTCGCCCTGCTCGGCCGCTCCGGCTCCGGCAAGTCCACCCTGCTGCGCTGCCTGGCCGGCCTGCTGCCGCCCAGCTCCGGCACCGTCCGCTACCGCGGCACCCCCCTCACCGGCGCCAACCCCGGCACCGCGCTCGTCTTCCAGACCTTCGCCCTGCTGCCCTGGCTGACCGTCCGGCAGAACGTCGAACTGGGCCTGGAGGCCCGCGGGGTGCCCCCGCGCGAGCGGGCCCGCGCCGCCGACCAGGCCATCGACCTGATCGGCCTCACCGGCTTCGAGAACGCCTACCCCAAGGAGCTCTCCGGCGGCATGCGCCAACGCGTCGGCTTCGCCCGGGCCCTGGTCGTCGAACCCGACGTGCTGATGATGGACGAACCGTTCTCCGCGCTCGACGTGCTCACCGCCGAGAACCTGCGCGGCGAACTCCTGGAACTGTGGGAGTCCGGCCAGTTCCCCACCCGCGCCGTCGTCCTGGTCACCCACAACATCGAGGAGGCCGTGCTGATGGCCGACCGCGTCGTCGTCCTCGGCTCCCGCCCGTACGGCACCATCCGGGAGACCGTCGACGTCGACCTGGAACGCCCGCGCGACCGCGACTCCGCCGCCTTCGACGAACTCGTCGACCGGGTCTACCGGATCATGACCGGCCGGCCCAAGGACCCCCGGGCGGCCGGGCGCCCCGAGCCGGACCGTACCGAGCCCGGCCCCACCGAACCGGACCGCACGGACCCGGACCCCGCGGCCCCGGACCGCCCCGACCGCCGGACCGTCGCCAACACCCCGCTGCCCAGCGCCAGCGTGGACGGCCTCTCCGGCCTGGCCGAGATGATCGCCCACCGCGCCGGCCGCTGCGACCTCGCCGACCTCGCCGACCAACTCGGCCTCGACATCGACGACATGCTCCCCCAGGTCGACGCCCTCGACCTGCTCGGCTTCGCCGAGATCCACGGCGACGACCTCCTGCTCACCGAGGACGGCACCGCCTTCGCCCACGCCGACGTCCAGGACTCCCGCGCCCTCTTCGCCGGCGCCGCCCTCGACGTCCCGCTGGTCAAGCTGATCGCCAACAGCCTCGGCGGCGAACCCGGCGCCACCGCCCGGGCCGGCTTCTTCCGCGACCTCCTCGCCCACCACTACACCAGCGAACAGGTCGACCGGCAGCTGGAGACCGCCACCGACTGGGGCCGCTACGCGGGCCTGTTCGGCTACGACGCGGCCCGGCAGGAATACCGGTCGGAGGAGGCGTAGGGCGGGGAGAATGCTCCGGAACCCCCGTACGCCGACTGGACGGAGCACAGCGTGGTGTTGAACAGGCGTCACTTTCTTGGCGCAGCAGGAGCGGTGGGCGCGGCGGGCGCGATCGGCCCGGCAGGAGCGGCAGGAGCGGCAGGAGCGGCGGTGGCGACACCGGCCACCGCGCGCAGGGACCACGAGCGCTTCATGGCGGCGGCGATCGAGGAGGGGCGCAGGAACGAGCGCTACCCCTTCGGGGCGGTGCTGGTGCGCTCGGGCGAGGTGGTGGCCCGGGGCGTCAACGCGGCGCAGGACGGTCCGACCCACCACGGCGAGATGGTCGCCATCGACGACTTCGGGCAGCCCTACGGCAGTCCCGAGTGGGCGGGCACCTCCCTGTACACCACCGCCGAACCCTGCCCCATGTGCATGAGCGCCTGCGCCTGGGCCGGCATCGGCCAGGTCGTCTGGGCCACCTCGATCGAGGGGCTGCGCCGCACCGGCCTGGACCAGATCGACCTGTCCGCCGTCGACGTGGCCAAGGCCGCCGACTCCTTCTACCACCCGCGACTGCTGCTGGGCGGGGTGCTGGCCGACGAGACGGACGAGCTGTTCCGCCGCGCCCAGGTCATCCGCGGTGGTGGTGGCGGGCCCGGTGGCGGGGAGGCCACCGGGCCTTTCAGTCAAGGGATCTGACTTATCGCCAGGAAGGCACGATCGAGAGCCGGGCGGTGGTCGGGGCGACGTCGCAGAAGTAGGTGATCGCCTCACCCCGGGCCACGTAGTCCTTGCCGGCCGCGTCGCACGCGGCACCGCTCGGGTACATGCCGATGTAGACGAAACTGGCAGCCTGCGCGGAGGGCGCGGCCAGCAGCGCGCCGGCGGCCAGTAGTCCGGTCAGACTCAGGGTCGAAATCGCTTTGCGCATGGGTGTGTTGCTGCCTTCCTGTTCCGGTGGCGAGGGCTCCGGTCGTGATGATCCGGTGCCCGGTGCGCAGCAGCCTCGTGCACCGGCGGACGGAGGGCAATGGTCGAGACCAATTCGGCCGGAAGCCGCCGGGGCCGCCTGGGCGGCGGACTCCCGGGGCGCGACGGCCCCAGCCCTCGGTCCGTCGGCGAAGGACCGCACCCTCCCCCGCCCCGCAGGCCCCCGGGGCGGAGCGGTCACCCGGTGGGGCGAGGGCGGGGAGACCCGCGCGTTCCGGCCAGTGGTCCAGACCAATTGGGCATGCTCAGCACAACCCGGACAGGCTCCGGCACAACCCGGACCGGCCCCGGCTCAGCCCGTCGGACCGGCCGCCGGGCGGCCGCGCACCCCCCGGACGGCGCGGGCGGCCCGGGCGGCCCGGCCGAAGGGCTGCTCCGCCGTGCCGGCGGCCGCGGCCGCGCCGCCGACACCACCGCCACCACCGCTGCGGTCCGGCAGGTCGTTGGCGATCACGGCCGCCTCGGTCAGCAGCCCGCGCACCTCGGTGGCGCGGTAGAAGATCCGCGTACCCTCCCGGCGGGCCACCACCAGACCCGCCGCCCGCAGCTTCGCCAGGTGCTGCGAGGTGGCCGCCACGTGCGCGCCCAACAGCTCGGCCAGCTCGCTGACCGGCAGCTCCCGGCGGCTCAACGCCCACAGCAACCGGTACCGCGACGGGTCGGCCACCGCCTTCAACACCGCCACCGCCCGCTCGGCCGCATCCGCGTCCCAGGCCTCGTCCTTCGCACCACCCATACGCCGATCGTACCGACGCCCGCCCCGGCCCCCACCCCCGGCAAGCACCCCCACCCCGGCAGTACGGCCCCAGCAGCAGAAGTCGGCCCCGCCGACTTCCGGTGCCCTACTCCGCGCGGGTTCCGTTCAGGTAGGCGAGTACCGCCAGGACGCGGCGGTTGTCGTCGTCGGAGGCGCCGAGGCCGAGCTTGGCGAAGATGTTGGAGGTGTGCTTGCTGACCGCGCCCTCGCTGAAGTGGAGCCGCAGGGCGATCGCGGCGTTGGAACGGCCCTCGGCCATCATCTCGAGCACGTCGCGTTCGCGCGGGGTCAGCATCGCGAGCGGCTCGTCGTAGGCGTTGCGGGCCAGCAGGCGGGTGATCACCTGGGGGTCCATGACGGTGCCGCCGGCGGCGACGGTGTGGACGGCGTCGACGAACTGGTCGGCCTTGGAGACCCGGTCCTTGAGCAGGTAGCCGACGCCGCCCGCGCCGTCGGCGATCAGCTCCCGGGCGTAGAGCTGCTCGACGTGCTGGGAGAGCACCAGCACCGGCAGTCCGGGCTGTTCGCGGCGGGCCGCCAGCGCGGCCTGGAGGCCCTCGTCGGAGTAGGTGGGGGGCAGCCGGACGTCGACCACGGCGATGTCGGGGCGGTGCTCGGCGAGCGCGGCGGACAGTTCCGGCCCGCTCTCCACGGCCGCGACGATGTCGTGGCCGTGGGCGCTCAGCAGGAGTTCGAGTCCGTCCCTCAGCAGGACGAGGTCCTCGGCGAGGACAACACGCACGGTAGCTCCATGATCAGCCTGGTTGGGCCCCCCGGGGGGCTGGTCAGCGTGAGCGTACCGTCGAACACCGCCAGCCTGCGCTGGATGCCCCGCAGGCCGCTGCCGCCCTCCGGGTCGGCGCCGCCCCGGCCGTCGTCGAAGACCTCGGCGCGGAGCAGTCCGGCGGCGTGGGTGAGCTCCACCCCGGCGTGCCGGGCGTCGCCGTGCTTGACCGCGTTGGTGAGCGCCTCGCTGACCGCGAAGTACATCGCCGACTCCACCGGCGCCTCCGCCCGTCCGGGCAGTTCGGCCCGGACCTCGACCTTCAACGGCACGTCCAGCGCGAGCGCCCGGATCCCTTCGGCGAGGCCGCGTTCGGCGAGCACCGGCGGGTGGATGCCGCGCACCAGGTCGCGCAGCTCCTGGAGGGCCTGGGTGACGTTCTCCTGGGCGTCCGTCACCACCTGCTTCGCCTTCTCCGGGTCCCGGTCGATCAGCGGTACCACCGCGCCGAGCCGCAGGCTGACGGCGACCAGCCGGGCCTGGGCGCCGTCGTGCAGGTCCCGTTCGATCCGGCGCAGCTCGGCGGCCTGGGCCTCGGTGGCGTCCAGCCGGATCTCGGTGAGCTGCTCGACCCGATGGGCCAGCCGGGAGCGCTCGGTGGGGCCGAGCAGGGTACGGGTCCAGCGGCCGTGCAGGTGCAGTGCGGGCCCGGCGAGGGCGAGTCCGGCGGCCACCAGGACCAGGCCGAGCAGCGGTCCGAGCAGCCCGGGCAGCGGCAACAGGCTGTAGCCGGGGCCGGGTTCGGGCAGTACGGGCTGCGCCAGCCCGTACAGGCCGTAGCCGGTCAGCAGGACGGGCGCGGCCGCGACGGCGCCGCCGACCAGCGGGTCGACCAGCAGCCAGGCGGCGTCCCGCCAGGTCGCCGGGTCGTTCCAGAGCCAGCGGAGCTTGAGCGCGAAGCCCGCGAACCAGCGGTTCTTGTGGTAGTCGTGGCCGGTCCAGTACCAGCCGTGCAGGGTGCGTTCCAGCGCCGGGCGCGGCACGTACGGCACCGGTACGGGCACCTGCGACCAGTGGCCGGAGGCCCAGCGGGCGGCCGTGGCGGCGGAGCGGACCACCCGGGTCGTCACCGGGAACAACGGGACCAGCCCGGCGCCGACCCAGAGCAGGAACGAGACCACGAAGAGCACGCCCATCACCGCGCCGACCGGGATCAGCAGGGTGAGGACGGCGAGGCGACCGAGCGCCAGGAGGGCGGTGCGCAGCGCCTCGGCGCCTCGGGACTGCGGGGTGCTCACGGGGTGGGCCTCCGGTCGGCTCGACGGTTCTGTGCGGTGTCCTGCTGTGCGGTGTCCTGCTGTGCTGCCCTGCGGCTGTGCTGTGCTGTGCTGTGCTGGACGATCATGATGGCAGCCCCGCAACGGGCCCGGCTCAGCCCCCCGTTACGCCCTCGGCCGCCCGCTCGGCCGCCTGCTTGGCGCGGATCAGCCGGTACACCCCCACGAAGCACACCGAGCCCAGCAGGATGAACCCCGTCGCGACCGGCACCTGCCAGGCGGGCGGCAGGTACAGGGCCAGGAACCAGCTCCGGTTGGCCGGCGCGAGCAGCGACATGGCCAGCGCCACTGCGCCCTGCGGGGCCGTGCTCAGCACCCCGGCCGTCACCAGCAGCCCGGCGACCGCGGTCCGGCGGCGGGAGAGCTGGTCCAGCAGGTCCTGCTCCCGCGGCGAGCGGTCCGCCGAGCCGGCCTTCCGGCGGACGCCCTTGCGCATCACGTCCAGCAGTTCCGGCCCGCGGGTCTCCAGTCGGCGCCGGGCCGCCCGGCCCATCCACCCGGCGAACAGCAGCCCGGTGGCCAGGCCGACCGCCGTGCCGCCCCAGCGCAGCGGTGCGCTGTGCAGCAGCGTCCCGGCCAGCACCACGCCGGTGGCCGGCAGCGCGGCGAACAGCTGGAGCAGCAGGACGGCGAGGCTCTGCATCCGGACCTGGTCGCCGCTCTCGTCGCTGAATCCGTCCAGCGGGTTGCCGCCCGGCCGGTCCGGGAACGGCGCCGGGCCGAGCAGCGACATCAGCGGCACCAGCCCCGCGCCCGCACCGAGCACCGCCGGCAGGGCGGCCAGCAGCCAGGGCCAGGCCCAGCCGTTCGGGACGGCCACCGTCCCGGCGACGGTGAGCAGCAGCGCGGCCGGGCCGACCAGCAGCAGCCAGGCCAGCTGCCGGGCCCGGACGTCGATCCGCTCGGCGCCGGGGGCGACCAGGGTCAGCCAGAGGGCGCCGGCGTCCAGCCCGTACAGGCTGGAGCCGAGCGCACCGGCGTACAGCGCCGTGACCACGCCCGTCCACGGCAGTACGGTCGGGAAGCCGCCGAGCACCGGCAGCAGGCCGGTGAACAGGCCGGTCCACAGGGCGATCCGCAGGAAGCGGGCCCGGCGCGGGTCGCGCGCCCACAGGCGCAGCTCCTTGCCGAGAACGGCGGCCCCGGGGGTGTCCGGGAGGAGCCGCGGGCGGCCGCGCCGACGGCCGGCGGGCCGTCCGCCCCCCGCCGTACCGCGCACCAACTGCCGGGCCAGCAGGGCCGTCCAGGCGGCGAACAGCAGCCCGCACAGGGCGAGCAGTCCGCCGAGGCAGGCGCCGACCAGGACCCAGTCGGAGCGCCGGGCGGCGTCCACGGCGACCACCGACCAGCCGGAGGGCAGGACGCGCACCACCGTGCCGATGGTCGGCGCCCAGTGGCCGCCCAGCAGCTTGAAGAAGAAGGCGATCCCGAACCAGCCGGTGTTCAGGAACCCGCAGACCAGGCCGACCAGCAGCGCCGACAGCTCCCAGCCCAGCCGCGACCGGGCCACCCGGCCCAGGCCCTGCACGCCGAGCTTGGCGAGCACCACCACGAACAGCAGCTGGAGCAGCATGGCGGGCACCGCCACCAGCGCGGGCAGCGGCCCCAGCCCGGCGCCGAACACCACCAGCACGGCGAAGGCGACCAGGGCGACCGCCGGGGTGACGCCGACGAACGAGGCGGCCAGCAGGCCCAGCGCCAGCCGGCGCGGAGGCTGGGGCACCAGCGCGAAGTACGACAGCCGCAGGGTCGGGTCCCCGCCGGTGAGGGTCGGCCCGACCGCCCAGCCGACCGTCCAGACCAGCAGCACCAGGGCGATCGTGCCCACCCCGGCCTCCGGCGCCGGGAAGTCCACCAGGCCCAGCAGGGCCGTGCCCACCGCCACCAGGCCGCCGCACACCCCGCCCGCGATCAGGCTCGCCGCCCGCGGGCCGGACATCGACCGCCGCAGCACGGCCAGCTTCATCCCGGTCAGGACGACGACGGGGTTCGGCACGCCCCCGGGATCCGGCACGCCCCCGGACTTCACGACGCCAGCCACGACAGCCCCTCCTCCCCGCCGGTACGGGCGCCGACCAGCTCGACGAAGACGTCCTCCAGCCCCCGCCCGGCCCGCACCTCCGCCACCGGCCCGGCCGCCAGCACCCGGCCCCCGGCGATCACACCGACGTGGTCGCAGAGCTGCTCCACCAGCGCCATCACGTGACTGGAGAACACCACCGACCCGCCCGAGGCGACGAAGCGCCGCAGGATCGCCCGGATCGTCGCCGCCGACACCGGGTCGACCGCCTCGAACGGCTCGTCCAGCACCAGCAGCCGCGGCGCGTGCAGCAGCGCCGTCGCCAGACCGATCTTCTTGCGCATCCCGGTCGAGTAGTCGATCACCGGGGTGTCCCCGGCCCCGTCCAGCTCCAGCACGGCCAGCAGCTCCGCCGCCCGCGCGTCCACCGTCGCCCCCGGCAGCCCGCGCAACCGCCCCAGGTAGTGCAGCACTTCGGGCCCGCTCAGCCGCTCCGGCAGCATCATCCCGTCCGGCAGCACCCCCACCAGCGCCTTGGCCCGCACCGGGTCGCTCCACACGTCGACCCCGAGGACCGCCGAACTCCCGGCGTCCGGCCGCAGCAGCCCGACCGCCATCGACAGCGCGGTCGTCTTCCCGGCGCCGTTCGGCCCGACCAGCCCGTAGAACGACCCGCTCGGCACCAGCAGGTCCACCCCGTCCACGGCCACGTGCGCCCCGAACCGCTTCCGCAGCCCCACCAACCGCAGCGCCGGCTGCACCGATCCCCGCACGACGACCTCCCCGTCCCACCACCACCCGCCCCGGAGGCGGCTCGTGACCGAATCTAGGGACACCGCCCCGCCCGCAGAATCCACCTGCCCCCCGAGCAGGGGTGGGCCTGGCCCCACCCACCCCCACCCGGCAGGCGAAACCGCGGTACCCCGCCCCGGAGCTGTCGCCGATTTTGCTCCGGCACCACCCGGTGTGATCAACCTGCTTCTCCGAGTAAGGTCCAGCCACGGCCGGGTACCGGTCGGTGACGAACCCTCCGGAGCCGAGGAGTGCGACCGTGCCCGAGCAGGACCGGCAGGCAGGCCAGTTCGAGCACCTGCGGCCGCGGATGCGGGCCCTCGCGTACCCGCTGCTGGGCTCGCACGCGGAGGCGGAGGTCGCGGTGCGGGAGGTGTGGGTCAGGCTCGGCCGGATCGATCCGGAGGAGGTGGCGGACCTCGCCGAGTGGTTGGCCACGGTGACCGGGCGGGTCTGCCTGGGCCTGCTGGGTGCGCGGGAGGCCCGGCCGCGGCGGGCGCCGGAGGCGGTGGCCGGGCCCGCGCGCCCGGTGCCGTCGGACGGGTCGGTCGGGCCCGCGCTGCTGGCCGCGCTGGAGGCGCTGGCCCCGGCCGAGCGGGTCGCCTTCGTGCTGCACGAGGTGTTCCGCCTGCCCGTCGACCTGGTCGCGACCGCCCTCGACCGGACCACCGCGGACACCCGCGGGCTCGCCGAGCAGGCCCGCCGCCGGGTGCACGGGCCCCGTGCGACGGGTGCCGGGGGCAGCCCGGCCGGCCCGCGGCGGTGGACGTTCTCGGTGCGGCGCCCCGCCACGGGGACCGGGCGGCACTGACGGCCCGGCGGCCCGGCGGCCCGGCACGGGTCACTGCGGCCCAGCTGCGCCGGTCAGCTGCCCGCGGTGTCCAGGCGGTGGCGCTGGTCCGCGTCGAGGACCAGGTCCAGGGCGGCCAGGCTCTCCTCCAGGTGGGCGACCGAGCCGGCGCCGATCACCGGGACGGTGGGGACGGGGTGCCCGATCAGCCAGGCCAGGACGACCTGGTTGACGGTGGCGCCGGTCTCCTGCGCGACCTCGGCCAGGGCCGCGAGCCGGGCGTCCGTCCCCGGCCAGCGGTACTCCTCGCGCAGGGGGCGGTCGGGGCGGGTGTAGGAGCCGCCGAGGAGCGGCGAGTAGGCGAGCAGAGTGAGGTCCGGCCGGTCCGCGAGGTGGGCCAGCAGGGCCCGGTCGGCGTGCCGCTGGATGCCGAGGTCCGCGCCGGGCCGGGGCTGGAGGTGGCTGTGGCGCTGCTGGACGCACCGGTAGCCGGGCCAGCCGCGCGCGTCGGCGAGGTCGTTGGCCGCGGCGAGGTCGGCGGCGCGGTGGTTGCTGCAGCCGAGGGCGGTGACCTTGCCGTCGGCGACCAGGCCGGCGAAGGCGCCCATGGTCTCCTCGACGGGGGTGGCCGGGTCCGTGACGTGGGCGTAGTAGAGGTCGATCCGGTCCGTGCCGAGCCGGCGCAGGCTGCCCTCGGCCGCGCTGCGCAGGGCGGGGGCGGAGAGGCCTTCGAGGTGTTCGGGGTAGGGCAGTCCGGGGACGGGACGGGCGCCCGCCTTGGTGGCGAGGACGAGCCGGTCGCGGTTGCGGCGGCGGGCGGTCCAGCGGCCGAGGAGTTCCTCGCTCTCGTGGCCGGTGCCGCCGGGGGCCCAGAACGCGTAGTTGTTCGCGGTGTCGATGAAACTCCCGCCGGCCTCGGTGAACCGGTCGAGGATCGCGGTGGCGGTCCGCTCGTCGACGGTGGTGCCGAAGGTCATCGCGCCGAGGCACAGCGCGCTGACCTTCGGTCCGTCAACTCCCAGGCTGTGGTGCAGCATCGGTGGTCCCCTCCCCTGGTCCGAAGGATCGACCCTACGGCGTCCGCCGCCCGGCCGCGAGCACGATCCCGGCGCAGGTGCTGCCCAGCAGGGCGCCGGCCAGGACGTCGCCCGGGTAGTGGACGCCGGTGTGCACCCGGGAGTAGCCGACGGCGGCGGCGAGCAGGCCGAGCGGGGCGGCGGTGGCGGGCAGCAGGGTGCCGACGGCGGTGGCCAGGGCGAAGGCGGAGGCGGTGTGGCCGGAGGGGAAGGAGGCGCTGGCCGGCATCGGGACGTGCCGGCCCAGCACCACCCGGGCGGCCTCCCGGTCCGGGCGGGGCCGGCGGACCAGCTGCTTGCCGAGGACGTTGGCGGTGAAGGAGGCGAGGGCGACGGCGGCCGCGCCGGTGAGCCCGGCGCGGCGGCAGCGGCCGGGGACGAGGGCCAGGGCGGCGGCGACGGAGAGGTTGATCTTCGAGTGGTCGGCGGCCGCGGAGAGGGTGCGCAGGGCGGAGTCGAGGGCGGGGGTGTCGGTGGCGGCGACGGCGGCGTAGAGCGCCGCGTCGAGTGCGGTGAGGTCGCGCAGGACCGGGCCGGTCACCGGTGGCCCCCGGAGGGCCGGGCGGCCTGCGCCGGGTGCGTGCCCGCCCCGGACAGGGCCAGCCGGGTGACGTCGCGCCAGTCCAGCGGGTGGGCGTGGGGCCGCTGGGCCGGGTCGGCGCCGGGGCGCTCGCGCGGGACGCGGACCCGCAGGGCGCGGTGCCGCAGGGTGCAGACCACCGGGGTCGGCAGGGTCAGCGCCTCGCCGTCGACGGCGACGGCGATCTCGGGGACGTCGGCGTGCACGGTGACCTGCCGTGCCGAGAGCAGGGTCAGTGCGGCGGCCCGCTCGCCGAGCAGGACGAGTTCGGCGGCCTGGGCGGCGCCGTCGACCCGGACGCCGACCACGCCCAGCAGGCCCTCGTCCAGCCGGGGGCGGCGGCCGAGGTCGACGGGGTCGGGGGCGGCGTACGGGTTGTTGCTGACGAGCAGGGCCTGCGGGGCGTCGATGCGGTGCCCGTCGGCGCGGGCGGTGAGCGTGGGCCCGGCCTCGCCGGTCAGCAGGTCGGGCAGGGCGCCGAGGGCGGTGGCGGTCTTGGCGTCGCGGTACTCGGGGCTCTGCACGATCTCGGCGTAGGCGCCGAAGGAGACGGTGTTGACGAAGGTCCGGTCGCCGACCCGGCCCAGGTCGACGGTGAGTTCGACGCCGTCGCGGAGGGCGTCGAGGCAGGTGGCGGGGTCGGTGCGGTCGAGGCCGAGGTCCATCGCGAAGTGGTTGCGGGTCCCGGCGGAGACGACCAGGAACGGCAGGCCGTGTTCGGCGGCGACGGCCGCGACCAGGGCCTGGGTGCCGTCGCCGCCGGCCACGCCGAGCAGGTCGGCGCCGTCGGCGATCGCCCGGCGGGCGAGTTCGGCGACGTCCTGCTCGGCGGAGGTGTCCAGCAGCACCACCCGGGCGCCCAGTTCCTCGGCACGCCGGACCAGGTCGAAGCGTTCGACCTTCCCGCCGCCGGACTTCGGGTTCATGATCAGGACGGGCTGCCGCGGCGGCGGGGTCTCCCGGGCGGGCATCGGGCGCGGCGGCCGGGCGGCGCGCAGCGCGGCGCGGCCGCACGCGAGGGCGGCGAGCCAGAGGGCCACGGCGGCCACCGTGAGCGCCAGCACCCCGGCGTCATAGGCGAGCAGGACGCCGGCGGCCGGCGCGGCGACGGCCAGCAGCGCGCCGATCAGCCGCCACCGGGCCCGCCGGGTGATCGCCCACCAGACGCCGACGGCGGTGACCACCAGGCCGACGAACTCGGCGAGCAGCACCAGCGGCCCGTGCGGGCCGGTGAAGGCGAGCACGACCACGGCGGCCAGTGCGCACAACAGGGCGAGCCGCGCGAGTCGGCGCGGTCGGCGCCGGTCCACCACGTCCGCCACGTCCCCCGCACCCTCCACGTCCGCCATACCCTTCACCGACCCGCTCCCCGTCGACCCGCCCGCCGTCGACCTCGACCCGCTCGCCATCGGCCCGCCCTCCTCCGTTCGGCCCCGTCCGGTCCGGTCACCGTAACCTGAGGGCCCGTTCGGGGCGCGTCGAACGGGCCGTGCGGCGCGGCCGGTTCAGGGGCCCGGCGGGCCGCTCCCGAATGTCCAAAAACAATTCCGGGGCCGCCCGCCGGGGCCCCGCCCCGGAGAATCCGTCCGGACGCCCCGACGAAGCCAGCACGTGTACGAAGCATCTGCGTCAGCCATGGTCAGCCCAGGATCACGTACGATAGCGCGGGGGTTATGGCGAGAATTCGCCGGGCGTACAGAAACCTCCCGCACGGACTGTCCGGTTAATGCTGTGACTGTAGTGTCCACGGGGGAATCTGGTGTATACCAATACGCTGAGCGCGTTTCGGTTGACGGGGAGGAAGGCATGCTGCTACGGCTGCTGGGGTCGGTCGAACTGGTCCATGAGGGGCGCTCGCTGGACCTGGGGGGCCCGCGGCAGCGGGTGGTCCTGGCGATGCTCGGACTGAACGTCGACCGGACCGTCTCCACCGAACAGCTGATCGACGCCGTGTGGGGGGACGCACCGCCGACCACGGCCCGCGGACAGATCCAGGTCGCCGTCTCCACCCTGCGCAAACGTTTCACCCAGGCCGGCCGACCGGAGGCGATCACCACCCGCTCCCCCGGCTACGCGCTGGAGCTGGAGCCCGCCGACGTGGACGGCCTGGAGTTCGAGCGGCTGGTCGCGCTCGCCCGGGAGGAGGGCGGCGCGGGCCGCGTCGAACGGGCGGCCGCCACCATGCGCGAGGCGCTGGCCCTGTGGCGCGGACCGGCGCTGGACGGGGTGCCCGGCGAGCTGGCCCAGCGGGCCGCGACCCACCTGGACGACCGGCGGCTGACCGTCCTGGAGGAACGCGTCCGGCTGGACCTGCTGCTCGGCCGGCACGGCGAGCTGGGCGCCGAACTCGCCTCGCTGACCGCCCGCCACCCGCTCCGGGAGCGGCTGTACGGGCACCTGATGCTGGCGCTGTACCGCTCGGGCCGGCAGGCGGACGCGCTGGAGGCGTTCCAGCGGGCGCGCCGGGCCCTGGTGGAGGAGATCGGCATCGAGCCGGGCCAGGAGCTGCGGGAACTGGAGCGGGCGATCCTGTGCCAGTCCCCCGGACTGGACCTGCCGGGGCACCGCGACGGGCACGCCCGGCACGCCGCCGCCGACCCGGCCGCACCGTCGCTCGCCCCCGCACCGGCGCCCGTACCCCCGGTGCCCCTGGTGTCCGTGGCGCCGCTGTCGCCGCCGCCCGCCGACCGGGGCACGGCGGACCCGGGCTCCGCTCCCCCGCCCGCGCCCACGGCTCCCGCCGCCGCCGCGCACCCCGGCAACCCCGGCCACCTCGTCCACACCGGCCAGGCCACCCACACCACCCACACCGTCCAGGCCACCCTCACCACGCACCCGGCACACCCCGCCGCCGAGGCCGCCTTCCGCCTCACCCCCCGCCAACTCCCGGCCAGCATCAGCGACTTCATCGGCCGCCGGAGCCAGCTCGACGAGATCAAGAAGCTGATCGTGCCCTACGCCGGCACCCAGGCCCCCGGCTACGCGGTGCCGATCGTCAACATCTGCGGCCCGGGCGGGGTCGGCAAGTCCGCGCTGGCGGTGCGCGCCGCGCACGAGGCCGGCGCCCACTTCCCGGACGGCCACCTCTACGCCGACCTGCACACCCCGACCACCGAGCCGGGCGCCCCCGGCGAGGGCGGCGAGGGCCGGACCGGGACGCTGCTCGCCCGCTTCCTGCGGGCGGTCGGGGTGCCGGCCAAGGCGATACCGGAGGACCCCCAGGAGCGGGCCGAGATGTACCGCAGCCGGCTGGCCGACAGCCGGGTCCTGGTGGTCCTGGACGGGGTGACCAGCGCGGAGCAGGTGACGCCGCTGCTGCCGGGCAGCGCGAGCTGCGCGGTGCTCGCGACCAGCCGGGTCCGGCTGTCCCGCGTCCCGGGGATCCACCGGGTGGACGTCGAGGTGTTCGACATGTCCAACGCGCTGGACCTGCTCGCCGGGATCATCGGCAGACCGCGGGTCCAGGCCGAACTGGACACCGCCGTCGAGCTGGTGCACCTGTGCGACGGGCTGCCGCTGGCGCTGCGGATCGCCGGCGCCCGACTGGCCTCGCACCCGCACTGGCCGGTGGAGCGGCTGGTCCGGCGGCTGCGCAACGAGCGCCGCCGGCTGGACGAGCTCAGCCACCACGGCCTCGAACTGCGCTCCACCATCAGCCTCACCTACCGCGCCCTGCCGCCCTCGGCGCAGCGGCTGTTCCGGCTGTTCTCCCTGGTCCAGCTGCCGGACGCGCCCGCCTGGATCGCGGCGGCGCTGCTGGACTGCGATCCGTACACCGCCGAGGACACCCTCGACCTGCTGGTCGAGGCCCAGGTGATGGACATCGTCCAGTACCCGAACCAGCCGGGGCCGCGCTACCGCTTCCACGACCTGGTCCGCGCCTACGCCCACGAGCAGCTGGTGGCCACCGAGGACGCGGCCGAGCGGGAGGCCGCGCTGACCCGGATGCTGGGCGGCTGGCTGGCCCTGGCCGAGGACGCCCACCGCCGGGAGTACGGCGGCGACTACACCGTCATCCACGGCACGGCCGAACGCTGGCGGCCGCCGCTGGAGGGCCGCTCCGGCGCGGCCGGGACCGGGGTGGACGGCTGGGACACCGAGCGGCTGGCCCTGGTGACGGCCGTACGGCAGGCCGCCGCGGCCGGGCTGGACGAACTCTGCTGGGACCTCGCGCTCACCTCGGTCACCCTGTTCGAGGCCAAGGGGCACTTCGACGACTGGGAGGAGACCTCCCGGCTGGCCCAGGAGGCGGCCGTCCGGGCGGGCAACACGGTCGGCCGGGCCGCGATGCTCTACTCGCTCGGGACCCTGCACATGTTCCAGACCCGGCACGAGCAGGCCCAGGAGCACTTCGCGCTCGCCCGGGAGCTGTTCGAGGCGGCCGGGCACGACCACGGCCGGGCCCTGGTGCTGCGCAACGACGCCTTCCTGGACGGGGTGCGCGGCGACGACCTGGCGATGCGGGAGAAGTACGACGAGGCGCTGACCGTGATGCGGCTGGTCGGCGACCGGATCGGCGAGGCCCACATCCTGCGCAGCCTGGCCGGCTGGTGGATGACGGCGGGCCGGCCCGAGCAGGCCCGCACCCTGCTGGAACAGGCCCTGGTGATCTGCCGGGCGGAGCACTGCGTCCGGGTGGAGGCCCAGGTGCTGCAACGCTTCGCCGAGCTGCACCTGTCGGCCGAGCGGACGGACCTGGCCGAGGACGCCCTGCGGGAGGTGCTGCGGATCGTCCGGGCCGGCGGCGACCGGATCGGCGAGGCCTACGCGCTGCACGGCCTCGGCACGGTGCACCGCCGGGAGGGCCGGCTGGACGGCGCGGTGGACACCCTGACCCGGGCGCTGGAGCTGTCCCGGCAGGTCGGCGAGCGGGCCGTGGAGGGCCGCTCGCGCTACGCGCTGGCCGAGATCGCGCTCCGCCGGGCCGACCGCGCCCAGGCCGCCGGGCACCTCAAGGCCTGCCGGACGCTGTTCACCGAACTCGGTTCCAAGCCCTGGCTGGAGCGCACCGAGGACCTGCTGGCCGAGTCGCGGCGCAGCCCCGAACCGGCCGCCGAGGCCGGACCGGCGCTGCGCCTGGGGAGCCGCCCGGACCGCTGCTGACGGCGGACCACCGCCCGGCCCGTCCTGCCTACTGCCCTGCCTACTGTCCTGCCGCGAGGGGCTGTTCGTCCGCCGCCCGCCCGATCAGCTCGGCCAGCTCCGCCACGGCCAGGCTGCCGGGCTCGCGGCGCTCCCGCACCCAGCGGTGCACCAGCTCCTGGAGCAGCTCGTTGACGGGCGTCGGCACCCCGCAGCCGCGCCCCAGCAGCACGACCTCCCCGTTCAGGTAGTCCACCTCGGCGGACCGGCCGCCCCGCTTGAGGCTCTGCCAGGTCGAGCCGTGCCCGGCCCCCGGGTCCGACGGCCGGCGCTCGACCGCGCCGAGGCGCAGTTCGGTCAGCTCCTCGGGCGTCGCGAACGCGATGCCCGAACGCTCCAGCACCGCGACGGCCTCGGCCCGCGCCCGGACGGCCAGCTCCGCGGATTCGGCCCCGGGCCGCTGCCCGCACAGCGCGTCGACGGCGTTGGCCAGGTTGTCGACCAGCTTGCCGTACTTCCAGCGCAGCACGTCCTCGACCACCTCGGCCCGGAAGTCGGCCGCGGTGAGGTCGGCGGCGATCTGCCGGACGGTGTCGTCGGCGCCGTCCGGGTAGCGGCCCAGGGCGAGGGCGCCGGTGCGCGGCCCGCACCAGGTGCGCACCTCGCCCGGGGTGAGGAAGGCGGCCGGCAGCACGACCATGGCGCCGTACACCCGGCGGAAGTGCCGCAGCGCCAGCCGCTCGTTCTCCACCCCGTTCTGGAGGCAGACCAGCGGCAGCCGGGCGCCGGCCCGCGCACCGGCCGGGCCGACCGGGCGGTCGGCCCAGTCGGCCAGCGCGGCCGCGGTGTCCTGGGTCTTGACGGCCAGCAGCAGGACGTCGCCCTCGCGCAGCTCGACCTCCTGCGGACCGGCGGCCACCGGGATCCGGGCGGTGTCCGCCCCCGCCGGGCCGTGCACGGTCAGCCCGTGCTCGCGCAGCGCCGCGCCGTGCTCGCCGCGCGCGACCAGGACCACCTGCCGCCCGGCCCGGTGCAGCCGCGCGCCGACCACGCCGCCGACCGCCCCGGCGCCGATCACGATGTACCGCTCGTCCATCGACTCCTACTCCTCCCAGCTGATCCCGTTCGCGTACCACGCGGCCAACTCATCGGCGTTGGCGGCGATTTCGTCCGCGTCCCGGCCAATGATCACATAGCCGCCGAGGTAGTCCCCGGACTTCTCGCCGCCGTGGTAGCGGTGTCCGACCGTGCCCTTGATCCGCTCCTCGACCACGAAGGACGGCGGGTCCTGCGGCAGCCCGGTCAGCCGGCCCTGCCCGGGGTAGAACAGCACCCAGCCGCCGGAGCCGCCCGGCGGCACGGCCCGCAGCTCCTCGGCCCGGGGGATCCGCTCGCCGAGCTGGGCGGCGAACCAGCGCTGGTCCAGGTCGAAGCCGGTGGCGGCGCGGATCGCCCCGGTGGTGCGGGCCCCGCCGGTCCGGCTGGCGACCTCGCAGAGCACCAGGCGGTCGTCGGGGGTGAGGAAGACCTCCAGGTGGAAGTTGGTGCAGTCCGGCGTCGGGAGCACCGCCAGCACCGTCTCGGCGTACTCGATCAGGCGCTCCACCAGCGGCTCGCCGCGGTTCATCTGGGCCGAGCCGAGGTAGCCGCCGGAGTGGAAGGTGAGGCAGTCGTTGAGGTAGTGCGAGACGAACACGGCGGCCAACCGGCCCTCGGCGACCAGGCCGTCGACGACGTACATCCGGCCGTCGACGAAGCGCTCCACCTCGGCGTGCTCGGGCAGGCCCCCGGCGAGCAGTTCGGTGAGGTCGGCCTCGTCGCGCAGCACCACGGTGCCCTTGGAGCCGGAGCCCAGGGCGGGCTTCACCACCACCGGGTAGCCGTGCTCGCGGAGGAAGCCGAACAGGTCGAGGGCGACCCGCACCGGCGCGAACTCCGGTACGTCCAGGCCCTTCTCGCGCAGCATCGTCTTCATCAGGACCTTGTCGCGGAAGGCCAGGGCGCTGTCCCAGTGCTGGCCGGGCAGGCCGAGCAGCTCGCGCAGCCGGGCGGCCCGCAGCACGTCCCGCTCGCCGCGGGCGATCACCGCGGCGAAGTCCTGGTCGGCCAACTCCATGGCCACCCGCTCCAGTTCACTGCCGCCGTGGTAGCCGGAGATCGACCGGGCGGCCGGCAGGTGGGCGTACTGCGGGTACTTCTCCTCGGAGACCAGCAGGGTCAGCCGGACGCCGAGTTCGGCCGCCCAGACGTCGTACGGGGTGTCGGCGTGGTCGCTGTCCACCAGCACCAGGGCGTGCGGGGCGGTCGCCCCGGTGGCCGGCTGCTGCGGCGGTCGTGCTTCCGTCTCCATTGCTCCTCCAGTCGGATGGTGGGCGGGGGCCGGCTCCCGGCCGGGGTCAACTCCCGACGGGGTCAACTCCCGCGCCGAGGTCAACTCCCGCGCCGGGGTCAGCTCCTGGCCAGGGCGGGCTGGTCCACCGGCTGCATCACGCCGTGCAGGTGGACCAGGCTGTCGCCCGGCGCGCCCCGGCGGACCTCCGTGACGGCGGCCGTGACCACGTGGTGGTCGCCCAGGGTGCGGACGTCGTGCCGGGTGCAGACCAGCCAGCTCAGGCAGCCGTCGAGCAGCGGGACCTGGTGCGGCCCGGGGTGCCAGCGGGTGTCCGGGCCGAAGCGGTCGGCGCCCGGGGTGGCGAACAGCCGGGCCAGCTCCTGCTGGTGGGCGCCGAGGATCTGGACGCCGAACCACTCGCTGTCCCGGACCCGCGGCCAGGTGCTGGACGTCTCCGCCAGGGCGAAGGAGACCAGGGCCGGGCTGGCGCTGACCGAGGTGAAGGAGGTGATCGTCACCCCGACCGGCCCGGGCGCGGTGAGCACCGCGATCCCGGCCGCGTGCGGGCGCAGCGCGGCGCGCAGTTCCTTGGCGTCGACGCTCACTCGGCGGCCCCCGGGCCGGGGGCCGGGGCGGCGCCGACCAGCCGGTCCGGGCGGGCCGCGATGGTGGCCAGGGTGCGGGCCGGCGGGCCGGTCTCGGCGGGCGCGGTCCGGATCGCGATCCGGGCGGCGAGGGCGCTCGCCCGCTCGGCCGCGTCCCGGCCGTCCCGGCCGCGGGCCAGCACCAGGCCGCAGCGGTCGTAGGACCAGGCGATCGGCACCACGGTGTCGCCCGGGGCGACGCTCACCGAGGCGTCGACGACCGCCGGGTCGGCGAGCACCCCGTCCAGGCCCTCGACCGAGGCGACCACGCCGGGTTCGGCGGTCAGGAAGCGGATCGAGGCGCCGCAGGACGGCTCCCCGGGCCGGACCGGGTCGGTGCGCCCGGCGTACCAGAGGAAGGCCAGGGCGTCGGTGTCGATCCCGTAGACCTCCTTCACCAGGTCGGTGATCCGGTCCCCGCCGCGCCGGCTGTGCGACTCGACCAGCCGGGGGCCCTGTTCGGTGAGGATCACCTCGGTGTGCGCGGGGCCGTCGGCCAGGCCGACGGTGTCGAGCATCGCGAAGACCAGGTCCTCGACCCGGCGGGCGGTGGCGTCCTCCAGCGGGGCGGGCTGGGTGTGGCCGACCTCGACGAAGGAGGCGAGCTTCTCCTTGGCCGTGAAGGCGAGCACCACGTGCCGGCCGGCGTAGCTGAAGGTCTCCACGCTGATCTCGGTGCCCGACAGGAACTGCTCCATCAGGAAGGAGTGCAGTCCGAAGCCGGCCGCCCAGGCGCCCGCCTCGTCGACGGCGGCGAGGTCCTCGACGAAGCGCACCCCGAGGCTGCCGGAGCCGTAGCGCGGCTTGATCACGGTCGGGCCGTGCTCGGCCACGAAGGCGCGGATGTCCTCGGTGCCGTGCCCGATCCGGGCCGCGACGGCGTCCACGCCGCGCTCGGCGAGCAGGGTGCGGAAGGCCAGCTTGTCCTGGAGCACCTGGACGAGGTCCAGCCCGTTGCCGGGCAGGCCGAGCCGGGTGGTCGCGGCGGCGGCCGGCTCCAGGCCGTCCTCGATGATCGAGACCACCCGGACCAGCGGGCGGGACCGGTGCACGGTGGCGAGCAGTTCGGCGACGGCGGCGGGCTCCCGGTAGTCCGTCAGGTAGGCCTCGGCGACGTGCGCCAGGCCGGCCGGGTCCAGCTCCTGCGGCCCGTACACCCAGACGATCTCGAAGCCCGCGGCGCGCACCTTGCGCAGGGTGGCGGGGGTGCCGCCGATCACGGCGATCCGCGGCGCGGGCGCGCCCTCGGCGGGGCTGGTGCGCTCGCTCATGACCGCAGCTCCCGTCCGGCCTCGGACTCCAGCCAGCGGACCAGCTCGACGTTGTCGGCCTGCTCCGGCAGCTTCTCCCGGGCGTCCTCCCAGAGCGCCCGGCAGGCCCGGCCCAGGTCGGAGCGGCCGCCGGCGTCCGCCAGCAGCCGGTCGGCGATCCGCAGGTCCTTGAGCATCAGCCGCAGGGCGAAGCCGGAGTCGAAGGTGCCGGTCAGCACGTGCGCCGGGAACTTGGTCTCGGAGGCGTGGTTGCGGCCGGTGGAGGCGTTCACCACCTCCAGCATGACGGCCGGTTCGAGGCCGAACGCCTGCCCCGCGAGCAGGACTTCGGCGGTGGCGGCGAGGCTGACCGAGGACAGCAGGTTGTTCAGCGCCTTCAACGCGTGGCCGGCGCCGGACGGGCCGACCCGGTACACCCGGCCGAGGGCGGTGAGCGCCGGCTCGGCCAGGTCGAGGGCCTGCGGGTCGCCGGCCGCCATCAGGGTCAGCTCGCCGCCGCGGGCCGCCGCCGGGCTGCCGGAGACCGGGGCGTCCACCACGTGCACGCCGTACCGGGCGGCCAGTTCGCGCAGTTCCCGGGTGTCGGCCGGGTCGCTGGAGCCGGTGTCGACCAGCACCGAGCCGGCCGCCATGGCCGGCAGCAGCTGCTCGGCGACGGCCCGGACGGCGGCGCCGTCCGGCAGCATGGTGACCACGACCGGCGCGGCCAGGCCGGCGGGCGCGGCCGCGGCGGTGATGCCGCTCTGCTCGGCCGCCCGTTCGGCTGCGGCGGCGTCCAGGTCGAAGGCCGCCACCTCGAAACCGGCCTCGGCCAGGCGCCGGCACATGCCGCCGCCCATCGTCCCGAGTCCGGCGAATCCGATCCGCATGGTCGGTCTCCCTACGTTCGCATCCATCACGTTGTCGTCAATTCGGTTTCCCGGGCGGGTAGTTTGGCGTGCCCGGCGAGCGCGACCCGCTCCGCCGCGGCGCCGGTCAGCGCGAACACCGCGGCCGCGCCGATCCAGCCGACCGCGCCGGAGCCGAGCAGCAGCCCGGTGACCACCACCGGTCCGAGCACCCGCTGGCCGGCCAGGCCGAGGCCGAACACGGCCAGGTAGCGGCCGCGCGCCTCGGGCGGGGCGAGCTCGATGGACAGGCTCCAGGTGGCCGAGGTGCTGACCACCTCGCCCACCGACAGCGCCACGATCGCCAGCACCAGCATCAGGACGGACGCCGCGCCGTGCACCGCGCCCGCCGCGGCGAAGCACAGGCTGCAGGCGGCCAGCGCGATCCCGCCCCACAGCAGCATCCGGCTGCTGCGCCGCACCTCGTCGGCGAGCCGGCTCACCGGCAGCTGGGCGACCACCACCAGGACGGTGTTGAGCGCGTACAGCACCGACACGGTGGCGTGCGGGGCGGTGGTGTGGTCCAGCACCCAGACCGGCATCGCCACCAGCAGCAGCACGTCGAAGAAGGACAACAGGAAGTTCAGGCCGGTCAGCGCCAGGTAGTGGCGGTCCGGCAGGGCCCGGGGGCCGCCGCCGACGGGGGTGGCGGCGGCGGCCGGTCGGGGCGGGGCGGGCACCCGCAGGACCAGGACGGCGCCGCCCAGGAACGCCGCGGTGATCAGCACCATGGTGATCCGGTACGCCTCGACGGTGTCGAGGGTGAGCGTCACCCCGCCGGCCATGGCGCCGAGCCCCAGGCCGATGTTGCGCACCACGTTGACCAGGCCGAGCAGCCGGCTGCGGTCGCGCTGCTGCGGCAGCGCGGCCGCGACCAGGGCCTGGAGCACCGGCGGGCCGGCCCGGTCGAAGGCCACCGAGAAGAGGGTGACCAGCAGGTACTGCCAGAGGTCCGTCACGAACGCGAAGGCGAGGAAGCAGAGTCCGCGCCCCGCGTACACGGTGGCGAGCACCCGCCGGGCGCCGTGCCGGTCGGCGAGCACCCCGGCCAGCAGCGAGCCGGCCAGGGCGGCGGCGCCGGCCACCGCGAGGCCGGTCGCCACCTGGTTGGCGGACAGCCCGACGTGCCGGGTGAACCAGGCGATCGAGCTGGCCGTGAACAGGCCGATGCCCAGGGACTGGACGAGTGCGGCCAGGGCCAGTCGGCGCCCTTCGGCGGAGAGCTCCCGCAGACCGACCGGCCGCCGCATCACTCGACCCCGAAGTCGAAGTCGACCAGTTCGGTCAGCTCCATCTCGCGCACGATCCGGCGGATGCCGGAGAAGTCGCGCACCAGCAGGTTGCTGCCCGCGGCCCGCCGGCAGTCCTCGACGATCTCGTCGGCCTTCTCGAACCCGGCGTGCTTGAGGATGCCGGGCCAGACGGCGAAGTCCTGGGCGACGAAGGCGTTCAGGGCCTCGGGCAGGGCGCCGACGAAGGCCCGCTGCTGCTCCTTGTTCAGGTGGGTGTAGAGGCCCTTGGCGACCTCGACCATCACGGAGGAGTGGGCGGACTCGTCGCGGGCGTGCAGCCGGGGCACCAGCGCGTGCAGCGGCTGGACGGTCTCGTCCCGGGAGAGCAGCTCCAGGTAGGCGTTGACGCTGATCTCCGAGACGGTCGTCCAGACCAGCTTGAGGAGGTCGCGCTCCCACTTCTCGGAGACCTTGGCCTCGGCCTCCAGCAGCCGCCGGTAGGTGACGGTGTGCGGGTAGGCCGGCTCGGCGGTCACCTCGCGCAGCTCCCGGGTGCGCTGCATGGCGACCATGTGCATGTAGGTGTGCCACACCTCGTCGACGTGGGTCTGCTGCACCGCCCGCTTGGTGTGCACGCCGTCGGCGCCGGGGAAGACGCCGTGCATGATCATCGCGAAGGTCGGGTTGGCGACGTACTCCTCGGCCGCGATGACCCGCTCGTTGTAGACCAGCCAGGCCAGCGTCTGCACGGTCCGCCGCTGCTCCGGGGTGGCGGCCAGCCAGAGCGGGTGCTCGGCGAAGGGCAGCAGCCGCTCAGGGTAGTCGGGCAGCGCGGCGTCGTACTCCGCGGGGTCGGGGTCGGTGATCCGGTCCAGGTCGGTGCGGACGGTGGCGCGGCGCGGCCAGGAAGCGGCGAGCCGGCGCAGCACCGTCTCGTCGATGCCGTGGGCGTGGTCGTCGGGCCCGTCCGCGGCCTCCGGGGCGCCGGGGGTGTCGAGGTCGTGCAGCAGATCGGTCATCGGTCCTCCTCCTTGCGGGACACCGCGTCGATGACGTCGGCGAGCAGCGTGATGCCGTGCGTCAGCCGGTCCTCGGCGAGCACGATCGGCGGCATGATCTTGAGCACCTGGCCGCGCGCACCGGTGGTCTCCACCAGCAGCCCGGCGGCGAACGCGGCGCGCGAGACCTTGTCCGCGAGGGCGGGGTCGGTGAAGCCGAGGCCGCGGATCAGGCCCCGGCCGCGCGGGGTGCAGCCGAGCGCGGCGAAGCGCCGGGCGAGGTCGGCCAGCAGGCCGTCCAGCACCTTCACCCGGGCGGCCAGGCCCTCGGTGAACGCCGGGTCGGCCCAGTGGTCCAGGACGGCGGCGGCGGTGACGAAGGCCAGGTTGTTGCCGCGGAAGGTGCCGCTGTGCTCGCCCGGGCCGAGCTGGTCCAGCTCCGGCTTGACCAGCACCAGCGCCATCGGCAGCCCGTAGCCGCTGATCGACTTGGACAGGCACACCAGGTCCGGGGTGATGCCGGACTCCTCGAAGCTGAAGAAGGTGCCGGTCCGGCCGCAGCCGGCCTGGATGTCGTCGACGATCAGCAGGATGTCCCGCTCCCGGGCGACCTGCGCCAGCCGGCGCAGCCACTCGGGGGTCGCGGTGGCCAGGCCGCCCTCGCCCTGCACGGTCTCCACCACGAAGGCCGCGGGCTTGTCCATGCCGCTGCCCGGGTCGTCCAGCATCCGGGTCAGGTAGTCGATGGTGTCGACGCCCTCGCCGGCGAAGCCCTCGTACGGCATCCGCACCACGTTGCCCAGCGGGACGCCGGCCGCGTCGCGCTTGAAGGCGGTGGCGGAGGCGGCGAGCGCGCCGAGCGAGAGGCCGTGGAAGCCGCCGGTGAAGGCGACGATGTCGGTGCGGCCGGTGACCCGGCGGGCCGTCTTGAACGCGGACTCGATCGCGTTGGTGCCGGTCGGGCCGGTGAACTGGACCCGGTAGGAGAGGCCGCGCGGGGCCAGCACGACCTCCTGGAAGCGCTCCAGGAAGCGGCGCTTGGCGCCGGTGTGCAGGTCCAGCCCGTGCACCGGACCGTCCGCGAGCAGGTAGTCCACCAGCGCCTGGCGGGCGTCGGCCGGGTTGTGACCGTAGTTCAGCGCGCCGGCACCGGACAGGAAGTCCAGGTACTCGCGGCCGTCCTCGTCCCACATCCGGTGCCCGCTGGCCCGGGTGAAGACCGCCGGGAAGCGCCGGCAGTAGGTGCGGATCGCGGACTCCAGCTGGTCGAAGACCTCGGTGCCGGAGGAGGGGCCGGTGGGCAGGGTGGTGGTCGTCATCGGGCGCTCCAGGGCTCGGTCGCGGAGATCCGCTCGGTCTCCTCGGGGGTCAGGACGGTGCGCGGCGACAGCGGGAAGCTGCCGTCCAGGGTGAGCCCGATCAGCTCGCGCAGGCGGTCCGCGATCAGGTCCGGGGTGTAGCGGGTCGGGGCCTCGGCGGCCTCGATCACCGCGGTCGGCGGGAAGAACCGGCCGCCGCGGGCCGGGCGGACCACCGCGTCCCAGACGTTGAGGCTCTGTCCGCCCCACTCGGCCCGGCCGCTGAACACCGAGTACAGCGGGATGCCGGCGGCGTGCGGGCGGCTCAGCGCCCGGTTGACGGGCTCGCTGACCATCTCGACGATCAGGCCGGCCGCGCCCGCGTCCCGCACCCGGCGGGCCTGGGCGAACATCCGCTCCGCGTCCTCGACGCTGTCGCCGTGCCGGCTCAGCTCGCCGCGCTGCGGGGTGTAGCCGAGGTGGCCGAGGGTGGTGCCGCCGGTCCGCGCGAGCGCCTCCAGGCAGTCGAGGTCGCCGTCGCCGGCCAGCTCGACCTTCACCGCGTCGGCGCCCGCCGCCCGGAACCGCTCGCCGGCGGCGAGGGCGGCCGCGGGGCTCGCGGTCGCGCCGTCCGGCAGGTCGGCCAGCAGGAAGGGCCGGCGGTGGGCCGGGAAGTGCGCGTCGATCGCCTCGCGCACCTCGGCGACCAGCCCGGTCAGGGTGGCCATCGCCCACTCGCGCTCGGCGTCGTCGGCCAGCGCGGTGCTCGGGCGGCCCAGGTGGGTCATGAAGTAGGAGTCGCCGACCATCACGCACTCCAGCGGGCAGTCGGCCAGTTCGGGCGCCTCCAGCGCCCGGGCCAGGCCCTCCACCTCGTAGCCCCGGTAGGCGTTGACCTTGAGGCCGACGCGCGACGGCGCGTCGTAGCGGCGCAGGAACGGAGCCAGGCCGGAATGCTCCAGGACCACCGTGTCAGTGCTCATCGATGCCCTCCCCGTAGATCTTGTTGATGCGGTCGATCGCCTCCGCCACCAGCGGCGGCGTGGCGGCGGTGAAGCAGAGCCGGGCCCAGTCGGCGCAGTGGGCGCCGAACACCCGGCCGGGGGCCAGTCCCACGCCCAGTTCGGCGCAGCGGCGGACGAAGCGTTCGCCGTCGCCGTAGGCGGCCAGGTCGAGGAAGGTGTACAGCCCGCCGGAGACCGCGGTGTGCGGGACCTCCAGCTTGGAGTCCGCGAGCCACCAGGCCGCGGCGGCCCGGTCGCGGCGGCGGGTGAGCTCCTCGGCCGGGGTGCGCAGCGCCTCGTACGCGGCGAACTGGGCCGCGGTGGAGACCGAGTAGAGCGAGTGCAGGGACCACTTGGTGAGCGCCTCGGCCAGGCCGGGCGGCGAGACCAGGAAGCCCACCCGGGCGCCCGGCATCGCGTAGGTCTTGCTGCAGCTGTACACCGAGAAGGTGCGCTCGGCGGCCCGCCCGACGGTGGCCGGGTCGACGAAGCCGGTCCGGGTGAAGTCGTAGTTCTCGTAGGCGTTGTCGGCGATCAGCCACAGGTCGTGCCGCTCGGCCAGCTCGGTGAGCGCCGCCAGCTGGGCCTCGCTGAGCCGGTAGCCGGTCGGGTTGTTGGGGTTGTTGAAGTAGATCGCCCGGGTGCGGTCGGTCACCGCCCGCTCGATCACCGACAGGAAGTCGAAGTCGGCGTCGGCGCTGAGCTCCAGGAAGACCGGCACCTCGCGCGGCACCCCGCCGGCCGCCCACACCAGGCCGGTCGCGAACAGCCACTGCGGGGACAGCACCAGCACCTCGTCGCCCTGGCCCAGGATCGCGTGCAGCAGCACCGAGATGGCGTGGGTGCCGCCGTTGCTGACCAGCACCTGCGCGGGCTCGACCGGGCTGCCGCGGCGGGCCGCCAGGTGCTCGGCGAAGGCCTCGCGCAGTTGTCGGACGCCGCCGGGCGGGGCGTGCTGGTGGGCGGCGGTGGCGAACTCCTCGGCGTTCCACGGCCGGGGGCGGGCGCAGGGCTCGAAGACCGTCTTGCCCTGGTGCAGGCCGATCGGGGCCAGGTCGCCGCTGCGGCTGAGCAGTTCCTCGACCTGGACCAGGGGCGAGGGGGGAATCTCTCTGAGGTCTCGTGCCAGTGACGGCATGCTCGGATGCTCCTCGGGTTCTCGGATGACGTGCGAGCTGTTCAGACGTTCTCGGCGCGGGCGGCGGCGCCGTGGGCGGGGCGGTCCAGGCCGAGGTTCTCGCGCAGCGTGGTGCCCTCGTACTCGGTGCGGAACAGGCCGCGGCGCTGGAGTTCGGGGACGACGAGGTCGGCGAAGTCGGTCAGGCCGTCCGGCAGCACCGGCGGCATCACGTTGTAGCCGTCGGCCGCGCCGCCGGTGAACCACTCCTCCATCGCGTCCGCGATCTCCTCCGGGGTGCCGATCAGCACCCGGTGGCCGCGGCCGCCGGAGACGGACTGGTAGAGCTGCTTGATGGTCAGCCCCTCGCGCCGCGCCTTGTCGTAGACCAGCCGCTGCCGACTGGTGCTGCCCTGGGTCTCGGGCAGTTCGGGCAGCGGGCCGTCCACCGGGCTGCCGGAGACGTCGACGTCGCCGAGCAGCTGGGTGAGCAGGCCGAACCCGACCACCGGGTCGACGAGTTCCTGAAGTACGGCGTACTTGTCCTCGGCCTCGGCGCGGGTGCGGCCGACCACCGGGAACAGCCCCGGCATGATCTTCACCTGCTCCGGGTCGCGCCCGTGCGCCCGGACCTGCTCGCCCATCGCCCGGTAGAAGGCCTGCCCCTCCTCCAGGGTCTGGCTGGCGGTGAAGATCACCTCGGCCCACCGGGCCGCGAAGTCCTGGCCGTCGGCGGAGGCGCCGGCCTGGATCAGCACCGGGTAGCCCTGCGGCGGGCGGGACACGTTGAGCGGGCCGGCGACCGAGAAGTGCTCGCCCTTGTGGCCGAGGACGTGCAGCTTCTCGGGCCGGAAGAACTGCCCGCCGTCCTTGTCGAAGAGGAAGGCGTCGTCCTCCCAGCTGTCCCACAGCCCGGTGACCACCTCCATGAACTCGCGGGCCCGGTGGTAGCGGGCGCCGTGGTCCGGCTGGGAGTCCCGGTTGAAGTTGCGGGCCTCGGCGTCGGTCACCGAGGTGACGATGTTCCAGGCCGCCCGGCCCGCGCTCAGGTGGTCGATCGAGGCGAACTTGCGGGCCAGGTGGAACGGCTCGTTGTAGGTGGTCGAGGCGGTCGCGGCCAGGCCGATCCGCTCGGTGTGCACCGAGAGCGCGGACAGCAGGGTGATCGGGTCGAACTGCAGGAACCGTCCCCAGCGGCTGAGTTCGTCGGCGTCCTGGTACGGCGTGCGGATGCCGACGCCGTCCGCGACGAAGAACATGTCGAACTTGGCCCGCTCGGCCGTGCGCACCAGGTCCCGGTAGTGGCCGAAGTCCAGGCCGCCGTCGGCCCGCGCCGCCGGGTGCCGCCAGGAGGCGACGTGGTACCCGGGGACGAGCATGAACGCCCCCAGCTTCATCATCCGGCGTGTCCCGCCCATGACCTTTTCCTCCCTGTCCGTTGACGATCGGTCCCGACCCCGCGGGTCGTTCACTCGCCCGTCGTTCACTCGCCGGTCGTTCACTCGCCGGGGGCGAACTCCGGCCCGGTCACACCCCAGTGGGTGTCGTCGGTGACCGGCGCGCCCCAGTGGGTGTCGTCCGCGACCGGCACCGGTGCACCCCAGTGGGTGTCGGCCGAGGAGTGCGCCATGCCCCAGTGGGTGTCGTCGACCGACCCGCTGCCCGGGCCGGCGACCGCCAGGACCACCCCGACCGCCATCGCGCCGGCCGCCAGGCCGAGCACGGTGCGGATCATGATCCGGGTCTTCGTCATTGCGCTCTCCCCCATGTGCTGTTCGCTGTGCTGTCGTGCGCCTTCGCCCGGCCCGGGGTGTGGTCCCGGTCCGGTTCCGCCGGGCGGCCCCGGCTGGGACCAGTCCAGACCGGTGCGCTTTCCAACCACCTTTCACGGGGCCTCCGCCGCGGCCCGAGTGTCGAAAGGCGATCAGAAGGACTCCAGAAGGGGGTTGCGCTCACGGCCCCCGGGACGGCGGTTCCGCGTGAGCCTCCGGGCGGGGCCTTCGGACGGGCTTCCGGCCGGGCTCGCGGACGGGAACGCGCGTGCGGGAACGCCGAAGGGCCGCCCCCGCCGGATGGCGGAGGCGGCCCTCGGGGCCTGTCTCTTGGATCTTGGTACGGGCGGCCGGGTGTCAGGCCTTGACGCGCAGGACGAGCTTGCCGGTGGAGCCGCGGGCCTCCAGGATCTCGTGCGCCTTGACGGCCTCCTCCAGGGCGAGTTCGGTGGTCTCGATCCGGACGGCGCCGGTGGCGAGCTGGCGGGCGGCCTCCACCAGGTGGCCGTGGACCAGGTCGGGCTGCTGGTCGGCGAGGCCGCCGATGTTGTAGCCGGCCACCGTCTTGGCGGTGTACCACATCTGGTTGGCCTCGTAGGTGTGGTCCTGCTGCGAGGCGTTGCCGAAGACCACGTGGCGGCCGAGCGGGGCCAGCAGGTCCAGGGCCTTGGCGCGCAGCGGGCCGCCGATGGAGTCCAGCAGGATGTCGACGCCGCGGCCGCCGGTCACCTCGGCGAGGCGCTCCTCCAGCTCGTCGTAGGTGAACACCTCGTCGTAGCCGAACTTCTCCTTGGCGAACGCGGCCTTGTCGGCGGTGCTCACCGCGCCGTAGACGGCGCCGGCGCCCAGGTTGCGGGCGATCTGCGCGGCGCCGCTGCCCACGCCGCCGGCGCCGGCCAGCACCAGGACGCTCTCGCCCTCGCGGACCCGGGCCACGTCGTGCAGGATCGCCCAGGAGACCGGCAGGTTGCAGGGGAAGGCGGCCGCGACCGGGCCGGGGATGGCGTCCAGCTCGCCGTCGAGGGCGACGGTCAGCCGCTCGCGGGCCACCGCGACCTCGGCGTAGCCGCCGCCGGCCAGGGTGATCGCGGAGACCCGCTGGCCGGGGCGCAGGTTGGTGACGCCCTCGCCGACGGCGCGGACGGTCCCGGTGACCTCCAGGCCGGGGACGTGCGGGGTGCCGGGCTGGAACTGGCCGCGGCGGAACATCACCTCGGCGAAGTTGACGCCCGCGTACTCCACGTCGATCGACACCTCGCCCGCACCGGGCTCGGGGATCTCCACCTCGACGAGGGTCAGGACCTCGGGGCCGCCGTAGCTGTCGAAACGAATGGCGCGCATGGGAATGCCTCCTGGCTGCTGTGCTGTCGAACTGCTGCTGCTACTGGTCTGCCGGCGCCGCGGCGAGCCGCGTGGACCGCGGCGCACCGCGTGAACTGCCGGGTACTGCGTGAACTTCCGCTCACGGCGGGGTACTTCGGTGGACCGGGCCGGTCCGCTTCGAGCCGCTTCGCGCCCTTGCGGGGCGCGTCGAGCCGCCGAACAGCGGACCGGGTCGGTCGGGGGGCGCCCGCCCGGGCCGGGGGGACCCGGGCGGGCGCCGGGGGGTGGGACGGTCGGTCGGTCAGTGCTGCGCCGCGCCGTGGCCGAGGCCGGGCAGCCGGCTCCAGCCCCCGCGGTCGGCGTGCTCGGTCAGCACCGGGTCGTCGCCCACCACCGTGGGGTGGCCGACGAGTCGGAGCAGGTCGAGGTCGGAGGAGTGGTCGCCGTAGGCGTGGCACTCCCGCGGGTCGAAGCCGCCCCGGTCGAGCAGCTCGCGGGCGGCGACGGCCTTGGCCGCGCCGATCATCGGCCGCTCCAGTTCACCGGTGAGGATCCCGTCGGCCACCAGCGGGCGGCTGCACAGGACGGTGCCGGCGTCGACGTACCGGGCGATCGGGTCCAGGCAGCCGGGGAAGGACCCGGAGACCAGGACGGTGTGGTGGCCCTGCTCGGTGTGCCGACGGAAGGCGGCCAGGGCGGGGGCGTGGAAGAGCTCCCCCTCCCCGGTCCGCTGCCGGAACCACTGCTCGCCCTGCTCGGCGAGGTCGGCCTCCCGCACGCCGGTGAACAGCCGGTAGTACGCCCGGTTGACCTCCTCGCGCGGCACGCCGCCGTCCGCCAGCCGGCGGAGGGCGCCGTGGTCCCGCGCGTAGTCGGACTCCGGGCGGCCCTCGACCCGGTACCGGAAGGCCAGGAAGTCGAACATGCTCTTGACGTTGATCAAGGTCTCGTCGACGTCGAAGAAGGCCGCGGGGCCGGTCGGGCGGGTCACTGGGTGCTCCTGGGGTTCGTCATGGCGTCCGGGGTCCGTCCGGGATGAGTCCGCGGCCGGTCGGGCCGGGTGGGGTGGGTCAGCGCGAGCCGACGACGACCAGCTCGCCCTCCCGCTCCTGCTCGGTGCGGGCGAGGCGGACCTGCTCGACGGTGCGGGCCGCGCGCTTGCCCTCCTTCTGCGAGATGACGTCGCTCTCGAAGGCGGTGAACTCGACCCGGGACAGCGAGGCGCGGGCGCCGCCCTGGTGGACGGCGATCTCGACGCCGAAGGACAGCCGCTCGGGGTTGTCGATGCTCGCGCTGAGGATCTCGTAGTCGACGGTGGCGTCCAGCGGGAACAGGAAGTTCTCGAAGTCCGTGTCGAAGCTCTTGATCACGTAGTAGTACTGCCGCTCCGGCCAGGCCGAGGCGTAGAACCGCTCGGTGACGGCCAGGAACATCTGCCGCGCCGCCTCGATGATGATCATGCCCTGGATGTGCTGGCCGGTGGTGTGGTCCAGGAGCAGTTCGTTGTCGTTGTCCAGTCTCAGGTCCGCCTGGTAGCGCAGCGCGTCGATCTGGCGCAGGCCGGCGATCAGGACGTTCTGCTCGCGGTGCTTGTGCGCCTCGTCCCGGTAGGCCAGGCTCGGCTGCAGCCCGGGCACCGAGATGCGGTCGGCCGCACCGTAGCGGGTGATCTCACGGGCCACCCAGTCCCACTCGTACGAGCTCATGCCCTGACCGTTGATCAGCGTCAGGCGGAGCTCGGGGTCACTGTAGCGCCCCGCCCGCAGCTCCTTGACGAACCCACCCGCGGTGGCCACTCCGTCGTTCGTGGCCAGAGCGCCGAAGCGGTCGCCGACCAGGTACAGAACCTCGGTCCGATGCGTCATGTCAATGCCCCCATCACATGAAGTGCGCGTGGCGCGCGTCTCTGAACAGGCAAAAGGCTGAATTGCAGCCCTCTCCCGCCTTCCTGACGGGAGGCCAGCTGCCCAGGACAGTATCAGCATTCGTAGACAGCTTACGACCCTGTCTCATATCAAGACTTCCTCAAGAATCCCGATGCAAGGTCAACCGACCGCCTTGACGGCCGCCACGGCGAACCTATAGCGTCCTCTGCCATGAGTAAGAACCCTGATACCGACCAGGGTTCTTGCTGCTAATCGAACTCATCGACACCTTCGACATCGGAGTCCTCGACCCATGAAGAGCTACCCACGCACCACGCTCGCCGCGGTGTGCATCGCCGGCGGGCTGCTCCCCGCCTCGCTCACCGGCGCCTCGGTGGCCCTGCCGAAGATCGCCACCGACCTGGGCGCGGGCCTCGGACCGCTCCAGTGGGTGGTCAACGGCTACAACCTGACCTTCGCCAGCTTCATGCTCGCCTGCGGCGCCATCGCCGACCTGGTCGGCCGCCGCAGAATGCTGGGCATCGGCATCACGCTCTTCGGCCTCTGCTCCCTGGTCAGCGGCCTGAGCAGCAACATCTACCTGCTGGACGGCGCCCGCCTGCTGGCCGGCGCGGCCGCCGCCGCGGTGCTCACCGCCGGCAGCGCGGTGCTCGCCACCACCTTCTCCGGGCCCGCCCAGGCCAAGGCCTTCGGCGTCCTCGGGTCCTCCTTCGGCGTCGGACTCGCCCTCGGCCCCTCCACCTCCGGCCTGCTGGTCTCCTCCTTCGGCTGGCGCTCGGTCTTCCTGCTGCACGCGGCGATCGACCTGGCCCTGCTGCTGGCCCTGCCGCGGATCACCGAGTCCCGTGACCCGGGCGCCCGCGGCGTCGACTGGGGCGGCACCGTCACCTTCACCACCAGCCTCGCGCTGGTCACCCTCGCCATGGTCGAGGGCCCCCAGCAGGGCTGGACCAGCCCCGTCGTGCTCGGCCTGCTGGCCGGCTTCGTGCTGCTGCTCGCGCTCTTCGTGATCGTCGAACTGCGCCAGGAGCGCCCGATGTTCGACATCTCCCTGTTCACCCAGGGCCGCTTCGTCGCGATCTGCTTCGTCCCCGTCGCGCTCGCCTTCGGCTTCGTCTGCCTGCTGGTCTTCCTGCCCTCCTACTTCATGGGCGCCAACCGGTTCAGCAGCTCCGAGGCCGGCGCCGTGATGCTGCTGCTCACCGCCCCCGTGCTGGTCTTCCCGATCATCGCCGGTCGCCTCGCCCAGAAGATCTCGGTCCGCACCCTGCTGGCCGTCAGCCTGCTGCTGGTCGCCGGCGGCGCCGCCTGGCTCACCACCATCCACCCGGGCATCGGCGTGGCCGGCCTGATCGGTCCGTTCCTGATCATCGGCACCGGCGTCGGCATCTCCTTCGGCCTGCTGGACGGCGCCGCGATCGGCTCCGTCCCGCCGGAGCGGGCCGGCATGGCCGCGGGCATGTTCAACACCATGCGCCTGGCCAGCGAGGCGATCGCCATCGCCGGCATGGGCTCCGTCCTGGTCAGCCTGGTCAGCTCCAACGTCTCCGAGAACCTCGACTCCTACGGCAGCGGCTTCACCGGCAACCCGGACGGCCTCGCCGCCAAGGTCGCCCAGGGCAACCTGGCCGACCCGGAGTCCGGTGTCGCCGAGGCCGGCCGCCAGGCCTTCCACACCTTCCTCGCCGACGGCTACACCGACGCGCTGCGCACCGTGCTGTGGATCCTGGCCGGCGTGGCCGCGCTCAGCGCCCCGCTGATCGCCGTGATGCTCCGTGACCGCAAGGCCGCCGCCTCCGCGGTGACCGCCCCGGAGGCCGAGCAGGCCCCGGAGCCGGTCGGCGCCGGGCGCTGACGCCCGCCTCGACCGGCCTGACGGCCAGACCCGAGCGACCGGTCCGGGAGGGGCGCGGTGAACCCGCCGCCCCGCCCGGACCGCTCCGCCTCCGTACCTCCCGCACCTCCGCCACCCGCTGCACCCGCTGCCGCCCGCCGCACCCCCGAACCACCGCGAAGGAAGAGATCATGCACAGCCGCCAGCTCGGCCCCACCGGCCTCGACGTCGGAGCCATCGGCCTCGGCTGCATGGGGATGACCGACTTCTACACCACCGGCGGCTACGACGAGGCCGCCTCGGTCGAGGTCGTCCACCACGCCCTCGACCAGGGCATGAACCTGATCGACACCGCGGACGTCTACGGCCCGCACAGCAACGAGGAGTTGCTCGGCCGGGCACTGGCCGGCCGCCGGGAGCGGGCCGTCCTGGCCACCAAGGTCGGGCTGGTCCAGGAGCCGGACCGGCCGATGTACCGCAACGGCCGCCCCGAGCACATCCACGCCTCGATCCGCGCCTCGCTCAAGCGCCTCGGCACCGACCACGTCGACCTGTACTACCTGCACCGGGTGGACCCGGACGTCCCGCTGGCCGAGTCCTGGGGCGCGATGGCCGAACTGGTCGAGGCCGGCCTGGTCCGCGGCATCGGCCTCTCCGAGGTCGGCGTCGAGGAGCTGGCGGCCGCGCAGGCCGTCCACCCGGTCGCCGCCGTCCAGACCGAACTGTCGCTGTGGAGCCGGGAGGTGCTCGCCGACGTGCTGCCCTGGTGCTCGGCCCACGGCGCCGCCTTCGTCCCGTACTCCCCGCTCGGCCGCGGCTTCCTCACCGGCGGCTACACCAGCCCGGACGCCTTCGCGCCGGACGACTACCGCACCGCCAACCCGCGCTTCGCCCGGGAGGCCTTCGCCGCCAACCTCGCCATCGTCGAGACCCTGCGGCGGGTCGCCGAACGGCACGGCGCCACCCCGGGGCAGGTCGCCCTGGCCTGGACCCTCGCCCAGGGCGAGCAGGTCGTCCCGATCCCCGGCACCAAGCGGATCGGCCACCTCGCCGAGAACGCCGGCGCGGCCGACCTGCGACTGTCCGACGCCGACCTGACCGAGCTGGACTCCGCGCCGGCCCCGGTCGGCTCGCGCTACTGACACCCCGTCACCCGCGCTCCTCCCCAGCCCGCTCCACCACCCCCGCCCCCACGCCCCACCCCCCGACCCGCACCAACCACGAGGAGAGACCTTCCATGGCACAGCAGCGCACCCTGGGCGCCGAGGGACCCGCCGTCGGCCCGATCGGCCTCGGCTGCATGGGGATGAACTGGGTGTACACCTCCCAGCTGCAGAGCACCGAGGAGTCGATCGGCGCCATCCGGCACGCCGTCGACCTCGGCATCACCCTGCTCGACACCGCGGACCTCTACGGCCCCTTCACCAACGAGGAGTTGCTCGGCGAGGCACTCCGCGGCGGGCTGCGCGAGCAGGTCGTGCTCGCCACCAAGGGCGGCCTCAAGGCCGGCCCGGAGTCCCACCTCGGCTCGGTGCAGGTGTCCGCCGACGGCCGGCCGGAGCACCTGCGCGCCGCGGTGGAGGGCTCGCTGCGCCGACTGGGCACCGACCGGATCGACGTCTACTACCTGCACCGGGTCGACCCGAGGGTCCCGCTGGTGGAGAGCTGGGGCGCCCTGGCCGAGCTCCAGCAGGCGGGCAAGATCGTGCAGTTGGGCCTGTGCGAGGTCTCCGCCGGCCAGCTGGACGCGGCGCACGCGATCGCCCCGGTCGGCGCCGTGCAGTCCGAACTGTCGGTGTGGAGCCGGGACCCGCTGGCCGAGGTGCTGCCCTGGTGCAAGGCCAACGGCGCCGCCTTCGTCCCGTTCTCCCCGCTCGGCCGGGGCTTCCTGGCCGGCCGCTTCGACGGCGAGAACGCGCCGGACCAGGACGACTTCCGGGCCCGGCTGCCGCGCTTCCAGGAGGAGGCGCGGGCGCAGAACCAGCGGATCTCGGACGGCATCCAGGAGGTCGCCACCCGCAACGGCGCCACCCCCGCCCAGGTCGCCCTGGCCTGGACGCTGGCCCAGGGCGAGCACGTCGTGCCGATCCCCGGCAGCACCCGCCGGCTCCACATCGAGCAGAACGCCGCGGCCGCCGAGGTCCTGCTGAGCGCCGATGATCTGGCCGCGTTGGACTCCCTCCCGGCTCCGGTCGGAACCCGCTACTGACTTGCCCCGCAGACGAGTTCGTTTTCCGAGTTGTCAATCAGGGCTCTACGAAGTATTAAGGTTCTGAGTAGCAGTTCAGGTTCCGACCACCGAGGAGGCCCCGTGGCTCCCCCCGACCAGGACGTCCCCTCCCGAAGGCTGGGACACCTCCTCAAGCAGTGCGAGCAGACCATGATGGCCGCGCGCGGCCGGGCGCTGCGCACGGTCGGCCTGACCGTGCCGCAGTACCTGACCCTCCGGGTACTGGCCGAGCACCCGGACGCGTCCGGGGCCCAGCTGGCCCGGCACTGCCTGGTCACGCCGCAGACCATGGCCACCCGGCTCGCCTCCCTGGAGGGGCGCGGGCTGGTCCGCCGGCAGGTCTCCTCGGTCCACTCGCACGTCTTCACCGCGCGGCTGACCGAGGAGGGCCGGGCCCTGACGGTCCGGGGCGAGGCGGCCGAGCACACGGCCGAACAACGGCTGGTCAGCTCGTTCCTGGCGGAGGAGGTGGTGGTTTTCCGCTCACTGTTGCGGCGCGCCGTGGCAGCGGTGTCCGTACCGGAAGCCGACCCGGTTGGCCCGAATCAGTTCGTACGTAGCGACTGATCAGCCCACTGATGTACCTTAAAGTCCGAATAATCCGCCGTGGGGGGCAGCCAGGGATGCGATCACTGTGACCGAAAACAGCTCCAACCAGCCGAACTCAGCTCCGCTCGATTTCCACGACCGCCTGGGCCATGCCATCAAGCGGGCCGAGCAGGCGCTGATCGGCGAGAAGACCCGCGCGCTGCGCACCGTCGACCTGACGGTTCCGCAGTACGTGACCCTGCTCGTGCTCCAGCAGTCCTCCGGAATGTCCGGGGCGCAGCTGGCCCGGGAGTGCATGGTCACGCCGCAGACCATGACCACGATCCTGACCAATCTGGAGAACAAGGGCCTCATCACCCGTGAGACGTCGAGCGTGCACCAGAAGGTGCTCGTGGCCAAGCTCACCCGCTCCGGCCGCACACTGGCGAAGAAGGCCGACACCTTGGCCCGCGGGGTCGAGAAGCGGCTCACCGACGCCTTCGACGACACCGAGCAGGCCCAGCTGCGCGAGCTGCTGGAGCGCTCGGCGGCGGCTCTGCGCAAGACCGACTGAGCCGCACCGCGGCAGCACCGCAGTACGGGGCGGAAGGCCGCCCCCTGGACGCCCGATCACCACCCGGGGCGTCGAGGGGGCGGCCTTTCCCATGTCCGGGGTCGGACGCCCCACGCTCCGGAGGCCTCATGCTTCGGACACAGCCTATGGTCCACCCATTCATTAACATTGCGATACTGGACAAGGCATTGACCTAAGTCAGGCCTCTGATACTGTATCGATCATGCAGACAGCGCAGCAGCACGCGTCGTCCATCGGCATCCTCGGCACCGGGTCGCACCTGCCCGCGAACGCCGTCGACAACACCCTGGTCGGCTCCCGGGCCGGCGTGACCGCCGAGTGGATCCACCGCAAGACCGGCATCAGCGAGCGGCGCTACGCCGCCGAGGGCGAGGCCACCTCCGACCTCGCCGCGCACGCCGCCCGGGCCGCCCTCGCCGACGCCGGGATCCGCCCCGGCCAGCTCGACCACATCGTCGTGGCCACCTCCACGCCCGACCACCCGCAGCCCGCCACGGCCGCCATCGTGCAGGACCTGATCGGCGCCGAGCAGGCCGCCGCCTTCGACCTGAACTCGGTCTGCAGCGGCTTCGCCTTCGCCCTGCACACCGCCCACCGCCTGATCGCCGACGGCGGCCACGCGCTGGTGATCGGCGCCGACGTCTACTCCCGGATCATCGACCCCACCGACCGCCGCACCGCGATCCTGTTCGGCGACGGCGCCGGCGCCGTCGTGCTCGGCCCCGTCCCGGCCGGCTACGGCATCGAGACCTCCCTGCTGGAGACCTTCGGCCGGCACCACCGCACCATCCGGGTCCCGGCCGGCGGCAGCCGTAGACCGGCCTCGCCCGAGAGCCTGGCCGAGGGCGACCACTGGTTCGCCATGAACGGCCGCGAGGTCCGCGAGTTCGTCACCGACCGGCTGCCGCTCACGGTCAAGGAGCTGCTCCGCCGGGCCGACCGCACCGGCACCGAGGTCGACCACTTCGTGCCGCACCAGGCCAACGGCCAGATGCTGGCCGAGATCCTGCCCTCGCTCGGCCTGGAGCGCGCCCGCACCCACCTCACCGTCGCCGAGTACGGCAACACCGGCGCCGCCTCCGTCCCGATCACCCTCGACGCCGCGAACCGCGCCGGCGCCCTGCGCGACGGCGAACTGGTGCTGCTCTCCGGCTTCGGCGGCGGCATGTCGATCGGCAGCAGCCTGCTGCGCTGGCACGCCGCCGCGTAGTCCAGGCGCACCGCCCGCCCCCGAACGACCTCCCCTGACGACGACGGGGCCCGCACCGCAACCGGCCCGGCACCCGCCCGACACCCGTACGAGAGAAGAGACGTGACCAGCAGCGCCGACCCCACCGCCCCCCGCCCCACCGGCAGACGGCCCGTCCTGATCGTCGGCGCCGGCCCGGTCGGACTCACCTCCGCGGCCGAACTGCTGCGCCGCGGCGTCGACATCCACCTGGTCGACCGAGCCCCGGCCCCCTCCCCGCTCACCAAGGCCCTGCTGGTCTGGCCGCGCACCCTGGAGGTGCTGCGCCGGCTCGCCGACCCGGCCGGCACCGCCGACCGCAGCCTGCCGGTCGACGCCTTCCACTACTACTCCGAGGGCCGCCCGATCGCCACGCTCGACCTGACCGGTCGCGCCCAGCCGGTGATCCTCCCCCAGCCCGAGATCGAGGACCTGCTCGGCGCCGCCGTCACCCGGCTCGGCGGCGAGGTCGAACGCGGCACCGCGCTCACCGGGCTGGAGCAGCACCCCGACCACGTGGTCGCCGTGCTGCGCGGCGCCGACGGCACCGAGCGGCGCGCCGAGTACGCGTACGTCCTCGGCTGCGACGGGGCCGGCAGCACCGTCCGGGAGCTGCTCGGCCTCAGCTTCGAGGGCCTCACCTACCCCAACACCTTCATGCTGGTCGACGCCTACGTGGACGGCCCGCTCAAGCACGACGCCGCCCACTACTTCTGCTCCTCGCGCGGCGTGCTGGTGATCATCGGACTGCCCGGCGGCCGCTCCCGGGTCTTCACCTCGCTCCCGCCCGGCCTCGCCCCCGAGGACGCCACCCTGGAGCTGATGCAGCAGGTCGTGGACGAGCGCGGCCCGGGCGGCCTCACCCTCCGCGACTCGGCCTGGACCAGCACCTTCGCGGTGCACGCCCGGCACGCCGAGCGCTACCGCGAGGGCCGGGTGTTCCTGGTCGGCGACGCCGCCCACATCCACAGCCCGGCCGGCGGCCAGGGCCTCAACACCGGTGTCACCGACGCCCAGAACCTCGCCTGGAAGCTCGCCCTGGTCTGGCGCGGCGAGGCCGGCGCACCGCTGCTCGACAGCTACCACACCGAGCGCACCCAGGTCGCCCGCGCCGTCGTCCGCCAGGCCGACCTGCAGACCCGCGCCTGGCTGCTGCGCAAGCCCGCCCAGGTCACCGCCCGCGACCGGGCCGCCGCGGCCGCCTCCCGGTTCGGCCTGTTCGACCTCGACTACATCCCCTGGCTGGCCGGCCTGCGCACCGTCTACGGCGAGGGCCGGGAGACCAGGCTGCGCAGCTGGAAGCTCTGGGGCCACCGCTTCGTGCCCGGGGCGCTCACCCCCGACCGGCAGGTCTGGGACCGCCGGCTCGGCCGCCGGCTGTCGCTGCGCGAGGCCGTCTCCGACCTCCAGCACACCCTGCTGGTCGAACTGCCCGGAACCGCCCTGCCGCCGCGGGTCGCCCGCGCCCTGGAGCAGGCCGAGAAGCGCCACCCCGGGCTGCTGGACGTCCGGGTGCTGGACGCCACCGGCACCCTGCACGACGGCGCACCGGCCGAGCCCGACCCCGCCCGCGGGTCGTCCGGCCGCACCGCCGGCCGCGGGTCCGGCCGCGGCTCCGTGGTGCTGGTCCGCCCCGACCAGCACGTCCACGCCCGGCTCCCGCTGCACGAGGCGCACCGGGTCACCGCCCTGCTGGACGAGGCCCTGCACCACCCCGCCCGCTGATCCCGCCCGTTGGCCCCGCCCGCCGACCCCTACCCCTGAGGACCGCCCCGATGCGCTTCGACCCACCGCCCCGGATCGCCGCCGTGGTCGACTGGCTCCCCCCGACCACGGACACCGCGGCAGCGGCGGTCGCCGGGGGGCGGGTCACCGCCGAGAACGCCGCCAAGGACGGCTACCTCGAACTGCCCGTCAGCGACGGCCCCTCGGGCCCCGAGATGGCCGTCCTCGCCGCCGCCAAGGCGATCGGCGAGGCCGGCTGCCCGCCCGAGTCCGTCGGCCTGGTCGTCCACGCCTGGATCTACCACCAGGGGCACGACTTCTGGTCCCCCGCCCACTACGTCGCCCAACACGCGGGCGCCGTACGGGCGGTGCCGCTCGGCGTCCAGCAGATGTGCAACGGCGGGGCCACCGCGGTCGAGCTGGCGGCCGTCCGGCTGGCCGCCGACCCGGCCCTGGAACGGGCCCTGGTCACCACCGGCGACCGCTTCGCCGCCCCCGGCTTCGACCGCTGGCAGGGCGACTACGGGGTCGCCTACGGGGACGGCGCGACCGCGCTCGTGCTGGACCGCGAGCGCGGCCCGTACCGGCTGCTCGCCGCGCACACCGCCGCCGCCCCCGACCTGGAGTCCATGCACCGCGGCCACGACGCCTTCTCCCCCGCGCCCCGCGCCAACGGCGAGACCCTCGACATCCGGCGCACCAAGAAGGCCTTCCTCGGCGACGGCCTCGGCCCGCACTTCGCCGCCACCGCGGGCGAGGGCGTGGCCCGGGCCGTCCGCGGCGCCCTCGCCGACGCCGGCCTCGCCCCGGACGACCCCCGGCTCGGCCACCTGCTGCTCCCCCGGCTCGGCCGCACCGTCCTGGAGACCGCCTACCTCCCGGCCGTCGAGCGCCTCGGGCTCACCGGCGTCGAGGTGCTCGACCTGGGCACCCGCACCGGCCACCTGGGCGCGGGCGACGCCGCCGCCGGCCTGGCCCACCTGCACACCCGCGGCTTGCTCGAACCCGGCCGGATCGCCATCCTGCTGAGCGCCGGTGCCGGCTTCACCTGGACCGCCCTGCTCGTCGCCGCCGAGTGAGCGACCGGCCGCCACCCGTCACGACCGACCACCGAGGAACCCCGATGCCCAACTCCCCCGCCGCCCTCACCCCCGGCACCGTCCTGGTGCTGGTCGACCTCCAGCAGTGGATCGTCAGCCGCCCGGTCGCCCCGCTCAGCGGCCCCGAGGTGGTCCGCTCCGCCGCCCGGCTCAAGACCGCCTTCGAGGCCGCCGGCCGGCCCGTCGTCCTGGTCCGCTACGCCCGGATGGACGGCAGCGACGGCGGCCCCGACTCCGCCTTCAACCGCTTCGCCCCCGAGGTCGCCGCCCGCCCCGGCAACGAGGTGGTCACCAAGTACGGCATCGACGCCTTCGCCGGCACCGACCTCGCCGACCGGCTCAACCGCCTCGGCGCCACCGACCTGGTCATCGCGGGCATCGCCACCGAGTACGGCGTCGGCGAGACCGTCCGCACCGCCGTCAACCTCGGCTACCCCACCACCGTCGTCGAGGACGCCGTCGCCGCCCTCTCCCCCCAGGGCCACACCGCCGCCGTCGACGCCTTCCACCGCATGGGCGTCACCCTCACCCGCACCGACCCCCTGCTCACCCCCGCGGCCTGAGCGCCCCCACGCACCGGCACCATCGAGCCCCCGCCCGGGACCTTCCCCGGGCGGGGGCTCCGCGCGCTCCCACGCTCAGGCCGCGGCGCGGACCGGGGCGGGAACCGGGGCGGACGTCGGGGCACCGGACAGCCGGCGCGTCTCCCACAGGGTCAGCAGGCCGATGACGACCATCGCCACCCCCGTCGGGCCGTGGACGCCGAACGCGGCCCCGGCGGAGCCGTGGTGGGCGAGCACGGTGGCCATGTCGCCGAACGGGACGACGGACCCGGCCAGCAGGACCCAGGCCAGGGCGCGGCGCTGACCGGTCAGCAGCAGCACCCCCAGGATCAGGGCGTTCGCGACGTCGCGGACGCCCTTGAGGACCAGGAAGCCGCCGCCGTCGCCGGCGGGCCAGCTCGGCAGGCCGAAGGTCGGCGCGATGGTCCCGGGGGCCAGCACGAAGGTCAGTCCGAACCAGAGGACGAAGAGGATGCCCGCGGTGGTCAGGGCGGTGTTCACGGTCTTGAGGGACATCGGGGTCTCCTTGCGGAAGTCGGGCGTGCCGGAGTCGGGCGTGCCGGAGTCGGGCCTGCGGGCTCAGACGAGGGCGGCGACCAGCAGGGCGAAGGCGGCGACGATCACGGCGACCCGGGCGTAGTGGTAGCGGTCCCAGCGGTCCGACTGCTCTTGCCAGTCCGCGGGGCGGTTCTCCGGGGTCCAGGTCTTGCTCCGGTTGTTGATCGGGACGAGCAGCAGGACCGACATCAGCACGCTGACGATCAGCAGCGCGCCGGCGGTGACGAGGAGCCAGGTGCCGTGGTGGTGCCGGTCGGCGACGGCCCAGACCGCGACCAGGACGAGCGAGCCGATGTACCAGAACGGCATCACGGCGCCGAGCATCCGCCCCCCGTGGGCGCGGCCGAGCTGGCCGGCGTCCTCGGGGAGCGCCTTGAGGATCCGGTTGAGGACGACGGCGACGGCGAACTCCACCCCCACCATCACGCCGAGTTCCACGGTGGTGAGGACCTTGAGTGCGGCGAGCATGATTCCCCCTGGTATCTAGCGCTGCTAGCTGACATGTCGATGCTAGACCTGCTGCCGCTTGAATGTCTAGCGGTGCTAGGATCGAGTCATGTCGGTACAGGAACGAAAGCAGCGCGAGCGGGCGGAACGTGAGCGCCTCATCGTGGCGACGGCCCGTGAACTCGCCGAGCAGCAGGGCTGGGAGGCGGTCACCACCCGCCGGCTCGCCGAGCGCATCGAGTACAGCCAGCCCGTCCTCTACAGCCACTTCCGCGGCAAGCGGGAGATCATCGGTGCCGTCGCCCTGGAGGGCGTCACCGAGATGGCCGCGGCACTGCGGGCCGCGACCCGCGCCGCGGACGGCCCACGCGCCCGGGTCACCGCCCTGGCCCGCACCTACCTCGACTTCGCCGCCCGCAACCCGGCGGTCTACGACGCCCTGTTCCAGCTCGACGGCGGCCTGGCCTTCGCCGAGGAGGACACTCCCGAACCGTTGAAGGACGGCTTCGCCGCCCTGCTGGAGACCCTCGCCGACGTCGCCGGGGAGGGCGTGGACCCGGGCCTGTTCACCGAGGTGTTCTGGGCCGCCCTGCACGGACAGGCCACCCTGACCAGGGCCCGGCGCCTGCCCCCGGAGGACACCGGGCGCCGGGTGCAGCTCCTGGTGGACCGGCTCGCCGTGCTCTGAACCGCCGCCGGGCTCCGAACCACCGCCGGGCGCCGTCCGGAGGACGGCGCCCGGTCCATCGGTCCGCGGGTCAGAGGTGGGGCGAGGACGGGTCGCCGCCGAGGCGGAGCTCGCCGACGGCGTCGAGGACGCGTTCGGCGGAGGCGACGTGCCGGCCGGCCGTGATGACGTCGCGCAGGCAGCGGTCGAGCGGGGTGCGCTCGGTGTAGACGGCCGCGGAGCCGACCAGGTCGTAGAGGTGCTGGACGGCCTCCCGGCAGGCGCGGTGGGCGTACTGGCGGGCGAGGGCGGCGGTGCCGCGCTCCGGGGCTCGGCCCGCGGCCTGGGCGGCCCAGGCCCGGTCCAGGGTGGTGTAGACGTAGGCGTCGGCGGCGCCGATCAGGGCCTCCGCGTGGGCCAGGTCGGCCGGGGCGGAGGCCCTGGGCAGGGCGGGGCCGCGGGCGGTGAGCAGCTCCCGGGCGCAGGCCAGCGCGGAGCGGGCGATGCCGAGCGGGATGCCGGCCATCTTGAGGGCGAGGTTGTCGGCGCGCAGGTGGAGCGGCTGCGGGGCGCCGGCCGCCGGGGGCGCGAAGGTGTGCCGGTCCGGGACGAACAGGTCGGCGACCTCGACGTCGTGGGAGCCGGTGCCGCGCAGCCCGGTGGTGTGCCAGGTGTCGAGCACCCGGACGTCCGCGGTGCGGAGGACGGCGACCCGCGGGGTGCCGTCGGGGGTCAGGAACCCGGCCAGCAGCCGGTCGGCGTGGGTGATCCCGCTGGCGTACGTCCACCGGCCGGACAGCAGGTACCCGCCGTCGTGCCGGACGGCCCGGCCGAGCGGCGGCAGCACCGTGGCGGTGATCAGGTCCGGGTCCGGGAACAGCTCGGCGAACACCTCGGCGGGCAGCGAGACCACCGCGAGCGAGGCGTTGAGCGCGACGGCGGCGCACCAGGCGACCGAGGCGTCGCCCTCGGCCAACAGGTCGACGGCCCGGGTGAGTTGCGGCGCGGTCAGCTCGACCCCGCCCAGGGCGGGCGGCAGGGCGGCGCGCAGCAGCCCGGTGGCCCTGAGGCCGTCGAGCAGGTCGGCCGGGATCCGCCCCCGCCGCTCCACCTCCGGCGCGCGGGCCGGCAGGGTCGCGGCGAAGGCCCGGACCCGGTCCAGTACGTCACCGGCGGTGGGCCCCGATCCGGGGGCCCGGGGCGGCAGTTCGACGACGGTCATCCGCTCGTCCTCCAAGCTCGGCCGGTCCGGCCGGCGGGTGTCGGTCACAGGTCGCCCAGCACCTTGTCGAGCTCGGCCGCCAGGGCGGGGAGGTGCGGCGGGCGCATGACGGTGTAGTGGTCGCCGGGCAGGTCGACGGCCTCGGCCGCGTCGCCGAGCAGGTCCAGCCACCGGCGGGTGGTGCCGGTGGTGGCGCCGTCCATGGCGCGCAGCAGCCGGACCCGGCCCCGGTACGGGGTGGGCCGGTGCCCGGCCAGGGCGCGGCTGAGGTGCAGGAAGCGGCCGGCGAGCCGGTCCAGGGTGGCGGGGTCGACGTCGTCCGGGAGGACGGCGGCCCGCCGGGCCCGGGTGAGCAGTTCCTCGGTCGGGGTGCGTTCGCCGGTGGGTTCGAAGGCCTCCGGGCCGGGGTTCCAGTCGCGTCCGGCCAGCCCGGCGAGGTCGCGGGCGAACCGGGCGAGCAGGTCGGCGTCGGACTGCGACCCGGCCGGGCCGGGCGGCTCCAACAGGTCGACGGCCGCGACGAGTTCGACGGTGGCGCCGCGGGCGGTGAGCAGCGCGGCGGCCTCCAGGGCGAGCACGCCGCCCATGGACCAGCCGCCGAGCCGGTACGGGCCGTCGGGGAAGCGCTCGGTGATCGCGTCGGCGTAGTGGGCGGCCAGCTCGGCCACGGTCGGAGCGGGTTCGGGGTCGGGGTACTGGAGCGCGTGCACGGGCTGGTCCGGGTCCAGCAGGGCGGCGAGCCCCGCGTAGCAGAGCACGTCGCCGCCGACCGGGTGGATCAGGAACAGCGGCGGCCGGCTGCCGGTGGCCCGGATCGGGACGAGCGCCGCCCGGCCCTCGTCGGCGGGCCGTTCGCGCAGCACCTCGGCGAGCGACTCGACGGTCGGGCGGGCGAGCAGGGTGGCGACGGGGAGCGAGCGGCCGGTGTCCCGGTGGATCCGGGCCATCATCCGCACCGCGAGCATCGAGTCGCCGCCGAGGTCGAAGAAGTTCTCGGTGACGCCGAGCTCCCGGGTGGCCGCATTCGGGAAGAACTCGGCCCAGATTCGGGTGAGTTGACGTTCGACCGCGTCGCGCGGCGGGATGGTCGCGGCGGTGCGCGGGGCCGTCCGCTCGGGCGCGGGCAGGCGTCGGCGGTCCACCTTGCCGTTGTCGGTCAGCGGTAGTTCGTCCAGCCGGACGATCCGGGCGGGCACCATGTAGCCGGGCAGTTCCCGGCCGAGCGCCGCCCGCAGTTCCTCCTCCGGGAGCTCGGCCGACGCGGCGTCGCCCACCACGTACCCGAGCAGCCGCCGGGGCCCGCCCGGCTCGCCCTCGGCCACCGCGGCGGCCGCCCGGACGCCCGGTCGGCGCAGCAGCGCGGCCTCGACCTCGCCGAGCTCGATCCGGTGCCCCTGGACCTTCACCTGGAAGTCCGCGCGGCCCAGGAACTCGATCTCGCCGTCCGGCAGGTAGCGGCCGAGGTCGCCGGTGCGGTAGAGCCGCTCGCCGGTGACCGGGTGGTGCGGGAAGGCGGCGCGGGTCCTGGCCTCGTCGCCGAGGTAGCCGCGGGCCAGGCCGGTGCCGGCGATGTACAGGTCGCCGGGGACGAGGGCCGGGCGCGGGCGCAGCGCCTCGTCCAGCACGTGGAAGCGCTGGTTGCGCATCGGCCGGCCGTACGGGATGCTCGCCCGCTCCCGGTCCGTCCGCTCGACCGGGTGCTGGATCGACCAGACGGACGCCTCGGTCGCGCCGCCCAGGGCGTGGACGCGGGCGCCGGGCAGCAGCTCGGCGACGCTCTCGGGGAGGGTGACGGGGATCCAGTCACCGCTCAGCAGCACCAGGCGCAGCGGGGGCGTGCCGCCGACGGCCCGCAGGTGGTCGGTGAACATCTCCATCAGCGCGGGGACGCTGTTCCAGAGCGTCACCCGGTGCCGTTCGGCCAGCTCCAGCCAGGCGGCCGGTTCGCGCCGCGCGGCCTCGTCGGGCAGGACGAGGGCGCCGCCGGCCGCGAGCAGGCCGAAGACGTCGTAGACGGAGAGGTCGAAGTTGAGCGCGGACAGGGCGAGGACGCGGTCCTCGGCGCTCACGCCGTACCGGTCGTTGACGTCCCGGAGGGTGTTGACGGCGCCGGTGTGCTCGATCATCACGCCCTTGGGCACGCCGGTGGAGCCCGAGGTGAAGATGACGTACGCGAGGTCCTCGGGCCGGGCCGGGGAGGGCGGCAGCGGCTCGCCGGAGCCGTCCTCCTCCGGCTCGGTGTCCACGTTCACCAGCTTTGTGCCGTCCGGCAGTTCGAGGGTCTCCGCGAGCGCCGAGCGGGTCAGGACCAGCCCGATGCCGGCGGTCTCGACGATCATCCGCAGCCGGCGGGCCGGCATCGCGGCGTCCACCGGCACGTAGGCGGCGCCGGCCTTGAGGACGCCCAGCGCGGCGACCACCTGCTCCCAGCCCTTGTCCGTCACGATGCCGACCGGCACGCCCGGGCCCGCTCCGTGCGCGATCAGCCGGCGGGCGATCCGGTCGGAGCGGCGGTCCAGCTCGCCGTAGCTCAGCGTCCGGTCGGCGGTGATGACGGCGGGGGCGGTGGGCCGGGCCGCGGCCTGCCGCAGGAAGCCGTCGTGCAGCAGCTCGGCCGGGACGGGGGCGTCGGTGGCGTTGGCGGCCCGTCGCAGGGCCAGGTCGGCGGCGGGCACGGGCACGGCCGCCGGTCGGCGCCACGCCCCCTCGCCGCACAGCTCCCGGACCAGTTCCCGGTAGGCCTCCCACATGCCGTCGACCACGCCGTCGGGGAACACCTCCTCGACCACGTCCCAGTTCAGGACCAGTTCACCGGCCTCCTCCAGAGCCTGGTGGTCGAGCCAGACCTGCGGGGTGCGGACCGAGCTGGAGGCCAGCCGGCCGGAGCGGCCGAGCGCGGTCAGCGCCGTGAGGGCGCCGCCGCCCTCACCGGAGGCGTCCTGCGCCGAGAAGCCGATGGTGCTGGTGAACACCACGGGCATGCTCGCCAGGCCCGTCCCGGCCCGGGTGCGGTTGAGCTCGCGCAGCACCTCGACGCCGCTGACGTAGCCGTGGTCGAGGTCGGTCAGCAACTGGTGCTGGAGCCGCAGGGCGCCGGTGGCGAAGGACTCGGCGGGGGCGGCGTCGACCTCCAGCAGGGTGGTCGCGCTGAGGTTGCCGAGGATCCGGGCGACGTCCTCGTGCAGCGGCCGCCGGTGGAACGCCAGCAGGTTGAGCGTGAAGCGCGGCGACTCGCTCCAGGCGCCCAGCACCTGCGCGTACGCGGCGCACAGGGCCGCCGAGGGCGAGACGCCCGCCGCGTCGGCGTTCGCCCGGAAGCGCTGCCAGGCCGCGGGCTCGATCCGGTCCGTGCGGTGGGTGAACACCGGCCGCCGCGGTGCCGCCCCGGGGCGCAGCGGCAGCCGGGGCGCGGACGGCAGGGTGGCGAGGCGGGCCTGCCAGTAGGCGAGCGACTCTTCGCGCCGCTCGGCGTCCGTGCGGGCGGCGGCGAGCACGTAGTCGCGGTAGCTGACGCCGGGGGCGGGCGTCGCGGGGGCGCCGTCGCGGTAGGCCTGCGCCCACTCCCGGAACAGCACGCCGGAGCTGCGGCCGTCGACGATCAGCGCGTCGAAGGTGAGGTGCAGCCGGGTGGTGCGCTCGTCCAGCAGGGTCGCCCGGACGTCGAACAGCGGCCAGGCCTCGGTGTCGAACACCCGGTCGCGCAGCTCCCGGTGGGTCGCGGCGAGGCGCTCCGCCCGCTCGGCCCCGTCGAGGGTCCGCAGGTCGGCGGTGGCGATCCGGTACGCGGGGACCTCGGCGAGCACCCGCTGGTACCCGTCCCGGGAGACCACCGCGCGGAGCATGTCGTGGCGGTCGATCAGCTGCCGCAGGGCGGCGGCGAGCCGGTCGAGGTCGGTGTCGGTCAGGTCGAGCTCGACCAGGAAGGAGGTGGCGACGTTGCCCAGCTCGAAGGCGTCCGTCCGGCCGACCAGGTAGGCCTGCTGGAGGTCGGTGAGCGGGAACGGCTCGTACCGGGCCGCCGGGTCGGCGACCAGCGCCGCACCGGGCCGCTCCGCCAGGGCGGTGGCGGTGGCGGCGGCGCCGTACGAGGCCCGGACGCGCTGCGCGAGTTCGGCCACGCTCCGGCCGTCCAGCAGTTCGGGCAGCGGGAGGTCGACGCCGAGCCGCCGGGCGAGGGTCTGCCGGATGTCCATCGCGATCAGCGAGTCGGCGCCCAGGCTGCGCAGCGGTCGGTGCAGGTCCTCGCCGGTGACGGCCGCGCCGCGCGCCCGGCCGACGATGCCGACCACCAGCGCGGCGACGTCGACGTCCTGGTCCCCGGGTACGGCCTCCCCCGCTACGGCCCGCTCTGCTACGGCCTGCCCCGGTTCGGCCCGCTCCGGCCGCGCGGCGGCGCTCGGCACCGCCTCCAGTCGTACGCCCTCGGCCAGGGCCACCGGCGCGCCGTCGGCGCCGACCAGCCGCACCTGGGCGACCAGCGGCCCGCCACTGTGCGCCGGTGCCCCCTCCGGCCGGGGGCCGCCGTTCCACAGCCAGTAGCGCTCGCGCTGGAACGGGTAGCCGGGCAGCGGCACGGGCGGGCCGACGGGCTCGCCGTGCACCCGCGCCCAGTCGATCCGGGCACCCCGGACGTACAGCGCGCCCAGACCGTCCAGCAGGGTGCGGCGGGCCTCCTCCCCCGCGCGCAGCGACGGCAGGAACCCGGCGTCCCCGGCGTCCCCGGCGTCTGCCCGGGCCCGGTCGAGGAGCGGGGAGGCGGGGCCGAGCACCACGAAGGCGCGGTGCCCCTCGCGCAGCAGCGCGGCGAGGCCCTCGGCGAACCGCCGGTCCGCCTCGGCGGCGGTAGCGGCGGTACCGGTGGCGGCCGGGCTCGCCGTGCCCGCGACGCGGGCGGCCACCGCCTCGCCCTCGGCGCCGTGCCCGAGGACGGCGGCGGGCTGCACGCCCCAGGACCGCCACAGCTCGGCCAGCGCGTACTGGACGGCGGACGCCGAGGGCCGGTCGCCGGGCTGCTCGGCGCACCGCTCCAGGGCGCTGCGGAAGACCGGCTCGGTCGCGGCCAACTCGGCCGCCGCGTCGGCGAACCGCCCCGCCGGGCCGCCGGTGAACAGGAACACCGGTCCGCGCCCGCCCTCCGGGGTGCGGGCCCCGCGGCGGACCCCGGCGGGCCGTTCCCCGTCCGGGCCGGTCCGGGCGAGCAGCCCGCGCAGCTCGGCGGTGGAGGAGGCGACGGCGGTGAGCCGGTGCGGGAAGTGCGCCCGCCCGAGGCCGGTGGTCCGGCAGATCTCCGCGAGCGACCGGTCGGCGAGCCCGGAGTCGAGCGACTCGGCGTAGCGGACGGCGAGTTCGGCGAGGGCGGCCGGTGTCTTCGCCGACAGGGTGAGCAGCTCCGGACGGTCCGGCGCCGCCTCCGCGCCGTCGCCGGGGGCGGCCGCCGGGGCCTCCTCGATGATCACGTGGGCGTTGGTGCCGGTGATGCCCTGCGAGGACACCCCGGCCCGCCGGGGCCCCGCGCTCGGCGGCCAGTCGCTCGCCTCCGCGACCAGCTCGACCGCGCCCGCCGACCAGTCGACGTGCGGGGTGGGCTCGGCGACGTGCAGGGTGGCGGGGAGCCGGCCGTACCGCATCGACAGCACGGTCTTGATCACCCCGGCGACGCCCGCCGCCGCCTGGGTGTGCCCGATGTTGGGCTTGAGCGAGCCGAGCCGCAGCGGCTGCCCGGGGTCGCGGTCGCGCCCGTAGGCGGCCAGCAGGGCGCGGGCCTCGATCGGGTCGCCGAGCGGGGTGCCGGTGCTGCTCGCCTCCACCACCTGGACGTCGCCGGGCGAGAGCCGGGCGTCGGCCAACGCCTGCCGGACGACCCGCTGTTGGGCCGAGCCGCTGGGCGCGGTGAAGCCGTTGCTGGCGCCGTCCTGGTTCACCGCGCTGCCGCGCACCACGGCCAGCACGGGGTGGCCAAGCCGCCGGGCGTCCGACAGCCGCTCCACCAGCAGCACGCCCACGCCCTCGGCGAGCCCGCTGCCCGCGGCCTGCGCGGAGAACGGGCGACATCGGCCGTCCGGCGACAGCCCCTGCATCCGGGTGAACTCGGTGAACAGCTGCGGGGTGGCCATCACCGTCGCGCCGCCCGCCAGCGCCATCGCGCACTCGCCGCGGCGCAGCGACTGCACGGCCAGGTGCAGCGCCACCAGGGAGGACGAACAGGCCGTCTCCACGGTCAGCGAGGGGCCGCGCAGGCCCAGCGTGTACGAGATCCGGCCGGCGGCGGCGCCGCCCACCGAGCCGGTGGTCAGGAAGCCCTCCGCCTCCTCGGGCACCTCGCCGCGCCCCTGCCCGTAGTCCAGGCAGGACAGCCCGGTGAACACCCCGGTCTCGCTGTCGCGCACCGACTCCGGGTCGATCCCGGCGTCCTCGAAGGCCCGCCAGGCGGTCTCCAGCAGCAGCCGCTGCTGCGGGTCCATGGCGAGCGCCTCGCGCGGGCTGATGCCGAAGAAGGCCGCGTCGAAGTCGGCCGCGTCGGGCAGGAAGCCGCCGGAGCCGGTCAGGCTCGGGCCCCCGCCGGCGGGGTCGTGCAGGCCCTCCGCCCAGCCGCGGTCGCGGGGGAACGCGCCGACGGTCTCCCCCTCGGAGGCCAGCAGCCGCCACAGGGCCTCGGGCGAGTCGATGCCGCCCGGGTAGCGGCAGGCCATGCCGACGATCGCGATCGGCTCCTGCGGCCCCTCCTCCAGTTCGCGCAGGCGCTCGCGGGCCTGGTGCAGGTCGACGGTGAGGCGCTTGAGGTAGCCGAGCAGCTTCTCGTCGGCTGCCGGTGTCACTGCTGCTGATGCCATGACGGATCGGTCCTTGCGGGGAGGGTGGGGGTGGCCGGTGGGGGGTGGGGGCGGTGTCAGGTCAGCTGGGCGTCGATGAAGGCGAACAGCTCCTCGGCGGTGGCGGCCTCGATCAGCGCCGCCACGTCCTCCGCCGGGTCGGCCGGCTCCGCCGCCACCTGCGGTTCCGCCGGCGCCGTCACGGGTTCCGGTTCGGCGGCCTCGGCCGGTGCGAGCGCGGCGTCCAGCACCGCGACCAGCTCCGGCAGCGTCGGCGCCTCGAACAGCAGGGTGACGGGCAGCTTGACCTCCGTCGCCGCGCCGAGCCGGTTGCGGAACTCGACCGAGGTGAGCGAGTCGAAGCCGAGCTCGCCGAACGGCCGGTCGGCCGGGACGGCCTCGGGCCGGCAGCCCAGGACGGCGGCCGTCTGGGTGCGGATCAACTCGGCGAGCAGCTCCGCGCGTTCCTCGGCGCCCAGCCCGGCCAGCTCCTCCCGCAGCGGCCGGTCGCGCCGCCCGGGGGCGTTCCCGGGCCGCTGCGGCCCGGCGGCGGCCAGGACGGAGCGCAGCACCGGCGGCAGGTCGCCGCCGAGCTCGCGCAGCGCCGCGCGGTCCAGCCGGGCGGGCAGCAGGGCGGCGTGCGGGGACGGCAGCGCCGCGTCCAGCAGGGCGAGGCCGAGCTCGGGCGCCATCGCGACCAGTCCGGCCCGGGCGAAGCGGGCGCGGTCGGCGGCGCCGAGCCCGCCGAGCATGCCGTCCGGGTCGTCCCACAGGCCCCAGCCGAGGGCGAGCCCGGGCAGGCCCTGGGTGCGGCGGTGCCGGGCGAGCGCGTCCAGGAAGGCGTTGGCGGCGGTGTAGCCGCCCTGCCCGGCGCCGCCGAGCGTCGCCATCACGGAGGAGATCAGCACGAAGGCGGTGAGCGGGTGGCCGGCGGTCAACTCGTGCAGGTGCCAGGCGCCGTCGGCCTTGGTCCGCATCACCCGGTCGATCCGGTCGGGGGTGAGCGAGGTGATCGGGGCGTCGTCCACCACGCCCGCGGCGTGGACCACGGCGGTCAGCGGGTGCCGCTCGGGGACGGCGGCGATCATCGCGGCCACCGCGGCCCGGTCGGCGACGTCGACCGCGGCGAACCGCACCTCGGCGCCCGACTCCGCCAGTTCGGCGGCGAGTTCGGCCGCGCCGGGCGCGTCCGCGCCGCGCCGTCCGGCCAGCAGCAGCCGTCGGGCGCCGTGGGCGGTGACCAGGTGCCGGGCGAGGGCCCGGCCGATGGCGCCCGTGCCGCCGGTGATCAGGACGGTCCCGTCCGGGTCGAGGACCGGCGGCACGGTCAGCACGACCTTGCCGACGTGCCCGCCCCGGCTCAGCAGCCCGAAGGCCTCGGGTGCGCGCCGCACGTCCAGGTCGGTCACCGGCGCCCGGCCGAACGCGCCCTCGGCGAACAGCTCGACCACCCGGCGCAGCAGCCGGCCGAGGTGCTCGGGCGGCAGCTCCAGCAGGTTCATCGCCCGGTAGCGGGCCCCGGGGTGGGCGGCGGCCACCTCGGCGGGGTCGCGCCGGTCGGCCCGGCCGAGTTCGACCAGCAGGCCGCCGGGGCGCAGCGACCGCAGGGACTCGTCGACGGCCGCACCGGTCAGCGAGTTCAGGACGAACGCCATCCCCCGAGCGCCGGAGGGGAGTTCGGCGAAGCGCGCGCCGAAGCCGGGCTCACGGGAGGAGGCCAGGTGGGCGTCGTCCAGCCCGAGGGCGCGCAGGGCGGGCCACTTGGCGGGGGCGGCGGTCGCGAAGACCTCCGCGCCCAGGTGCCGGGCGAGTTGGACGGCGGCCGTGCCGACACCGCCCGCCCCGGCGTGGATCAGCACGGCGTCGCCCGCGCGCACCCCGCCCAGGTCGACCAGGGCGTGCAGGGCGGCCAGGTGGGCGACCGGCACGGCGGCGGCCCGGGTGAAGGACCAGCCCTCGGGGATCCGCACCAGGGTGCGGTGGTCGGCGTGGGCGACGGTGCCGAGGGCGGCGGGGAACAGGCCCATCACCCGGTCGCCGACGGTCAGCCCGGTGACCCCGGGGCCGGTCGCGGTGACCACGCCCGCGCCCTCCAGCCCGAGCGGGCCCGGGTCCCCGGCGTGCAGGTCCAGCGCGCCCAGGACGTCGTGGAAGGTGAGCCCGGCGGCGCGGACCGCGATCCGGACCAGGCCGGGGCCCGGTGCGGCGGCGGCCTCGGGGCAGGGGCGCAGCTCCAGGGCGTCGAGGGTGCCGGGCCCGGAGAGGTCCAGCCGCCAGTCCACCGCGTCCTTCGGGACCGTCAACGCGCGCTCCCCCGCTGCGGATCGCAGCCGGGGCACCAGGACGGATCCGTCCCGGGCGGCCAGCTGGTGCTCCTCCGGCGTCAGCGCCTCGGCCGGGACCCCGGCCGTCTCCGGCCCGAGGTCGACCAGGACGAACCGGCCCGGGTGCTCGACCTGGGCCGTCCGCACCAGCCCCCAGGCCGCCGCCTGGGCGAGGTCCCGGACGGTCTCGCCGCCTCGGACGGCGACCGCCCCGCGGGTCACCAGCACCAGCCGGGCCCCGGCGAGCCGCTCCTCGGCCAGCCAGCGGCCGAGCAGGTCCCGCGTCCGGCGGGTCACGGTACGGGCCGCCGTCGCCGGATCGGTCCCGTCCGCACCCGCCGGACAGTCCACCAGGACGTGTGCGGGCGGCCCGGCCGCCGTGCACAGCGCCTCCAGATCGAGGGCGTCCCACGGAACGGGTGCATGATGTTCCGTCAGATCGCTTTCGAGAAATCCCAGTTGCTCCCAGCCGAGCGCGAACAGCGAGTCCCGCGCGGCGGCTTCGGGATCGACCGAGCCGCCGGTCTCCGCGACCGGGCACAGCTCGACCGACTCGACCAGCCCCACCGCCGCCCCCGAGGCGTCCCGCAGGGTCAGCCGGAGGCCTCCGCCCGCGGCGCGCACCGCGTGCACCCGCAGGGCCGTCGGGCCACCACCGCCGGTCAGCGACACGCCGCGCCAGCGCAGCGGCTGGGTGCGCCGCCCGTGCTGCCCCAGCGCGTCGGCGATCAGCCCGTGCAGGGCTGCGTCGAGCAGGGCGGGGTGCAGGTGGTGGGCCCCGGCGGCCCCGGCGGCCGGCTCGGGCAGGACGGCCTCGGCGAACCGTTCGCCGTCGCGCCGCCAGGCGGCCCGCAGTCCCTGGAACACCGGCCCGTACGCGTGGCCGTGCAGGGCGAGGTCCTGGTACGCGCGCTCCGGCGGCACCGGCACGGCGCCGGTCGGCGGCCACTCCCCGGCCTCCCCGGCCTCCTCGAACGGTACGGCTCCAGCGGCCCCGAGGGTGCCGGTGGCGTGCTCGGTCCACTCCCCGCCGGTCGCCCGGCCGGAGATCCGGCAGGTCCGCAGCCCGGCGCCATCCGCGCCGGTGATCCGGACCCGCAGGTCGACGGCGCCGTCCGCGGGCAGCACCAGCGGTGCGGTGACGGTCAGTTCCTCGATCCGGGCCGCCCCGGACCGGGCACCCGCGTGCAGGGCCAGGTCCAGGAAGGCGCTGCCGGGCAGCACGACCGCACCGGCGAGGGCGTGGTCGGCCAGCCAGGGGTGGCTGCGGGTCGCCAGCCGTCCGGTGAACACCGTTTCGCCGTCGCCGAGTTCGACGGCCGCGCCGAGCAGCGGGTGGTCGGCCGGGGCCTGGCCGAGGCCGGCGGTGCCGGTCGGTCCGGCGGTGGCGGTGAGCCAGTAGCGGCGCCCCTGGAAGGGGTAGGTGGGCAGCTCGGGGCGGTCGGCGGCGGTGCCGGTACCGGTGCCGGTGAGCCGGTCCCAGGCGATCGGCAGGCCCCGGACGTGGGCCTCGGCGGCGGAGGTGAGGAAGCGGCGCAGTCCGCCGTCCTCGCGGCGCAGCGAGCCCGTCACCGTCCCCTCGACCCCGGCCTCCTCCAGGATCCGGCCGATGCTGGCGACCAGCACCGGGTGCGGGCCGACCTCGACGAAGGTGGTGTGGCCGGCGGCGATCAGCGCCTCGACGGCCTCCTGGAAGCGCACGGTGTGCCGCAGGTTGGCGTACCAGTAGGAGGCGTCGAGCCCGGCGCCGTCCTGCCAGTCGGCGGTGACCGAGGACATCAGCGCCGTGCCGCCGCCGCGCGGGGTCAGCGGCGCCAGGCCGGCCAGGATCCGTTCCCGGATCGGTTCGACCGCCGGGCAGTGCGAGGCGAAGGCCGCCGGGATCACCCGGGCCTCGACGCCCTCTGCCCGGTAGCCGTCGACCAGTTCGGCGATCGCCGCCGGCGGCCCGGCCACGGCCGTACTGCCGGGGCCGTTGACCGCGGCGACGGCCAGCGGCTCGACGAGCCGTTCCCGCACCCGCGCGGCGGGCAGCGGGACGACGGCCATCGCGCCCTTGCCCATCAGCTCGATCGCCACGCTGCTGCGCAGCGCGATGGCGCGGGCGCCGTCCTCCAGCGAGAGCGCCCCGGCCACCACGGCGGCGGCGATCTCGCCCTGGGAGTGGCCGACCACGGCGTCCGGGACGACCCCGGCGGCGCGCCACAGTTCGGCCAGCGACACCATCACGGCCCACAGCGCGGGCTGCACGACGTCGATCCGGTCCAGCAGCGGCGCCCCGGCCAGGACGTCCGCCAACGACCAGTCCACGTACGGCGCGAGCGCCCGCTCGCACTCGGCCAGCCGGGCCGCGAAGACCGGGCTCTCGGCGGCGAGCGCCGCCGCCATCCCCTGCCACTGGCCGCCCTGGCCGGGGAAGACCAGGACGGTCCGCCCGGGCTCACCGGCCCGGCCGGTGACGACGGCGCGGTTCTCCTCGCCGCGGGCCAGGGCGTCCAGCGCCCGGTCGGCCTCGGCGCGGTCGGCGGCGATCACCACGGCGCGCTCGTCGAAGGCCGTACGGGCGGTCAGGGCCGGTGCGGCCGCGGTCGGGTCGAGCGGGGCGGCGGCCAGCCGCCGGGCCTGCTCGCGCAGCGCCTCGGGGGTGCGGGCGGACAGCACCACCGGCACCACCGGCGGGCGCTGCGGCTGCTCCGCGGTTCCGGCGTCGGTCCCGGCGTCGGTTCCGGCCTCGGTCCCGGCGTCGGTTCCGGCCTCGGTTCCGGCCGCGACGACGGGCGGCTCGGTGAGGATGACGTGTGCGTTGGTGCCGCTGATCCCGAAGGAGGAGACGCCGCCGCGCCGGGGCCCGCCGGTCCGCGGCCAGGGCCGGGCCCGGTCGAGCAGGGCCACCGCTCCGGCCGTCCAGTCCACGTGCGGGGACGGCCGGTCGACGTGCAGGGTCGCGGGCAGGGTGGCGTGCCGGATCGCCTGCACCATCTTGATCACGCCGCCGACGCCGGCCGCCGCCTGGGCGTGCCCGATGTTGGACTTGAGCGAGCCCAGCCACAGCGGCCGCCGCCCGTCCCGGTCCTGACCGTAGGTGGCGAGCAGGGCGTTCGCCTCGATCGGGTCGCCCAGCGCGGTGCCGGTGCCGTGCGCCTCGACGGCGTCGACCTGGCGCGGGGTGAGTCCGGCGTCGGCGAGGGCGTCCTCGATGACGCGCTGCTGGGCGAGGCCGTTCGGCGCGGACAGCCCGTTGGAGGCGCCGTCGGAGTTGACGGCGCTGCCCGCGACGACCGCCAGCACCGGGTGGCCGTGGCGGCGGGCGGCGGAGAGCCGCTCGACCACCACCATCCCGGCGCCCTCGCCCCAGCCGGTGCCGTCCGCCTGCGCGGAGAACGCCTTGCAGCGGCCGTCGGCGGCCAGCACCCGCTGGCGGGAGAGCTCGACGAACATGCCGGGGGTGGCCATCACGGTGACGCCGCCGGCCAGGGCGAGCGTGCACTCCCCGGAGCGCACCGAGCGCACCGCCTGGTGCAGCGCCACCAGCGAGGCCGAGCAGGCGGTGTCCACGGTCAGCGCGGGGCCGTTCAGGCCGAGCAGGTAGGCGATCCGGCCGGAGACCACGCTCACGCTGGTGCCGGTCAGCAGGTGCCCGGCGACGCCGGGGCCGGCCGTCTCCATGCCGGGCCCGTAGTCGGCGTGCATCGCACCGGCGAACACGCCGGTCCGGCTGCCCGCAAGCGCCGTCGGGTCGATCCCGGCGCGCTCCAGGGCCTCCCAGGCGACCTCCAGCAGGAGCCGCTGCTGCGGGTCCATGGCGAGGGCCTCGCGGGGGCTGATCCCGAAGAACTCCGCGTCGAAGTCCGGCGCCTCCCGGACGAAGCCGCCCCGGCGGACGTACGAGGTCCCGGTCCGCTCCTGGTCCGGGTGGAAGAGCGCGGCCAGGTCCCAGCCGCGGTCGTCCGGGAAGTCCCCGGTGGCGTCCGTCCCGGTGTCGACCAGGCGCCACAGGTCCTCCGGCGAGCGCACCCCGCCGGGGTAGCGGCAGGCCATGCCGACGATGACCACCGGGTCGTCCTCGTCCGGCTCCGGCGCCGCGTCGGTCCCCGGCGCAGCGGTCACGGCTGCCTCCGGGGGCTGCGCCACCGGCTCCGGGCCGGCCCGGAGCGCCCCGATCGCGCCGGCCAGGGCGGCCGGGCTGGGGTGGTCGTACAGGACGGTGCTCTCCAGTGCCAGGCCGGTCGCGGCCGACAGCCGGTCGCGCAGTTCGAGCGCCATGGCGGAGTCCAGGCCCAGTTCCCGGAAGGTCCGGCCGAGCCGGACCTCGGCGGCCGAGCCGGCGTCCAGCACCACGGCGGTGTGGCTCCGGACCAGCTCCAGCAGCGCCCGCTGGTCCACGGCGGGGGCCTGCGGTGCGACGGGGTCCTGCGGCGTGACGGGAGCCTGCGCTACGGGTGCGTCCGCCGTGCCCCCGCTCTCCTGCGGCGTCGCCCCCGGCAGCCCCGCCGGCCAGCAGGAGCGCCGCTGGAACGGGTACGTCGGCAGGTCGACCAGCGGCGCCGTGCCGGGCAGCAGCGCCGCCCAGTCCACCGCGACGCCCCGGACGAAGGCCTCGGCCGCCGCCGTGAGGAAGCGGCGGCGGTCCCCGCGCCCGCGCCGGAGCGTGCCGAGCACCGCGCCCGCGCCGCCGCGCGCGTCGACCGCCTGCCGGAGGCCCAGCGCCAGCACCGGGTGCGGGCTGATCTCCAGGAAGGCGGTGTGGCCCGCGTCCAGCAGCCGCTCGACGGCCGGCCCGAAGCGCACCGGCTCGCGCAGGTTGCGGTACCAGTAGTGGGCGTCCAGCTCCGCGGTGTCCACGGGCGCCGCCGTGACGGTGGAGTGGAACGGCACGTCGACGGCGCGCGGGGCGACCCCGGCGAAGGCGGCGAGCAGCTCCTCCCGCAGGACCTCGACGGCCGCGCTGTGCGAGGCGTAGTCGATCGGCACCCGGCGGGTGCGCACCCGCGGCCCGTAGTGGGCGGCCAGCGCGTCGAGCGCGTCGGCCGGGCCGGCCACCACGGTGTGCGCGGGGCCGTTGACGGCCGCGACCGACAGCGCCGGGTGCACCGCCGCGAGGTCCGACCCGACCTCCCCGGAGGGCAGTTCGACGGACAGCAGTCCGCCCCGACCGGCGATCCGGTTCAGCGCCCGGCTGCGCAGCGCGACGATCCGCGCGCCGTCCGCCAGCGACAGCGCGCCCACGGCGGTGGCGGCGGCGATCTCGCCCTGGGAGTGGGCCACCACGGCGGCGGGCTCCACCCCGGCCGAGCGCCACAGCGCGGCCAGCGACACCATCACCGCCCACAGTGCGGGCTGGATCACCTCGTCGCCCGCCAGGGCCGGCGCTCCCTCGGCGCCGCGCAGCACGTCCGTCAACGACCAGTCCACGTACGGGCGGAGGGCCTGCGCGCAGGCGTCGATCCGTTCGGCGAAGACCGGCGATCCGTCGAGCAGTTCCGCCGCCATGCCGGCCCACTGCGAGCCCTGGCCGGGGAAGACGAAGACCGGACGGACCGGCGGCCCGTCGTGCCGGCCCTCGACCACGGCCGCCGACGGCTGCCCGGCCGCCCGTGCCGCCAGGGCGGCGAGGAAGGCGTCCCGGTCGTGCGCGACGACGACGCAGCGCTGTTCGAAGGTGCTGCGGGTGAGGGCCAGCGAGCGGCCCACCGAGGCCGGTCCGAGCTCCGGGCGCTCCGTCACCCGGGCCCGAAGCCGCTCCGCCTGGTCCCGCAGCGCGGGTTCGTCCCGCCCCGAGAGCACCCAGGGCAGCGCCCCGGCCGCGCCCCCGCCGCCCGCCGGCGCGGGCTCGCCCGCGCGCCAGTCGGCCAGCAGCACGTGGCAGTTGGTGCCGCCGATGCCGAAGGAGCTGACCCCGGCGAGCAGCGGCCGCTCGGGCGCCGGCCAGTCCCGGAGCCCGGTGTTGACCGCCAGGTTGAGGTCGTCCAGCGGGATCCGCCCGCCGGGCCCGGTGTGGTTCAGGCTGGGCACGAGTTCGCGCGCGCCGACGCACAGCACGGCCTTGATGAGCCCGGCGATCCCGGCCGCGCCCTCCAGGTGGCCGATGTTGGTCTTGACCGATCCGACCAGCAACGGGTCGCCCGCCGCCCGGGCGGTGCCCAGCGCCGCGCCGAGCGCGGCGGCCTCGACCGGGTCCCCGGCCCGGGTGCCCGAGCCGTGCAGTTCGACGTACTGGACCTCGCCCGGCTCGACGCCCGCGTCGGCGCAGGCCGCGAGCAGCACCCGCCGCTGCGAGGCCCGGCCGGGGGTGGGCAGCGTCTCGGTGGCCCCGTCGTTGTTCAGGGCGCTGCCGCGGATGACGGCGTGGATCCGGTCGCCGTCCCGGACGGCGGCCTCCAGCGGTTTGAGGACGACGATCCCGCCGCCCTCGCCGCGGACGTAGCCGTCGGCGCGGGCGTCGAAGGTGTGGCAGCGCCCGGCGGGCGAGAGCGTCCCGGCGCGCTCCAGGGCCAGGGTGCTCTGCGGCGCCAGGATCAGGCTCACCCCGCCGGCCAGCGCGAGTTCGGACTCACCGCTGCGCAGGCTGGCGCAGGCCAGGTGCACGGCGGTCAGCGAGGAGGACTGCCCGGTGTCGACCACCAGGCTCGGCCCGTGCAGGCCCAGCGCGTAGGAGATCCGGTTGGCGGTCACCCCGCGCTGCAGTCCGGTCAGGGTGTGCCCGGTGACCGCCTCGGGGCCGAGGCCGTGCAGCAGCGCGGCGTAGTCGTCGGCGATCACGCCGAGGAACACGCCGGTCCGGCTGCCGGCGAGCCCGGCCGGTCCGGTCCTGGCGTCCTCCAGGGCCTCCCAGGCCAGTTCGAGCGCCAACCGCTGCTGCGGGTCCATCGCGACGGCCTCGCGGCGGGAGATGCCGAAGAACTCCGGGTCGAAGCCGTCCACCCGGTCGAGGAAGCCGCCGCGGGCCGGCCCCCGGTCGCCGGGGCGCTCGGTGACCGCGTCCCCGCCGGCGCGCAGCAGCCGCCAGAACGCCTCCGGCCCGTCCGCCTGCGGGAAGCGGCAGCCGATCCCGACCACCGCGACCGCCCGGGGCGGGAGACCGTCCGCTTCGCGCCCAGCCATGCCCTGCATCGATGCACCCCCGTGAACCCCGGACAGTCGGACCGCAGGCGACCGGGCACGGCACAACGGGCCACTCCCTCAAGTGGCCTGATGCACCGTCACCCGGTCCAGCCCCGGCCCCCGCCGACCCGTTCCCCGTAGTCGGCATGCACCCCTGAGCTGTCTGCGTGATCGACAGAGTATCAGCATCCTTAGTCGCATCAACACCTCATCGAGTATCGGAACTGCCAGGAATGGACGCGCCCGGGCCGTCGGGTCGGGGGCCGCCGGGCCGGAAGTCGGCCGCCACCGCACGAATCCGGCCACTGCGTGAACCGACGCTTCCGGGTCCGGGAGACTGGGGATTACCCGAACAGGCGGCTGGTCATGCGGCATTGTAAGGACCGTGCGATCTGTTGAGGCAGACATGTCTATTCGGGAGGGGGCGGTTCCGGTGCTGGATCTGCGCGAGGTACGGACACTGTTGACACTCGGGGAGGAACTGCACTTCGGGCAGGCCGCCAAGAGACTGCGCGTGTCGCAGTCCAGGGTCAGCCAGACGCTGCGGGACGTGGAGCAGCGCATCGGCGGCCAGCTGTTCGAGCGGACCAGCCGTCAGGTCAGGCTGACCAAGCTGGGGGTGGGCCTGGTCGACCGGTTGAAGCCGCTCTACCAGGAGATGACCGCCGCGTACTCCGAGACGGTGGCCCAGGCCTGCGGCGTCGACGGACAGCTGCGGCTGGGCTTCACCGGCGCGGCCGGCGGATCGTACGCGGCGGGCCTGATACGCGCCGGGCAGGCGTACGCGCCGGAGTGCGACATCACCCTGCACGAGGTGGCCTGCAGCGACCTGCTCGGCCCGCTGCGCCGGGGCGAGGTGGACGCCCTGGTGGTGCGGCTGCCGATCGAGGAGCCGGACATCACGGTCGGGCCGGTGATCGGCCTGGAGTCGCGGATGCTGGCGGTCGCCCTGGACCACCCGGTCGCCGGGCGGCAGTCGATCTCGATCGAGGAGATCGCGCGCGAGACGGTGTTCGCCCTGGCGAACACCGCGCCCGACTACTGGCGGGACTTCCACCTGCCGGTGGCGACGCCCTCCGGGCACGTGCTGCGCCGGGGGCAGGAGGTGCAGACCTGCCAGGAGATCCTGTCCCTGGTGGCCGCCGGGAAGGGGGTCGCGCCGCTGGCGGAGTCGGTGGCCCGCTACTACGCCCAGCCGGACGTGGCGTTCGTCGCGATCCACGACCTGCCACCGGCGCCGGTGGCGCTGATCTGGCGCACCGCCGAGGAGAACGCCCGGATCCGGGCGATCGCGGACTGCGCGGCCCGACTGGCGGACGCCACCGTTCCCGGTCAGGTCCGCCGACGGGTCCCGGTCCCCGCGTCGGCCTGACCGGGCTGCGAGGGGCCGGGCCGCGCGGGGCCGGGCCGCGACTCCCCCGGCGGCACCCGACCCGACCGGGGCCGCCCGGGCCGCGCCCGCGCCGCGGGCAGCACCGCGGCCATCGCGACGGCCGACAGCAGGAAGGCCCCACCCACCCCGACCAGCCGGGAGGCGACACCGACCAGGAGGGAGCCGGCCCCGGTGCCCACGTCGTACGCCATGTTCCAAGCGGTGCTGGCCATGCCGCGACGGGCCGGTCCGGTCCGGGCGAACACCAGCACCAGGGTCTCGTTCTGCAACGCCCCGAACCCCGCCCCGCAGACCGCGGCCGCCAGGGCCGCCGGGACCGTCGCCGCAGCGGTGAGCAGCACCGCCGCGGCGATGCCGCCCGTGCCGAGGGCCGCGGCGATCACCGCCGGGACCAGCGTGCGGCCCTCGCCGAACCGGTCGGCGAGCCCGCCCGCCGCCAGCCGGCCCAGGATCATCGCGGCGGACAGCGCGAACAGCACCACCGCCGCCGCTCCCGGGGCCGGCAGCGCGAAGGCCACGAACGAGGTGACGCCGCCCACCGCGGCCGCACTCGCGGCCAGCAGCGCCAACAGGCCGACCAGCGGGGCGAATCCGCCGGCCGGCGGGTGCGGTGGAGCCGTCGGCACCGGCCCGGACGCCGCCACCGCCGCGGGCTCCACCCCGGACGGCTCCACCGCAGCAGGCCCGTCGGCAGGCGCCGCGGCAGGCACCGCGGCCGGCACCACCAGCGCCCACGCGAGCGGTACCGCGAGCCCGCCCAGCACCGTCGCCCCCAGGAACACCACCGGGAAGCCGAAGGTCTGCGCGCACCACACCCCCAGCGGCAGGCAGACCACCTGCGGGAGCCCCGCGGCGGCCCCGTACCAGCCGACCACCGCGGCCCGCCGGCCCGGCGGGGCCAGTTCGGCGGCCAGCGCGCTGCCCGCCACGGCGGCCATGCCGAACCCCGCGCCCCGGACGGCCGAGACGGCCAGCACCCACCCGAGCGCGGGCGACAGCAGGTAGGCCGCCGTCGGCAGGCTGAGCAGCAGGGAGCCGGTCACCAGCAGCCGGCGCAGACCGAGCGCCGGGACCAGCCGGCCCATGCACAGCTGCACCAGGATGCCCGCGCCCATGGTCACCCCGGTGGCCGCCCCGGCGCCGACGCCCGAGGAGCCCCCGGTCGCGGACCAGAGCGGCACCACCGAGAGCAACGGCGCGTAGTCGGAGAAGACGGCGAAGGTCGCGGCCAGCAGCAGGGGGAGGTTGCGCGCGCGGGTCACGCCCCGGCGCCCGGCTCCCCCGGCTCCGCGGAGCCGGACAGCGGTGCGCCCGCGTCGGCCGGTTCGCCCGCTTCGACCGGCCAGCGGGGCGAGCGTCCGAGCATCGCCAGGATCCGGTCCAGCCGGTCGGTGCTGCCGGTGGCCAGCCCCGGCCGGAAGGAGGACCCGGGCTGGAGCCGGTTGCTCCCGTCCGGCACCTCCTCGACGTACGGGAGCACCGCGTCGAGCAGTTCCGCCTCGTACGCGGCGGGCACCCCGATCGCGGCGGCCACGTCCCAGCCGTGCACCACGTAGTCGACGAAGTGGAAGCCGATCGCCGTACGGGCCGGGAACATCTGTCCGCCGCGCACCTCGGGCAGCCAGAACTCGGTGTCCAGCACGCCCTCCCGGGCGAAGGCCCGGGCGACCCGGGCCGAGGAGTCCCGGAAGGCACCGGCCCAGTCGTCGCCGAACTCGCGGTCCGCCCAGTCGGCGCGCTCGGTCCGCACGCCTTCGGCGGCGGCGGCGAAGCCGTGGTTCTGGCCGATCATGTGGGCCAGCAGCTTGTGCAGCGTCCACTCCGAGCAGGGGGTCGGCCGGTCGAGGTCGGTGGCCTCGACCCGGTCGACGATCTCCTCGGTGATCCGGAGCGCCCGCCGGTCCCAGGGCCGGATGTCGGGTGCGGTGGTGTCGGGCGCGGTGGTGTCGGGTGCGGTGGTGTCGGGTGCGGTGTCGATGGGGATCACCTGTCCTTCGACTGCGGGCCGGACGACGTGACGCGCTGCCCCGGCAGCGACTGGCTCTGGCCGCGGAACTCGGCGATCACCTTGCCGTCCGCCCGGCGCACCGTGACGTCGTAGATCCCGCTGCGGCCGAACCGGGAGCGCTCCACCGCCTCGGCGGCCAGCTCGTCCCCGGCCGAGGCCGGGCGCAGGAAGGTCACCTGGGCCGCCTGGGCCACGGTGGCGACGTCGTGGGTGTTGCAGGCGTAGGCGAAGGCCGCGTCGGCGAGCAGGAACAGGTACCCGCCGTGCGCCGTGCCGTGGCCGTTCACCATGGTGTCGGCGAGCTTGAGGTGCGCGGTGGCGCGGCCGGGGCCGACCTGGTCGATGGTGATGCCGAGCGACTGGCAGGTCCGGTCGTCGGCGTACATGGCCTCCGCGCAGCGCCGGGCGGTGGCCTCCGCCTCCGACGCCGCCGAATCACTGGTCATGGGTGGGCTCCTGGGGCTGTCGGGTCCTGGGCGCGGGTGGGTGCCGGTACCGCGATCGGTACCGGCACCCACCACAGCGATGTGACGATATATCAGTCGCTCGGGGCCGGTCAGCCGGCCGGAGCGATCTCCTCCGCCGCCCGCAGGCCCGAGCGGATCGCGCCCTCCATCAGGCCGAAGAACTCGGTGCTGGTCTCCGTGCCGGCCCAGTGCACCCGGCCGAACGGCTCGGTCAGCTGCGGGCCCTGGGCCAGCCAGTCGCCCGGCCCGAACAGCGCGGCGTAGCAGCCGCGGCTGTACTCCTCGTTGACCCAGTCGGTGACGTGGTAGCCGATCGGCTCGGGCAGCTGCGGGAAGAGCCGCCGGGCCTGGGCCAGGACGGCGCTGCGCTGCTCCTCGGCGGGCAGGGCCGCGAAGGTCTTGGCCTCGCTGCCGGTGACGAAGCCGGTCAGGATGCCGACGCCCTCGCCGGGGGGCGAGTCGTCCACGGTGGACAGCAGCGGCCCGTCGGAGCTGACCGACCAGCCGGACAGCCCGTGGTCGCGCCAGAGCGGCTTGGGGTGGATCAGGTGGACCTTGACGGCGCAGCCCCGCGCGGTGACCTCGCTCGACCGCGGCGCGGGCAGCTCCGGCCGGAACTCGACGGTGTCGGCCAGCAGCGGCGGCAGCGCGATGACCACGCTGTCGCCCTCGTGCACGCCCTGGTCGGTGTGCACCCGGACCCGGTCGCCGATCTGCTCGACCAGGCGCACCGGCCGGGAGAGCAGCACCCGGTCGCCGAGCTTGTCGGCCAGCAGCTCGCTCAGCCGGTGCGCGCCGCCGTCGACCCGCTCCTCCTGGGCGCCGCCCTGGAAGGCGTTGAGGTAGCGGATGCCGCCGCCGGAGTTCAGGTAGAAGGCCATGTGCAGCACCGACACGTCGGCCGGGTCGGCGGCCATCATCTCGCCGAGGAACAGCGGGAAGAACAGCCGGGCGTCGGGGTGCTGGACGTTCTGCTCGATCCACTCGGCCACGGTGAGCCGGTCCAGCCGCTCCGCGTCCGGGGTGAGGTGCGGGGCGTCCGCGCGGACCGCCTTGGTGACCTCGTCCAGCAGGTCGAACATCTCGCCGAGGGCGATCGGGCTGAGCGGCGGGAAGCGGCCGTCGGTGCTCTCCGGGTCGCCGCCCAGGGAGAACCGGCTCCGGCCGACCATGGTGGTGGGCGCGGTGGCCAGGCCGAGGCGCTCGATCAGCGCCTTGAGCTCGGTGTGGCGCTCGCCGAGGTAGGCGGCGCCCGCGTCGGCCCACTGGCCGGGGGCGACCTCCAGGCCGTGGGTGCGGCCGCCGACCCGGTCGCGGGCCTCCAGGACGGTCACCTCGACGCCTCTGGCGGCCAGTTCGGTGGCGGCGGTGAGTCCGGCCAGGCCGGCTCCGACAACGATGACGCTCATCGGGCCGCACCTTCGATCAGCTTGGCCAGGGCGGCCGGGGTCGGGGCGTCGATGAACTCGGCGATGCCGAACTCCGCGCCGAACTCGCGGGCGACCCCGCTGAGCACCCGGGTGGCGAGCAGGGAGTCCCCGCCCAGGTCGAAGAAGTCCGAGTCGGCGGTCACCTGGTCGGATTCCAGGACCCGGCCGAAGATGCCGATCACGCTGTCGACGGTACCAACGGTGGACACGGTCATTCTCCTTGCGTCAGTTGCTGGTTGTGTACATCTGGTGGGTCCGGCGCCGGTCGACCTTGCCGCTCGCGGTGAGGACGAGTTCGGGCACGACGGTGATCCGGGACGGTACGAGGTGGCTGGGGCCCGACGTGCGCAGGTACCGGGCGAGCCCGGCCGCGAGGGTGTCGGCGTCGGCGTGCGGACGGGGTGTCACATAGGCGACCAGGACGGTGTGGTCGCCCAGCGCGGCGCCGGTGGCGGCGGCGGCCGCCACGTCCGGGTGGGCGCAGATCTGCGCCTCGACCTCGCCCGGGCTGACCCGGATGCCGCGGACCTTGAGCTCGTCGTCCAGGCGGCCCTGGTGGACGAGGACGCCGTCCGGCTCCCGGCGGACCCGGTCGCCGGTGCGGAAGTAGCGCCCCGGCGCGCCGGGCAGGTCGAGTTCGGCGAACCGCTCGGCGGTGACCTCCGGCAGGCCCCGGTAGCCGAGCGCCAGCCCGTCCCCGCCGATCAGCAGCTCGCCGTCCTCGCCGATCTGCTCCCGGACGTGCGGCAGCGCCCGGCCGATCGGGACGACCCGGGCGGCCCCCGCGGCGACGGCCGGGCCGGCGAGCGGTCCGTGCAGGTCGATCGCGTGGGTGACCAGGGTGGTCTCGGTGCAGCCGTAGGTGTTGACCAGGCGGACGGCGTCGGCGCCGGGCAGCGCGCACCAGTCGTCGATCCGGGCCGGCCGGGCCGCCTCGCCGCCGATGACGACGGTGCGCAGGCTCTCCGGCAGGGCGGCCCGCTCCTCGGTCAGGTGGTGGACGAACTCGTGCCAGAACGCCGTGGGCAGGTCCAGCAGGGTGATCCGGTGCCGCTCGACCATCCGCAGGAAGCGCGGGAAGGAGGCCGAGTAGGCGTCCGCGTCGAAGACCAGGGTCGCGCCGACGGTGAGCGCGGGCAGGATCTCCTCGAAGCAGGTGTCCCAGTTGAGCGAGGCGAACTGGAGCACCCGGTCACCGGGGGCGACCGCGAACAGGGTGGCCAGCGAGGCCACCGAGGCGCCGATCGCCCGCCGCGGGGTGACCACCGGCTTGGGCTGCCCGGTGGAGCCCGAGGTGAAGAGCAGGTAGGCGGGGGCGGCCGGGTCGGGCTCGGGCAGCCGGCCTTCCGGGAAGTCCTCGGGCTCCTCGCTGCCCGCGGCGTCGGACGGGTCCAGCACCGGCACCCCGGCGGGCAGCCGCCCGGGGTCCGCGGCGATCGCGACGCGGACCCCGGCGGCCGCCAGCAGCGCGGCCGTGCGCTCCGGCGGGAACGCCGGGTCGATCGGGCAGTAGGTGCCGCCGGCCGCGAGCACGCCGAGCAGCGCCGCCACGGTGTCCGCGGAGCGGGAGGTCAGCACGGCCACCGTGCCGCGGTCCGCGCCGAGCCGGGCGGCGATCCGCCGTACCCGGCGCTCCAGTTCGCCGTACGTCACGGTCGACGTGTCGTCGACGACGGCGACGGCGTCCGGGTCGCGCCGGGCGGTGAGCAGGAACCGGCGGAGGACGTCCACCTCGGCCGGGTCGTAGCCGGCCGGCCGGTTGTCGTCAGTCATGGGAAGCACCTCGGGTAGACGTGAACCTGGACGTGAACCTGGACGTGAGCGGGGCGCGTGGACGGTCGGTCAACGGCGCGCCGACCCGGAGACGGGCACCGGCTCGCTCCCGTCGCGCTGCCGGCGCCGCTCCTTGCGCTGCTGCACCTGGAGACCGGCGGTGGCGGCCACCGCGAGCACCATCACGGCGATGCCGTACACCGTCGCGGTGGACTTCAACCCGATGTGGCCCACGGCCACCCCGGCGGCGACGGCCGGCAGGCTGAACCCCAGGTAGCAGACGACGTACATGCTGGCGATCAGTTCGGCGCGGACCTCCGGTCCGGCGAGCGGCCCGACGGTCTGGAAGGCGCTCAGGAAGCCCGTCCCGAAGCCGTACCCGGCGATCACCGTGCCGACGAAGAACAGCGGGGTGGAGGCCGTGGCCAGGGCGCCCAGGGTGGCGCCGACCCCGACGAAGAAGGCCACGAAGCCGAGGGTCATGGTCTGCCGCGGCGGGTGGTTGCGGCGCAGCAGCGAGCCGACCGCCCCCGTCCCGGTCAGCGCGAAGATGACCAGGCCGCCGATGACGTGGTTGGAGATGTGCAGGATGCCGGCCGCGATCGACGGGCCGAGCGACATGTAGAGGCCGCCCAGCGCCCAGACCGCGAACAGGCAGGGCACCACCACCAGGAACATCGGCCTGGCCTCGCGCGGGATGCCCGTCCGCGGCATCAGCGAGGCCACCGCGCCCGGCCGGCGCGGCGAGGTCTCGGCGAGCGCGGGGACGCCCAGCGCGCAGAGCACGAAGGCCGCGAGCAGCAGGGCGTACACCAGGGTCTGCGGGTGCGGCGCGTACTGGACCAGCAGGCCCGCGCCGAGCGCGCCCAGCGCCAGGCCGACGATCGGCGCGGCGCTGTTGACCAGCGGGCCGAGCCGGGGCCGGTGCTGCGGGGCGAGGTCCAGCATCGCGGCGCTGGTCGCCCCGGTCGCGGCGCCGGTGGCCAGGCCCTGGGCGATCCGGGCGGCCATCAGCCAGGCGACGCCGTCGGCGCGGATGAACAGCGCCATGCTGGCCACCTCGACGACGAGCGCGCCGAGCAGCACCGGCTTGCGGCCGATGTAGTCGGACAGTCCGCCGACCACGAGCAGCGCGACCAGCAGCGCGATCGCGTAGGCCGCGAACACCTCGGTCAGGGTGATCGAGGAGAAGCCCCACTTCGCCTGGTAGACCACGTAGAGCGGGGACGGCGCGCTGGAGGCGAACAGCAGCAGGCACTGGGTGGTGGCGATCAGCCAGAACGCCACCGGGCCGTGCAGCCCGCGGGGGCGCACCGCCGGGGAGAGGTGGTCACTCATGCTGGCTCCTTCACGCGTGGTTCTCCTGGTGGCGCCGCAGCACGCGGTCCACCAGCTGTTCGGCGGCACCCAGGTAGCCCTCGGGGGCCAGCAGGTCCTGGACGGTGACGCCGGCCGGCAGCTTGGCCACCAGGTCCGAGCGGGCCTCCATCACCTCGGTGAACGAGGCAGTACCGGAGGCGGACCGGCGGGCGCACTCGGCCAGCAGCTTCTTCGCCTCGGCCTTGCCCAGCAGCGGGGCGAGGGCGACGTTCAGCCGCTCGGAGACGATCGAGCCGCCGGTGAGCGCCAGGTTCTCCCGCATCCGCTCCGGGAAGACCTCCAGGCCCTCGGCGAGCTCCACGGCCGTGTAGGCCGCGCCCGAGGCCAGCCGCAGCGCCTCGCGCAGCGGCTGCCACTCGGCGTGCCAGGCGCCGGGCGCCCGCTCGTCCTCGGCCACCATGCTCTGGGCCAGGATCAGCGCGTGGGCGGGCAGTTGACGCGCGGCCGCCATGATGAGGGTGGCCAGCACCGGGTTGCGCTTCTGGGGCATCGCCGAGGAGACGCCGCGGCCTGCGGCGGCCGGTTCGGCGACCTCGCCGACCTCGGTGCGGGACATCCCCTGGACGTCCAGGGCGAACTTCCCCAGCGTCCCGGTGACGGAACTGAGCACCCAGCCGAGGTCGTTCAGCGGGACGCGCAGGCTGTGCCAGGGGGCGGAGGGCTCGCGCAGGCCGAGTTCGGCGGCGAAGCGCGCCGCGAGCTCGATCCCGTGGCCGGGCCGGTCGGCCGGGGTGGCCCTGGCGTACTCCTGGTAGGCCGCCATCGTGCCGGCCGCGCCGCCCAGTTGGGCCGGCAGCAGGGCGACGGTGCGGTCGACCCGCTCGAGGGTGTCCAGCACCGAGTCCAGCCAGCCGGCCGCCTTCAACCCGAAGGTGGTGGGCACGGCGTGCTGGGCCAGGGTGCGGGCGGCCATCGGGGTGGTGCGGTGCTCGTCGGCGAGCTTCGCCAGCGCCGCGGCCACCCGGGAGAGGTTCTGCCGGATGTCCGCCAGCACTCTCGCGCCGAGCAGCATCGCGGCCGAGTCCAGGATGTCCTGGCTGGTGCTGCCGAGGTGCACGTACCCGGCGGCGGCGGGGTCGACGGCGGCGACCGCCGCCGTCAGCTCCCGGACCAGGACGACGACCGGGTTGGCGGCGCCGCGGGCCTCGGCGGCCAGCTCGGCGACGTCGATCCGGGCTCTCGCGGCGCCCTCGGCGATCGCTCCCGCCGTGTCGGCGGGTATCACGCCGAGGGACGCCTGGGCACGGGCCAGCGCGACCTCGGTCTCCAGCATCGCGGCGACCCATGCCTCGTCGCCCAGGGTTCGGAGCGCGTCGGTGCCCGCCCAGACCGGTGAGAGCAGTCCGGCGTCGACGCTCACCGGTGCGCGGTCACTGCCGCTCGGTCGGCGTACGGTCGAATCGGACGCGGCCTGTTCGGGCACTGCGCGGTCCTCCTTCTGGATGGTTCAACTCAGGACTTTCTCAAGGAACTTGTCGGTACGACCGGCGGCCGGGGCCACCGGGTGGTGCGGTGGAGCCCGGCGCTCAGAGGGTGACCCGCACCCGCGCCGCCGACGGCGAGCGCTGGCCCGGTTCGGCCGACAGGCAGGCCCGGGCGATCGCGTCGGCGTCGCCGAGGATCACCGAGTCGACCCCGGGCCGGATCCCGGCCGCGGTCGCCCAGTGCACCGTCTCGGTCGGCACCCCGAAGGCGTAGCGGTACGGGTGCACCCGGCCCGCCGCGTCGACCAGCCGGTACGGGCGCTCGGTGACCGTCAGCCCGCCGGTCTCGACGTGCCCGTCGGTGCCGGTGGGGATCAGGTACGGCCGGCAGGCCCGGCGGTCCACCAGGTTGCGGACCAGCGGGTCCTCGGTGGTCCGGATGTCCACCTCGGGCAGCCGCGCCTCGATCAGCGCGGTCACCTCGACCTCCCCGCCCGGGACGGACGTGGAGTCGACGGTGAACCCGGCCCCCGCCGGTGCGGGCGTGACCCGCATGCCGGGGGCGAGCATGGTCACCACGCCCGCCTCGACCAGGGCGATCAGCTCCTCGATCCGTCTGGGCGGCGGACCGATCGAGACGTAGGCGTTGAGCGGGGTGTACCAGGACTGCAGCTCGTCGCGGTAGGACTCGCCGGTGATCCCGGCGTGGTCGACCAGCAGGCGGACCTCGTTGCGCAGGTCGCGCATGACGTCCAGGGCCGCTTTCAGCGCCCCGCCGACGTTGCCGCGCCGGGCCTCCACCAGGTCCTGCCGCAGGTGGCCGAGCAGCCAGTCCTGGAACTCGACCCGGCCGAGGAACTTGCGCTCCCCGTACGGCCGGGCGATCGCGTCCCAGTCCCAGCGGTCGGCCGGCCCGAGGCCGAACCGGCCGAGCAGCTCCTCGTCGTCCGCGCCCGGCGGCCGGTCGCCGTACTCCCGCAGGAAGGCGTCGGCCTGCTCGCCGCCGCGCCGCTCGGAGATCAGCGCGTGGTAGTAGACCCCGGTGACCTCGCGGTCGACCAGCGGCCAGATGTGCCGGGTGAACTCGACCTCCGCGCCCAGCCGGCGCTGCTCGCGCAGCACGTTGATCCGTTCCATGGTGCGGGAGCCCGGCCAGTGGCGGCCGAAGGCGCCCTTCTGGTTCTCGCCGCGCGCGTGGTACGGGATGCCGCGCCGGGAGCCGGCGTACATCAACGGCTCCCGGCCGGACGGGCGGTAGCGCAGCCGCTCGCCCTCCCGGACGAAGGTGCCGCCGCGGCCGGCGGTCAGCAGCGTCAGGTAGTCGAAGAAGTTGAGCCCCAGTCCCCGCAGCGCGACCGGCTGGCCGGGGGCGACGAAGTCCAGGTCCGCCTCGGCCGGGTTGGTCGGCGGCAGGTAGCCGAGGCCCTGGGCCCGGGCGTAGCCCTCCAGGCCCAGTTCGCCCGCGCTCGGCGGCATGTCCAGGTGCCCCTGGGCCAGGACGACGCTGTCCAGCAGCAGTCCGCTGCCGTCGTCCAGGGTGACGATCTGCGAACCGTCCTCGGCCTCGGTCAGGCTGACCGCGGTGTTGCGGTGCAGCCGGATCGAGACGTGGTCGGGGGCCGTGCTGATCAGGCGGTCGAGCACCCAGACCAGGTAGTGGCCGTAGAAGGCCCGGGAGGGGTAGGAGTCCGGGCCGAGCTCCGCGGCCTCCTCGCTCACCCACCCCGGGTACTCCAGGGGCGCCAGCTCGATGTCCAGCTTCGCCCACTCGTACAGGCTCGGTCCCGGACGTATCGGGCCTTCGCAGGTGACGCTCGGGTCGGTGAACATGGTGACCTGCGACGCCACCGTGTTCATCAGCAGTTCGGTCGGCTGCGTGATGTCCCAGACCCGACCGCCGCTGCCGACGAACGGATCCACCACGTGGATCACGACCGGGTGGCCGCCCTCCGTCGCGTTGACGGTTAACCGTTCCACGACGGAGAGCCCCCGGGGACCGGCACCGATGACGCCGATCACACGTGTCTGCTTCTCTCCTGACATAGCTCTTCCTGGTAGCCGTGAAGGAGTGGAGGTGGAGCCGGACTACTGCTGGGCGGCATCGGCCGTCAGCGCGGTGGCGTAGCGGGTGCGCAGCTCGCGCTTGAGCACCTTGCCGGTGGGGCCGGTCGGGAAGTCGCCCTCCTGCTCGGCCACGAAGACCGCGGCCAGCTCGGCCAGGCCGGCCGCCGCCATGGCCTTGTTCGCCGCGTCGAGGATCCTGGCCGGGTCGGTGCCGAGCGCGCCCTGCTGGAGCCGGACCACGGCGATCGGCTGCTGGCCGTCACCGAGCGCGCCGGGCACGCCGATGACCGAACAGTCCATCACCAGGTCCTCGCAGTCGGCGATCAGCACCTCCTCCAGCGGGAGGCTGTAGACCGGGCCCGCGGCGGTGTTGATCACGTCGACCGTGCGGTCCAGGTGGTAGAACCGGCCGTCCTCGGTGCGGCGGGCGATGTCGCCGGTCAGCCAGTAGCCGGCCAGCTCGAAGCTGCTGGTCAGCTCCGGGTCGTTCCAGTAACCGGGGGTGCGGGACGGGGTCTTGACCGCGAGGTAGCCGACCGTGCCGTCCGGCACCTCGTTGCCGTCGTCGTCCAGGACGGCGGCGTGCTCGACCACCTCGACCGGCAGGCCGACGCAGCGGTCGTCGCGGGGCGTCTCCGGGGTGGTGACCTGCCCGAACAGCGCCATGCCCATCTCGGAGGAGCCCAGGCCGTCGACGAACCGGGAGCCGGGCAGCACCGCCTGGCCGGCGGCGCCCTCGGGGAGCAGCCAGGGCTGGATCAGGCCGGAGGGCCGCTCACCGAGCCGCACCAGCCGGCGGATGTGGCCGAAGTGCGCCGAGTCGCCGGTGTTGAACCAGGTGTGCACCTTGGCGGCGGCCTCCACCGGGGCCTCGCCGGTGGCGAGTTCGACGAAGGTGCGGGCGAACGAGGCGACCATGGTGGGCTGGAAGGCCTTCATCACCGGCTCCACCGCGGTGCGCCGCCAGTCGCCCATGGTCAGGGTGGGCAGGCCCAGCAGGATCGTGGTGAGCAGGTAGCTGAGACCGCCGGCGTGGGTGTGCGGCATCAGCGACAGCAGCCGGTCGTACGGCTCGGCCGGGAAGCGCACCATGCGCGTCTCCTTGCCGACCCAGAACTGGCGGTGGGCCACCATGGTGGACTTGGGGGTGCCGGTGGTGCCGGAGGAGTGGATCAGCCCCACCACGTCCTCGGCGGCGTGCCGGAACGGGTAGACGTCCGGGAGCGTGCCCGACTCGGGGTCGTGCGCGCGGATCTCCGCGGACGGCACGATGAACCGGGGCCGCGGCTGCCCGGGCTTGTAGGCCGCCGAGATCAGCCGCGGGTCGTCCGCGACCAGGCCGACCACGCCGACGTGGTCCAGGTAGCGCTTGGCCGTCGCGATCGGCATCGCGTCGTTGACCAGCGCCGGGACGGCGCCGAGCGCGGTGAGCGCCAGGAAGTGCAGGATCGGCTGGAGGCCCTCGGCGATGTAGAGCGCGACCGGCTCGCCGGGCCGCACGCCGTTCGCCCAGTACCAGCGGGCGTACTGGTCGCGGATGGCCGCCAGCTCGTTCAGGCTGTACCCGCGCAGCGCGACCTGCCCGCGCTCGTCCGTCCGGTGGCTGTAGACCAGCGGCACGTCGGTGTTCGGGTTGTACTTGAGGGCGTACTCCAGGAAGTTGCCGGCCCCCAGGTCGGGATCGACCAGGAACTTCTGCCGCACCGGGAGCGGCGCGATGGGGCTGAGGTCACTCATGGGAGCTCCTGGTGCTCGGGACGGTTTCCGACACTGCGACGTGGGAGCGCCACCACTCGCGCCCCGCCTCGCCGAGGGTCTGGATCGGGTCGTAGTACTCGTACGACTTGGCGAGCGCGTACGGGTCGTCCTGTTCCAGTGAGGTCACGTAGTTCTTGGACCAGTACGAGATGCCGCGCTCACGGTCGTAGTGCTCGGTCTGGTGCACCCAGCGCTTGCCGACGAACGGCACGTCGCAGACCAGCCGGGGCGTGGCGAAGCCCGGCAGGTACCCCATGACCGCCTGCTGCAACGCCTGGGTCTCCCACAGGGCGAGGCGCCAGTGCTCGGCGTTCGGGATCATGTCGCAGAGGTAGAAGTAGTACGGCATCACCCCGGCGCCGTCGAGCAGCGCGAAGCACAGGTCGAGCAGCGACTCGGGGGTGTCGTTGACCCCGCGCAGCATGACGCCCTGGTTGCGCACGTCGCGCACACCGAGGTCGAGCATGCTCCGGGCGGCCCGCGCGTTCAGCGGGGTCACCTGCTGCGCGGAGTTGGTGTGGGTGTGCACGGCCAGGCTGACGCCGCGCTCGCGCGCGGTGGCGGCCAGTCGGCCCATGGTGCGCTGGGCGTCGTCGCTGAGCCAGTGCTGCGGCAGGTCCATCAGCGCCTTGGAGGCCAGCCGGATGTCCCGGATGTGGTCCAGCTCCAGCAGCGCCGAGACGAAGGACTCCAGCCGGGGCCACGGCACGTTGGCCACGTCGCCGCCGGAGACCACCACGTCGCGGACGGACGGCGTCCGGCGCAGGTAGTCCAGCATGGCGTCGTGGCGGTCGGCCTGCTTGACCGTGAACTTCAACTTGAGGATCTGCGGCGTCGAGTTGCCGACCAGGTCCATCCGGGTGCAGTGCCCGCAGTACTGGGGGCAGGTGGAGACCAACTCGGCCAGCACCTTGGTCGGGTAACGGTGGGTCAGTCCCTCGACCACCCACATCTCCGCCTCGTGCAGCGAGTCCCGCGAGGCGTAGGGGTGCGAGGGCCACTCCGGGTCCCGGTCGGAGAACACCGGCAGCATGTGCCGGCGCACCGGGTCCGCGTACATGCTCTCGGCGTCCGGTTCGGCGTGCGGCACCATCATGCTGAGCACGTACGGCGGCAGCAGCAGCGACATGGTCGCCCGCTCCGCCTGGTCGCGCTCCACGTCGAGGTAGAACTCCTCGGACAGCAGGTCGCCGTAGGCCGCCCGGAGCTGGCGGACGTTCTTCACGCAGTGCACACGCTGCCACTGCGGATCGTGCCACTCCTGCTCGGTCACCTCGCGCCAACCGGGGATCCTCCGCCAGTCGGGCTCCACCAGGGCTCTGTACCGATATGAGTAAGGCTGTTGCAACACACTTCCCCCGCAACATCGGTGTAGTGGGAAAAACCGGCGCGGTCGTGACATGGGAAGGAGCGGCCCGAAGCCGCCCGTCGGAAATCCCGTCAGGAAAGTGAGTGAAAGTCGCTCGGAGCCGAGGAGATACGGCTCGCTCAATCCCCCGTGTCACGGCACAGCTCGGTGCCTTGCCGGGATTGATCCTGCGCCGTCCGGGAGCGGCGATCAAGCACGATTCCCGAATCGATCCATCAGCCCACCAGATCGTTGCAGGTCAGCGGTTCTGCGCCGCTCCCCCCTCCGTGAGCGACAGCACATACTGTTCACATTCGCCCACTCCCGCCCTCCCGGGGAGCTCCTGACGGACAGTGCGGCCGCCGCCACCGGGTGGCCTACCCGTTCGGGTACCCCCGTAGTACAGCCCGCCCGGGCGCACCACCGACCTGCCCGAACACGCCTGTTCCGCGCCGTCGGCGACCAGAAGACTCCAGGTGTCAGGTCAACGGCTGGCCGCCGGGTTCGGCGGGGCGGTGAGGAGAGGGCGGCATGGTGACTGCGGGCGGGGCCTGGTGGTCGGACGCGGGCGGCTACGTGCCCGAGGTGCTGGAGGCGCTGGCGGCGCACCCCGACAAGGTGGTGCTGCGCTACCCGGGTACGGAACTGACCGCGGCGGACTACCTGCGGGCCGTCACCGGCACCTACCGCACCCTGCGGGCGAACGGCGTCGGGCGCGGCACCGTGGTCGCCGTGCTCACCGCGCCCAACAGCCCGGACATGCTCGGCGTGCGGCACGCCGCCCACCTGGCCGGCGCCGCGGTCTGCTACCTGCGCTCCACCAACCCGGGCACCAGCACGGCCATGCTGCCGCTCGCCGACCAGCTCGGCATCGTGCGGGACACCGGGGCGAGCGTGCTGTACGCCGACCGGACCAGCGCGGCGCGGGCCGCCGAACTGGCCGAGCGCTCCGGCGCGGTCCTGGTCGGCCCCGGACAGGACGGGTCCGCCGGGACGGCGCCCACCGACGACCCCGGGGCCGTCGCCCCGGCGTGCGGGGAGCCCGACGACCTGGCGGTCATCATGTTCACCAGCGGCAGCACCGGTCGCCCCAAGGGGATCCGCAAGTCGCTGCGGTCCTGGGAGGGCACCGTGCGGATCGCGGTCGACACCCCCGCGGAGGCCCCCGAGATCACGGCGCTGTTCAGCACCCCGCTGAGCCACAGCGCCGGGCTCCTGGTCGACGGCGCCCTGGCGGTGGGCGGCAGCGTCGTGCTGCTGCCGGAGTTCGACGCGCGGCAGGTGGTGCGCGCCGTCGTCGAGCACCGCGTCACCCGCACCTTCATGGCCACCACCCAGCTGTACCGGCTGCTCGACCACATCGACGACCTGGGCCACCGCGACGCCTGGTCGGCCGGACTGGCCGGCCTGCGGAGCCTGAGCTACAGCGGGACGTCGGCGGCGCCCAGCCGCCTCGCCGCCGCGCACGAGGTGTTCGGCCCGATCCTGCTGCAGCTCTACGGCACCACGGAGAGCGGCCGGATCAGCTACCTCGACCCGGCCGGGCACGCCGACGCCGGCCTGGCCGCCACGGTCGGCCGGGTCTTCCCCGAGGTCGAGCTGGAGGTGTGGGACCCGGACACCGGGGTGCGGCTGGCCGACGGCCAGGTCGGCGAGATCCGGATGCGCTCCCCGCAGCTCATGGACGGCTACCTCGACCCGGCCCTGGACGCCGGCGTGCTGCGCGACGGCTGGTACCGCACCGGCGACATCGGCTACCGCGACGACCGCGGCCACCTCCACCTGCTCGACCGGGTCTCCGACGTGGTCAAGGTCGACGGGGTGAAGATCTACCCGGCCGTGGTCGAACGCGAGTTGCTGACCGTCCCCGGCGTCGCCCTCGCGGCCGTCTACGGAGTGCGCGACGCCGACGGCACCGAGCACCTCCACGCCGCCCTGACCTGCCGCCCCGGCACGCCCGTCGACCCCGAGACGGTGCGCAAGCACATCAGCGCCGACCTCTCGCCGGCCCTGGCCCCCGAGCTGGTCCTGGTGCTCGACGAACTCCCCATGAACCCGACCGGCAAGCCCGACAAGGCGCGGCTGCGCGAGTACAGCGCCGCCGCCACCGCCTGAGGCACCGCGCCGGCCCGACTCCCGTACCGGTCAACCCCCGTACTGATCAAGCCACTTTCACGTCGTGTCGAACGAGAGGAACTCCCATGCCCCGGCACCTCGACTACTTCACCCAGCAGCTCACCGAGGAGCAGCGCCGCACCCGCACCTTCCTGGAGATCGGCCGCCGCGCCGGCAACTTCCCCAGCGCGATCGCCCGCACCGCGGACGAGGAGAACGAGATCACCGTCTGGTGCAGCAACGACTACCTCGGGATGGGACAGCACCCCTCCGTCCTGGCCGCCGTCCACGACGCCGTGGCCCGGTTCGGCGCCGGCTCCGGCGGCTCCCGCAACATCGGCGGCACCAACCACCGCCACGTGGAGCTGGAGCGCGAACTCGCGGACTGGCACCGCAAGGACGCGGCGCTGCTCTTCGCCTCCGGCTACACCGCCAACGACGGCGCGCTCGCGGTGATCGCGGGCAACCCCAAGGGCACCGTCGTCTTCTCCGACGAGCTGAACCACGCGTCGATGATCGACGGCCTGCGGCGCAGCGGCGCCCAGAAGCGCATCTTCCGCCACAACGACGTCGCGCACCTGGCCGAACTCCTCGCGGAGACCGACCCGGAGGCGCCCAAGCTGATCGTGCTGGAGTCGGTGTACTCCATGTCCGGTGACGTGGCGCCGCTCGCCGAGATCGCCGACCTGGCCGAGCAGTACGGCGCGACCACCTTCCTCGACGAGGTGCACGCCATCGGCATGTACGGCCCCGAGGGCGCGGGCATCGCCGCCCGTGAGGGCATCGCCCACCGGTTCGACGTCATCATGGGCACCCTCGCCAAGGGCCTCGGCACCGCCGGCGGCTACATCGCCGGGCCGCAGGACCTGGTCGACGCGGTGCGCACGATGTCGCGGGCGTTCGTCTTCACCACCTCGCTGCCGCCCGCGACCGCGGCAGGCGCCCTGGCCGCGGTGCGCCACCTGCGCGGCTCCGACGCCGAGCGGGAGAGCCTGGCCCGCAACGCCCAGCTGCTGCACCGGCTGCTCCAGGAGGCCGACGTGCCGTTCCTGTCGCCCGACTCGCACATCGTCTCGGCGCTGGTCGGCGACGACGCCCTGTGCAAGGAGGCCTCGGCGCTCCTCCTGGACCGGCACAAGCTGTACGTCCAGGCCATCAACGCCCCCAGCGTCCGGGCGGGCGAGGAGCTCCTGCGGATCGCCCCGTCGGCGACCCACACGGAGGCCGACGTGGAGAAGTTCGCCGAGGCCCTGGCGGGCATCTGGCAGGAGCTGGGGATCGCCACCGCCTCCGACCGCGCGGCCGGGCACACCACCGCGAAGGAGCTTGTGTGACCCGCTCCCTGGCCGCCGTGCTCGCCGATACGGCGGCACGGCGGCCGGACCGTCCGGCCCTGGTCCAGGACGACACCGTCGTCACCTACGGGCAGCTGTGGGACCGGGCCCGCCAGTACGCCGCGGTGCTGCGCCACCACGGCGTCGGCCCCGGCGACCGGGTGGTCCTGCTCCTGCCCAACTCCCCCCGCTTCCCGGCCGCGTACTACGGGGTCCTGGCCCTGGGCGCGGTCGTGGTGCCGATGAACGCGCAGTCCCGCACCGCCGAGGTGGAGTTCGTCCTCAAGGACTGCGACGCGCGCGCCCTGGTCTGCGAGGGCACCGTCGTCGGGCAGGGCGGGCCGGCCGCCTCGGCCGCCGGGATCGCGCTGTTCACCGTGGCGGACGACCGCTCCGGCGGGATCGACCTGGACGCCCCCCACCCGGGGCAGCCGGTCGACGGGCACGTGGCGGTCGCCCCGGACGACCTGGCGGCGATCCTCTACACCTCGGGCACCACGGGCCGCCCCAAGGGCGCGATGCTCACCCACCGCAACGTCGTCACCAACATCGAGGTGACCGCCGTCTCCCCGTTCGGGGTCCAGGACGACGACGTGCTCTACGGGTGCCTGCCGCTGTCGCACACCTTCGGGCAGGTCTGCGTCATGGGCACCTGCTTCCTGGCCGGCGCCACCCTCGTCCTGGCGCCCCGGTTCGCCGCCGAGCAGGCCCTCCAGGAGATGGCGCGCCACGGCTGCACCGTCTTCATGGGCGTGCCGACCATGTACCACGCGCTGCTGGAGGCGGTGGCCGCGGGCGCGCCCGCGCACCGGCTGCGGCGCGCCTACAGCGGCGGATCCGCCCTGGCCGTGCCCGTCCTCAACCAGGTGCGGACCGTCCTCGGCTGCGAGGTGTACGAGGGGTACGGCCTGACCGAGACCTCGCCCTGCGTCTCGTACAACCACCCGGGGACGCCGCCGCGGCCCGGCACCGTCGGGCTGCCGGTCACCGGTGTGGAGGTGGCCGTCGCCCGCGCCGACCTGGAGGGCCGCGTCGAACTGCTGCCCGTGGGCGAGGTGGGCGAGGTCGTCGTCCGGGGCCACAACGTGATGGCCGGCTACCTCGGCCTGCCGAAGGCCACCGCCGAGGTGCTGGTGGACGGCTGGTTCCGGTCCGGGGACCTCGGGCGCCTGGCACCGGACGGCTACCTCACGCTGGTGGACCGGAAGAAGGACGTGATCATCCAGGGCGGCTACAACGTCTACCCGCGCGAGGTCGAGGACGTGCTGCTGCGCCACCCGGGCGTCGAGCAGATCGCGGTGGTGGGTGTCCCCGATCCGGCCCGCGGCGAACAGGTCTGCGCCGTCGTGGTGCGCCGGGACGGCTTCGGCACCGACCCCGAACTCGTGGACGGACTCGACGAGTTGGCCCGCCGGGAGTTGACCGGCTACAAGCGGCCGCGCCGGGTGGAGTTCGTCGAGCGGCTGCCGCTCGGCCCCAGCGGCAAGGTCCTCAAGCGCGAGCTGGTCACGCTGCTGCTGGCTTCGCCAGCAGGCCGAGTTCCATCGCCCTGACCACGGCGAGGGTGCGGTTGGGGCTGTTGAGCTTGGCGAGGATGTTCCCCATCAGCCGCTTGACACCGTTCTCCGAGATGCCCAGTGCGCGGGCGGCCTGCTTGTTGCTCAGGCCGCCCGCGACCAGTTCCAGGACCTGGGTCTCCCGCGCCGTCAGCGCGACCGCGGGGCCGGGGTCGGCGGGCACCAGCAGGCGCCGCGCCAGGCTCGCCGACACGTGGAAGCGCCCGGCGGACACGTCGGCGACCGCCTCCCGCAGCAGGCTGAGGTGGAGGGCCGACCGGTCCACGAAGCCGTGCACGTGCGGGGCCCAGGCCGGGGTCATCCGCTCCTCGGGGCCGACCAGGACCACCAGCCGCACGTCGTGGTCGCGCAGCCGCCGGGCCGGCGCCGCGTCCGGGGCCTCCGCCAGCTCGGCCGCGGAGGTGAGCAGGAGGTCCGGCGACAGCTTCGGCGCCGCCTCCGCGGCGTCGGCGACGGTCGGGTAGCTGAAGATGCTCGCGATCGACTCCAGGGAGTGCAGCATCCCTTCGAGCCCGTAGCGGTGGATGTCCTTGCGGACCGCCAGGGCCACGGTGAGGCCCGGCGAGGACGGAAGCGTCGGAAGGTGCATGATCTCCTTCTCCTGTGCGTACGAGGGTGGGGCCTCGGGTCGTGCGAGGGTGGCCGCCCCGGACGGGGCGGCCACCCTCCTTGCTTGTCAGGACCGGTCGGTCAGCACCGGCTCGCCCTCGGGCCGGGGAGCGGCCGTCGGGACGCTCTGCGGGACGACGGCCGCGGGGGCCTGCTGCCGCACCAGCCAGAGGCCGGTGAACACGGCGCTCACCAGGGTGACGACCCCGGCGGTGAGGAACGCGGTGTTCAGACCGCTGCTGTAGGAGGCACCGTGCTCCTGGCGCGTGCGCACGATGGCGCCGAGCACCGCGACCCCGAAGACCGCGCCGATCTGCCGCGTGGTGCTGCTGATCCCCGAGGCGAGGCCGCCCTCCTGGACACTGACCGAGGAGATGGCCGCCCCGGTCAGCGGGGACATGGTGAGGCCGAAGCCGACACCGGTGACCGCCAGGCGCCACCACACGTTCAGGTACGGCGTGTCCGTGTGCACGGCGGCCATCGTCACCAGCCCGGCCCCGGCCAGGACCAGGCCCACGGTGACGACGCTGCGGAAGCCGAACCGCGCGGCGATCCGGGCGGCGTACGGGCTGCACACCACCATCGCGAGCGTGCACGGCAGCGTCTCCATCGCCGAGCGCAGCACCGAGTGGCCCTGCACGGTGGCGAAGAACTGGGTGAAGAAGAAGCCCGAGCCCATCAGACCGAAGCCGACCACGATCATCGCCGCGTTGGAGACGGTGAACAGCCGCAGCCGGAACAGGCGCAGCGGCAGCATCGGCCTGGCCGAGCGGGCCTCGACGACCAGGAACAGCACCAGCAGGACGACCGACGCGGCGAAGCAGGACAGGATCAGCGGCGCCGTCCAGCCCTTGTCACCGGCCTCGGTGAGTCCGAAGGCCAGCGTGCCGACGACCAGGAGCGCCAGCACCTGGCCGGGCACGTCGAGCGGGGGCGCTTCGGGGTTGCGCCGGTCCGGAAGGATACGCGCGCCCACGATCAGCGTCACCACGCCGATGGGGATGTTGATCAGGAAGATGGCACGCCAGTCGAAGGCCTGCACCAGCAGGCCGCCGGCCGCGGGCCCGACCGCGAGGCCGATCCCGCTGAACGTGGCCCACTGGCCGATCGCCTTCACCCGGTCCCCCGGTGCGGGGTAGCCGGAGGCGAGCAGCGCGAGGCTGGCGGGGCTGAGCGCCGCGGCCCCGATGCCCTGGAGGATGCGGGCGGCCAGCAGCCAGCCGACCGAGGCGGACAGGCAGCACGCCAGCGAGGCGAGCGTGAACACCGCCATGCCGCCCAGGAAGACGCGCTTGCCGCCGAAGCGGTCCGCGAAGACGCCGCCGGCCAGCAGCAGCATCGCCACCGCGAGCACATAGGCGTTCACGATCCACTGCAGCCCGGTCAGGGTCGTGTCCAGGCGCTTCTGCATGTCCGGCAGCGCCGCGCTGGTGATGGTGTTGTTGAGGAGGACCATGAACTGCCCGATGCAGGTCACGGCGAGTAGGGCGACCCTGTTGTGGGGACGGATCCCGTCGGACACAGGGGTGGCTCCTTATCGAGAGTCGGGGTTCTGGGACGCGGGGAAGGAAGGGTCGGGGTCGGACGGGTGGTCAGGTGCTCGGGTGCTCGGCCGGTCGGGCGGGGGCGGAGCCGGGTCAGTCCGCGCCGTACATCGACTCGATGGCGTCCGCGTGCAGCTCGGCTATCGCCGTCCGGCGCAGGCTGAGCTTCGGCGTCAGCTCACCGCTCTCCGGCGTCCACGGGCCGGGCAGCAGGCGGTACTTCTTGATCTGTTCGACCCGGGCGAGGACGGCGTTGGCCTCGGCGACGGCCTGGTCGAGGGCGGCCCGGACGGCCGGGTGGCGGGCCGGGTCGGCCAGCTCCGCCGCGTCGACCCCGTTGGCCCGCGCCCAGGTGGGCAGGGCGTCCTCGTCCAGGACGAGCAGCGCGGTGACGTACCGTCGGCGGTCGCCGATGGCGGCGGCCTGGCCGATCAACGGGTGGGCGCGCAGCAGGGATTCCAGTCTGGTCGGGGCGATGTTCTTGCCCCCTGCGGTGATGATCAGCTCCTTCTTGCGGTCGGTGATGGTGACCAGGCCGCGGTCGTCCACGGCGCCGACGTCGCCCGTGGGCAGCCAGCCGTCGGCGTCGGTGGCGGGGTCGAGGCCGCCGTCGGCGCGCAGGTAGCCCGCGCACACCACGGGGCCGCGCAGGAACAGCTCGCCGTCGGCACCGGTCCGGATCTCGATACCGGGCCCCGGACGGCCGACCGCGCCGAGCGCGAAGACCTCCGGCGTACTGACGGTGGCGGCCCCAGTGGTTTCGCTGAGCCCCCACACCTCGTAGACGGAGAGCCCGAGCCCGGCCAGGAACTCGAGCACGGCGGTGGGAATGGGCGCCGCGCCGCTGAGGGCGCGGTGACAGTCGTCGAGCCCGATGGCGGCTCGCAGCGGCTGCAGCACGACATCGTCCAACTTTTCATACTGGGAAGCAAGTTCGTTCGGGACCGACCGCCCGGCCGACCGCAGCCGGTACACCTCGACGGCGGTCTCCCGCGCCTCGTCGACGGCCGCGGCCTCCGCGGGCGGCAGCGCCGCGAGCCGGGCGCGCGCCGCGACCGCCAGCTTCTCCCACACCCGCGGCACGCCGAAGAGCGCGTGCGGGCGCACCGCCCGCAGGGCGGAGGCCAGTTGGGCCGGGTCGTCGCAGATGGTGACGTGGCCCGCGTTACAGATCGGCATGTAGATGCCCAGCACCCGCTCGGCGATGTGCGCCAGCGGCAGGTGGGCGATCGTGCGCGGGTGCGCGGGCACGGGGACGAGGCGGTCCTGCATCATCGACTCGTGGATGACGTTGCGGTGCGAGAGCACCACGCCCTTGGGGTCGCCGGTGGTGCCCGAGGTGTAGACGACGGTCAGGGGCGTGTCGGGCGTCGCGGTGTCGGTCAGCTCGTCGAAGGCGCGCTCGTCGGGCAGTTCGCGGGTCAGCTCGGCGTACGTGACGTACCGCGGGTCACCCGCGGGGACGGCCGCCGGCTCCACCAGCACGACCGCGCGCAGCCCCTGCATTTCCGTCAGCACCGGCTGCCAGCGCCGCAGTTGCTCGGCGCCCTCCAGGACCACGACGGTGGCCGCGCTGTGCCGGGCCACGAAGCGCAGCTGTTCGGTGCTCAGCGTGTCGTAGGGGGTGCAGGCCAGCGCGCCGAGGTGGACGGCGGCCAGGTCGGTGATCCAGTGCTCGGGCCGCTTGGACATCGCGATCAGCACCCGCTCGCCGCGGGACAGGCCGAGCCCGGCAAGGCCGTGGGCGAGCGCGGCGGTCTCGGCGCGCAGCTGCGACCAGGTCCGGGTGGTGGCGTCGGGGCCGGTGCCGCCGGTGAGCGCGGGACGGCCGGGGAAGGCGCGGGCGTTGCGGCGCAGCAGCCGGGTGATCGTCAGGTCCCCGGTGTCGACGGACGGTCGGGGCGGTGTCGCCGATGCCACGGCGGGCTCCTTCGGTTGCGGGGGTCGTTCCTGGGTCACTCGGCACCGTCGCGGCCGCGCGCGCGCACCACCAGGGGGAGGCTGCGCGGGTACGGCAGGGAGCTCGTCGCCATCCGGATCCGGGCGCCGGGCGCGATGCGCAGCTGCCAGCGGGCGGCGAGGGTGGCCAGGGCGACGGTCATCGTGGTCGCGGCGAGGTGCTCCCCGATGCAGCGGTGCGCTCCGACGCCCCAGGGGACGTAGGCGCCGGGCGGCGGGGCCTGCTCGGGGTCGGCCGCGGCGCGCTCCGGGTCGAAGCGGTGCGGGTCCGGGTAGACGGCCGGGTTGCGGTGCACGGCGCGCGGGCTGTAGCCGACCTCCGCGCCGGCCGGGACGAGGGTTCCGGCGAGGACGACGTCGTGCCGGGCGCGCCGGGTGGAGAGCATCGGCGCGTGCAGCCGCAGCGTCTCGTCCACGACCTTGCGGGTGTACGAGAGCTCCCTGACCCGGTCGTAGCCGAGCGGCCGACCGTCCAGGACGCGGGCGGCCTCGTCGTGCAGCCGCTGCTGGACCTCGGGCCGGACGGCCGTCTCGAAGACCGCCCAGGTCAGCGTGGTGCTGGTGGTCTCCAGGCCGGCGAAGACCAGGATCAGGGCCTCGCCGCGGATCTCGTGGTCGGTGAAGGGGCGGCCGGTGTCCGGGTGGGTCGCCTTCAGCAGGATGTCGAGCACGTCGGGCACCGGGCCGGGGTTGGCCCGCCGGTCCCGGATCAGCGCGTCGATGACGGCGTGGAAGCGGCCCATGGCGGCCTGGAAGCGCCGGTTGGCGGGGGTCGGCAGGGTCGTCAGGGCCTCGGGGAAGACGGTCCCGGCGAGCAGCTTGCCCGAGATCAGGCTGAGGGTGTGCCGGATGTCGCGCACCACGGCCGGGGCGAGGTCCGCGCCGAACAGGGAGCGCAGCACCACGGCGGCGACGAAGTCGGAGACCTCCTCGTCCGCCCGGACCGGCGTGCCGGGCCGCCAGGCGCCGAAGCGCCGCTGCGCCTCCTCGACGATGGCCCCGGTGTGGTCGCGCACGCTGGTGCGGCTGAACGCGGGCTGGAGGGTGCGCCGCTGGTGCCGGTGGCCCGCGCCGTCGGAGGCGATCGGCGGGTTCCCGAAGTGCCCGGCCAGGACGTCGAAGAAGCGGCCGCGTTCGAAGGCCGCGGTGTCGACCTGGATGCGGTGCACCAGGGCCGGGTCGTTGGCCAGGTACAGGCCGACGGGCCCGAACCCGACCCGCACCAGCGGGTCCCCGGTCCTGGTGGACTCGAAGAAGGACAGCGGCCGGCGCAGCAGTGCGGGCACGTGGCCCAGGACGGGTACCCGGCCGGGGGCCGGCGGGCAGGGGGCGGTGGTGGTCGCTGGCATGGTGCTACGGGCTCCTCGTCGTTGCCTGGGCGGCGGGTTCCGCGGTCAGTGGGAAGCGCCGGGCACGGTGCCGACGGCGAGCACGTTGCCCTCGCTGACGTAGCCGTCGGGGTCGTCCAGCGGGTGGGCGGGGTCGGCCGGGTCGGCGAACCGCCGCCACCCGTCGTCGAGGCCGAGGGCCAGGGCCTGCCCGGCCAGTTGCGCGCACGCGGCCTTGTAGAAGTCCTGGGCGGCGGGGGCCAGGGGGGCGTGGTGCTCGATCAGGACGGTCCGCCCGCGCACCCCGGTGAGCCCGGCGCTCCTGAGGTGCCGCTGGAGCTCGCGGGTGCGCAGGAGTTGCCGGGCGTAGCCGGGGCGCGCGCCCGCGGCGCGGAAGAAGTCGGTGAACAGGTAGGGGTCGGCGGGCCGGGCGGTGATCAGGTGGGCGTCCAGGTCCTTGACCGCGACGGTGCCGCCGGGGCGGACGACCCGGATCAGCTCCGCGAGCGCCCGGTCGAGTTCGTCGTCGTCGAGGTACTGGACGGTGTTGGCGCACCAGACGGCGTCGAAGCCGTCGTCCGGGAAGGGCAGGTCCAGCAGGTCCGCCGTGCGGACCTCGGTGGGGCAGGGCAGCCGCCAGGCGGCCGCGCGCTCGGCGGCGAGCGCGGCGTTCTCCTCGGCCAGGTCGACGGCCGTGATCCGGCCGCCTGCGCCGACCAGCGCGGCGAGGTGCGGCAGGAAGTCGCCGGGGCCGCAGCCCGCGTCCAGGACGTGCTGTCCGGGGCGCAGGCCGGCCCGGCCGAGCAGGTCCAGATAGGTCTCCTCGCAGGCGCGGAAGTGCGCGTCGACGATGGCGTGGTGGGTGAAGCCGAGGCCGGTCGAGGAGGTGTGCCCCCAGGCCTCGTGGTCCTCGGTCAGCACGCCCGGGCCCCGCTCCGGGCGTCCGCCGTGGCGTCGACCTCGGCCAGCAGGCCGCGGAGGGCGTCGGTGACCGCCTCGGGGGCCTCCAGAGGCTGGAGGTGGCCCGTGCGGGTGAGGGTGATCAGGCGCCCCTGCGGCAGCGCGTCCGCGACGTACCGGGACTCCTCCGGGGCGACCAGGGCGTCCTGCGCGCCGGCGATCACCAGGGCGGGCACCCGGGCCGCCCGCAGGACGTCGGTGGAGTCGGGGCGGGCCGCGATCGCCCGCTGGGCCCAGGCCAGCGCGGCGGGGTCGGCGGCGCGCGCGTCGGCGAGGACCCGGGCGAGCAGGTCGGGGCGCTCGGCGCAGGTGGAGTCGGCGAGCAGCAGCGGGGTGACCCGCTCCACCAGCACGGGCCGGTGGGCCGGGTCCTGGACCAGTTCCGCGAAGCGGAGCCGCTGGGCGGCGTCCTCGGGGTCGTCGGCGGTGGCGCGGGCGGAGAGCAGGGCGAGCCCGGCGACCCGGTCGGGGTGGCGGCGCAGGAACGCCATCGCCGCGTAGCCGCCCATGGACGATCCGGCCAGGACGACCCGGTCCAGGCCGTGCCCGTCGAGCGTGCGGGCCAGGTCGTCGGCGACCACGTCGAGCGAGGGCGGGGCGTCGCCGAGCGGGGCCGATCCGAAACCGCGCTGGTCGACGGCCAGGACGGTGCGCCCCAGGGCGCGCAGGGCGCGCTCCTGGGCCGCCCACATCGAGGCGTGCAGGGAGAGCGCGTGCAGCAGGACGACGGGCGTGCGGGCGCCGGGCCTACGGGTGGCGGGTGTCCGGGGGGCGGTCACGGTCACCGGGAGGCCTCCGCCTCGGCCGTGGTGATGAACTCCCGCACGTGGTCGTGGACCTCGGCGCCGCGGACCCACGCCAGGGTGACCGGGGCGGGCGGCAGGTCGTGGATCGGCACCACCGCGATGCCGGGCGGCGCGAGGTCGGCGAGCGAGACCAGCGAGATGTGCACGGCGTCGCCGGCGGCGACCGTGCGCATCATCTCCGGGACGGTGCGCACCCGGCGCACCCGGCGGATGGGCCGCCCGGCGGGCGTGCGCGCCGGTACCACGTCGTCCCACACGTACGCGGGGAAGTCCCCGGGCGGGGCGAAGGCGTCGTAGTCGGCGAGCTCCTCGATGGAGACCGACGCCCGGCCGGCCAGCGGGTGCCCGGAGCCGACGACCACCGCGCGGGCGTCCTCGGTGAGCACCCGGCTGGTGACCAGGTCGGGTTCGTGGATGCCGAACTTCACGATCATCACGTCGAGTTCGCCCGCCCGGACGCCGCGGAACGGGTCGGCGATGTCGTACTCGACCAGCCGCACGTCGGCCCGCTCACGGCCGGCGAGCCGGACGATGCGGTCCACCACCTCGGTGGAGCCGTGGTAGCCGAACCGGACGGTCGGGGGGTTCCCGGCCGTCGGGATCCGCTCGGGGGTGGGGGTCTGCTCAGGCAACGCGTGCCTCCTCGGTCAGTCCGGCGGCCGCCTTGAGCCGTCCGGGAAGGTGCTTCTCGGTGGTCACGCGCACGGTGACCAGGTGCGCGGGGGCCCCGACGATCCGGGGCACCTGGTGCACCACCAGGTGGTCGCCGGGCGCGATGTGGCCGTCCAGGACGGCTTCCGCCAGCACGTGGTTGACGTGCACCAGGGCCTCCGAGATGGTGCACTCCGCGGTGGCGACGTACAGGTCGCGGCGGGCCCGCGGCCGGCCCGGCGGGTGGGGCCCGCCGGGGATCTCGACCAGGGTGTCCGGCCGGTCCGGCAGCCGGGCGGGCGCGTCGAAGGCCTTGAGCAGCCTGCGCAGCGCGGAGGTCCGGGCGGCGGGCCCGGGCGCGGTCCAGGCCGCGGAGCCGTCGGCGGCGGTGTGCGCGAAGCGGAACCGCTCGCGCAACTGCTCCGGGTTGCCGGCGAGGAAGACGGTGCGGGTGAAGGAGGTCCGCCAGTCCGCCGCCTGCCGGGGTTCGACGCCGAGGGCGAAGACGCAGGTGTCGCGCACCCACCGGGCCAGGTCGAAGGCCTTGAGCACCACCACGACCGAACTGCCCGTGTCGCCCTCCGCGGTGATGTCGCCGCGGGCGGCGGTCAGGCCGTCGTACGAGGTCAGGTCGTGCCGGGCGGCGAGGTCGGGACGGGCCGCGCGGATCCGCATCGCCTCCTGTTCGCGCAAGCAGTCCTGCGTGGTGGAGGCGGCCCCGGCGCTCACAGGAACACCGCCTGCAGCAGGTCCTCGGCGGGCGCGGCGCGGCGCCTGCCGAGGAGGTGGGAGGTCAGCCGGTAGGGGTTGACGTACACGTGGTCCTTCCGGTGCTGTACCAGCTGCTCCCGGAGCGCCGCGGCGTCCGCCTCCGGACCGGCCTCCTCCAGCAGGCGTTCGGCCCGCCGGAGGCACTGCGCCAGCAGGTCGGAGCGGAACGACTGCTGCCGGCCGGGGCCGAGCACGGCGATGAAGTACAGCCGCATGCCCAGGCGTACGGCGTCCTCGTGGTGCTCGGCGCGGGCGGCGTCGATCAGCGTCCCGGCGTGCAGCCCCCGCCAGCCGCCCTGCCGCGCGGAGCGGATCCGGCCCTCGATGGGCACCCGGCCGACCGGCACCCGCCGCACGCGCGGGCCGAACTCGCTCAGCACCCGCTCCAACTGCTGGTAGTCGGAGTCGAGTTCGTGGTCGTAGAGGAGCACCAGCTCGTCGAAGTCCGGGGCGAGCGGGATGAGTTCCCGCAGGGCGCAGGCCAGGTAGTTCGGCCGCCCGTCCGCGGTGACCAGCCGGCGCAGCGGCAGTCCGAAGCGGGTGAGGTCCAGGTAGACGGGGCCGCCGACCTCGCGCTGGTCCAGGCACATGCCGAGCGCGGTGAGCCGGTCGAGGACGGCGTCCAGGCCCAGGCCGGGCGGCTGGTGCCGCAGCAGTCCCGGGTCGTGCAGGCCGAGGGCCGCGTAGTGCCCGGACCACAGCTGGAGGACGCGGGTGCCCACCGGGTGCACCCAGCCGCGTTCGACCGCCTCGGCGTACGGGAGCAGGGCCTGCGCGGGGGCGCGCTCGGCCGCGCGGAAGGCGACGTACAGCTCGCCGATCCGCTCCTCGGTGAGGTCGCCGTAGTCGGTGGCGCCCCGGCTGCGGTCGAGGAACTCCCAGAAGCCCAGGGTCTGTTCGGTGGCGTGGTAGGTGGTGTGGCTGTAGCGGTAGGCGACGTCCGCGAGGGGGCGGGTGGCCCGGTACATCACGTCCGTCCACAGCAGCCCCTTGAGGTGGCTCGGCGTGAGCGGCTTGGACGGGGTGATGGTGACGGGCGCGAGGAGCACCCGGGGGCGGTCCGCCGCGTCCGGTCGCGGGCGGGGGCCCGCCACCGGGAGGGTCGTCGTCATGCGCGAGTCCCTTCTGTCGCGGTGACCCGGCGCAGGAGCTCGTCCCGGCCGGGCGGCGGGGTCGGCGCGGGGCCGGCGGGGGCCGCCTGCCGGACCCGGGCCAGGAACTTGTCGTCGGCGAACAGCTGCGCGGGCGTGCGCAGGGTCATCAGCATCCGGGTGAGCCCCCGCCAGACCGTGCCGTCGGTGCGGGCCGCGGCGGCGATCTCCGCGCCGGAGGGCAGCCCGCCGGTGGGCGGCACCGGCACGGCGGGGCGGCCGTCGACGGCGGCCTGCCAGCGGGCGCTGCGCAGCCGGTCGGCCCCGGCGGCCTGCTCGTACCAGGGTAGGAACAGCTCGTGGGTCATCCGGGCGACGGCCAGGCGCTGCGCGGCGTCGACGTCGGGCTGCTCGGCCAGCAGGTCGGCGAGCCGGAAGGCGTGGTCGAGGGCGAGCGACATGCCGCGGCCGAAGAGCGGGTTGGTGATGCAGGCGGCGTCGCCGACCTGGAAGAGGCCCGGGACGGGGACCTGCCGCGGGCCGGCCGCCCCGCGCAGGGTGTTGGGCGGGCTGGAGATGACCCGTACCGGCGAGATCGGGGAGCTGACGCCGTCCTCCAGCCAGGGGGCGAGGCCCGGGGTGGCGCGGGCGGCCGCGGTGAACCCGGTGCGGGTGCGCAGGCCGGCCTGGAGGACGCGGTCGCCCGGCAGGGAGCCGAGGGCGATGGAGAAGGTGCCGTCGTCGCCGGGGTGCAGCACGCCCGCGTAGTGGTCGTAGACGTCCCCGACGCCGTGGCCGCGGTTGAGCGGCCCCGGCAGGGCACGGCCCCGCAGCCGGTAGAAGCGGGTGTGGCCGACCAGCCCGGACGCGCTGGTGCGGTCGGCGGTCACCGGGATGCCGGCGTCGTGCAGCCAGCGGCGGGACAGCGCCCGGCGCCCGGTCGCGTCCACCACGATGTCGGCGCGCACCCGCTCGCCCGCGCCGGTGACGACGGCCGCCACGCCCCGGTGCCCGGGGTGGAGTTCGAGGCCGGTGACGGTGGTGTCGTGCCGGACGGTGACGTCGGGCGTGTCGCTGACCGTCCGGTGCAGCAGCAGCTCCAGGGTGGAGCGGCGGCAGCCGAGCGCGACCAGGTCGCCGTCGCCGGGCTCCGGGGCGCTGTCGGCGGCGTCGGCGGGCAGCGCCCGGGTGAGGTCGAGGACCGTCGCGCCCGCGGCCCCGGCGTCGGCCAGCAGCCGCGGTGCGCGTTCGCGCAGGACGCGGACGCCGAGCGAGGTGAGGGTGTGCGACTGGAGGCCCTGGGGCGCGGTCGGGCGCCGCCACCCGGAGCCGGGATCCGCGGTGGACCACTGCGGCGGTCCCGGGGCGCGCTCCAGGACCAGCACGCGGTACCCGGTCCCGGACAGGGCGAGCGCGCTCGCCAGCCCGGCGACGCTTCCGCCGACGATCACTGCGGTCGGCATGTCAGCGCCGCCGCCCGTGGACGAAGAAGACCCGCCGCACGTCGCGCTCGCTGCGCGGCGGCACCGGGTCGGGCCAGCGCCCGAAGTCGGCGCCCGCCTCGCCGGGCTGGGTCGCCCGCACGTCGAAGCCGTGCCGGTCGAAGAGCTCCTCCGGCTCGTCCGTGCCGAACAGCCAGGGGCAGCCCCAGCCGCTGAACACGTCGAGCAGGCCGCGCATGTGGGGCAGGGTCAGGGCGGCCGCGTTGACGATGTCGGCGGCGATCCGGCTGCCGGGGGCCGAGATCGCGGCCACCCGCTCCAGGACGCGGTGGGCGTCGGGCGCGGGGACGTAGTAGAGGAGCCCTTCGAGCAGCCAGGTGGAGGGGACGGCGGGGTCGTACCCGGCGGCCTCCAGGCGGGCCTCCCAGTCGGGCTCGGTGAGGTCGACGGCGACCGTCCGGTGGTCGGTGCGCGGCTCGGTCGCCCCGAGCCGCTCGGCCTTGTGGGCGAGCACGGCCGGCCGGTCGACCTCGAACCAGCGCACCCGCTCGGGCCAGTCCAGCCGGTAGGCGCGGGAGTCCATGCCGGCCGGGGCCAGCACGATCTGGGTGGTGTCCTGGTCCTCGGCCGCCGCCCGGAGGTAGTCGTCGAAGAACCGGGTGCGGATCGCGTTGTAGTCGGGGGTGCTCGGGATGGTGCGCTCGCGGCCCGGCGGGAAGGTCGCGCGGATCACCTCGGCGAGCAGTTCGGGACCGATGTCCCCGGCGAGGGCGGCGGCGTACGGGTCCTCGTACAGCCGGTCCGGGCGCTTGCTCTCGGCGGCGCGCAGGGCGGCGGTGAGGAGCGCGGTGCGTTCGACGGCGTCCAGTGAAGCGGTCATGTCGGTCCTCCGGTTGGTGGGTGCGCAGGCCCGCGGCGGCTCGTCGCCGGCTCAGGGGGCTGCTGTGCCGTGTCCTTCGGGGCCCTGTCCGGTCAGCCGGGCCCACTCCTGCGGGTCCTGTCTGAACAGCCGGTCCTTGACCTGGGTGGGGCGGATGCCGCTCTCGACCCGGGCCTGCCAGTCGCGCAGGAAGGCGTCGGGGTCGAGCCCCAGGAGGGTCGGGGCGGCCAGCCGGCCCCGGCCGCGCGCCGTGCGGTAGTCGGCCGACTGCCGCTGGAGGGCCCGGTCGAGGAGGTCGGTGAAGCGCTCGGACTCCTCCGGGCGCCACGGGGTGCGCGGGGCGACGGCGAACTCGTAGCCCGGGGAGCGGTGCGGGGCTCCGGCGACCCGGCAGGCGACGTTGCGCAGTTCGAGGCCGGTGGCGTCCAGCGCGCCGTGCAGCGCCCTGGTCACCTGGGCGTCGCGCAGCCGCTCACCGGCGTGGTCGGAGCGGTTCGCCCGGCCGGCGTACTCCAGGCGCGGCACGCCGTCCTGGTGGTCGACGACCCGGACGACGTCGCCCACCGCGTACCGGTAGAGCCCGCCGACGTGGCTGAACACCACGTGGTAGTCGCGGTCCGGCTCCAGTTCGTGCGGCCGGAGGGTGGCGGTGTCGGGGCCGAGGTCCCGGTCGGCGTCGGCGAACTCGTACACCGCGGCGTTCGCCACCAGGCTGCCCGCCCGGCCGTGCCGGTCGAGGGCGACGCCCACCGGGCCCTCGGAGGCGGCCACGGGGGCGGGCAGGGCCACCACGCCGGGGCCGTACTCCTCGCGCAGCCGCGGGAGGTACAGCGAGGCCACCCCGGTGGTCCAGCAGAACAGGGCGCGCATCCGGGGCCAGACGTGGCACGGGCGCACGGTGCCGTGCCGCTCAGCTAGGCGCTCCAGTTCGGCGGCCCGGGCGGGGTCGGGGGCGCGGTGCGGCAGGCCGCCGAGGGTGCCGTCCCGGACCTCCCGGACGATCCGGGGCCACCACAGGTTCAGCTGGTACGGCAGGGCGGCGACCATCGCCGGGTTGATGCCGATGACGCAGCGGACGTCGCTCTCGACCGCGAGGCGCAGCCGCAGGTACATCTTCTCCGCGTGCCGGTCCGCCGCGACGGGCACCGGGAGGGTCGCCCAGGGGGCGCCGGTGCCGGGCTCCGCGGACAGCGGCTCCCCGAAGGCGGTCCCGAAGTCGACCTGGCTGGCGCCGACGTGGGGGCGCCCGGAGGCCGTGGTGGGCGGGGCCGCGACGGGGTCGTGCTTGAGGTTCAGCACCGCCCCGGGGGACTCCAGGACCTCCGGGAAGTGCTCGATGAGCGGCGCCCACGCGGCGTAGTAGAAGGGGAAGAAGGTGGTGCGCATGAAGCGGGGGGTGACCGGGATCTTCTTGTGGGCGCCGGTGCTGCCGCTGCTGGTGAAGAACACGGCGGGGTGGTCGGCGGTCAGGACGTTCCGCTCGCCGGCCGCGGCCCGTTCGATCCACGGTTCGAGGTCGGCGTAGGTCTGCACCGGGACGGCCCCGCGGTACTCGTCGAGGGTGCGGATCCGGGCGAAGCCGTGCCGCTTCCCGTACTCCGTGCCCGCGTTGAACTCCAGCAGGTCGGTCAGCACCTGCCGCTGGCTCCCGGCCGGGTCGGTGAACGCGGCCCGCAGGCCCCGCCGTTCGGCGAACACCCGCTCGCGGTAGCGCCGCAGCCGGACGGGGTCGGACCAGGCCTCAGCAGAACTCATAGGTGACCACCTCCCGGATCGCGGCCGCGGTGAGCTCCGGGCGGTCCAGTTCCTCGATGACGGTGACCGGCAGGTCCTGGATCTCGTCCCGCATGACCTTGGCCAGGTCGCTCTGGTACCGCCGGAAGCCGGCCGGGTCCGGCTGCGGGCCGTAGTGCTCCAGGACGTTGAGGTCGGCGCCCTGCCGGCTGCGCTCCCAGGTCGTCCCGGGCGGCACGTCGAGGTAGACCACCCGGATCGGCCGGGGGAAGGTGCGCCACCAGTCGAGCAGGGGGCTGTCCCCCGCTCCGGCGAGGCGGCACTTGGCCAGCAGCTTGTAGTAGTAGGAGTCGACGACGACGGGGGTCCCGGCGTCGGCGCGCAGCAGTTGGTCGCGCAGGTGGACGACGGCGGTCTGCACGAGCGTGGCGAAGAAGTCCGGGGACCAGACGCCCGGGTGCGGCGCCACGTCCTTGACGACGTTGCGGCGCAGCCGGCCGATGAGCTCGTGCTCGGGGGCGAGCCGGGTGTCGTCCACGGAGAGGAACTGCCACCGGGGCTCGGTCCGGGCGAGTCGGTCGAGGGCCGAGGACTTGCCCGAGTAGTCGGGGCCGAGGAGGACGCAGAAGGGCGGGTGCCCGCCGTCGAAGTCGATGGGAGTCCTCCTCGCTACAGGGCCGACAGGAAGGCGTCGACGGCCAGGGAGGCCTGCACCGGGTTGAGCCGGGGGTCGCAGAGGCTGGTGTAGCGCGCCGTCAGGGCCGCCTCGTCCGGCACGTTCGCGCCCACGCACTCGGTGACGTCGTCGGCGGCGGTCTCCAGGTGCAGGCCGCCGGGGCGGATCCCGACGCCGCGCAGGGCGGAGACGAAGCCCCGGATCTCGTCGCAGACGTCGTCCAGGCGCCGGGTCTTGATGCCGTTCGAGGCCTTGTAGGTGTTGCCGTGCATCGGGTCGCAGAGCCAGACGACGGGGTGTCCGGCGTTCTTGACGGCCTGGGCGAGGGCCGGCAGGCGGGTGCGCACGTCGTCCTTGCCGAACCGGGAGATCAGCGTCAGCCGGCCGGGCTCGCGCTCGGGGTCGAGGCGCCCGACCACGTCGAGCAGGTCCTGCACCTCGGCCTTGCCGCTCACCTTGCAGGCCACCGGGTTCATCACGTCGGCCAGCAGGCGCACGTGCGCGCCCTCGCTGTGCCGGGTGCGCTCGCCGATCCACGGGAGGTGGGTGGAGCCCAGGAACCAGCCGCCCGCGGACTCGTCGAACCGCACCAGGGCCGTCTCGTAGTCCATCACCAGGGCTTCGTGGCTGATCCAGGTGCGCCGTCCGATCGCCGGACTGCGGTCGTGCCGCCCCTCGATGGCGTCGGCCACCGTCTTGGCGGCCCGGTAGGCGCGCAGCATGCGCTCGGGGTCGTGTCTGCGGGCCGCCGCGTCCGGGGCCTCGGAGTTGACGATGTGGCCGCGGAAGGCCGGCAGCGGGCGGCCGTCGACGTCCTCGGTGGGCGCGGACCGGGGCTTGGCGAACTGGCCCGCGATCCGGCCGATCCGGACGACCGGGATCCCGGTCGAGACCGCGACGGTGTCGGCGAGGCGCACGAGGGCGCGCTCCTTGCGGACCGCGTGCTCGGCCGTGCACTCCGCGAAGTCCTCCGCGCAGTCGCCGGCCTGGAGCACGTGGGCGTCGCCGGCCGCGACGCCGGCCAGCTCGCGGCGCAGCTGGAGCAGGTCGGGCAGCCGGGTGAGGACGGGACGGCCGGAGAGGTCGGCGCAGACCTCGTCGCGCCGGGCCGGATCGGCCCAGGACGGCTGCTGGGCCGCCCGGTAGAAGCGCCAGCCGGTCTGGTCTCCGGCGTGCGAGTGCGGGGTGCGGGCCGCCTGTTCGGCGGTCGCGAGAGCCTGGGGCATGACAGTTCCTTCGCTGTGGTGAAGGGCGATCAGGCGGTGACGGGTCTCAGTCGTTCGCGAGCTGGACCATGTGCGGGTTGAACTGCTCGTGCACGTAGGCCTGTCCGCCGGCGGCGTAGTGGATGACGTACTCCTTGAAGGCGGAGTCCACCCACTGCTCGGTGAGGCTGTCCCGCCAGCGCATGAGTCCGGTGGACAGCTGTTCGCGGTGCTGGTGCACCTGCTGGTCGCGGAGCTGGAGGCCGATCGGGGTGAGCGCGTCGGGCACGCCCATCCGGCTGCGGGCGGCCCCGTCGAACACCACCCGGTTGATGCTGACCACCTCCTGCTCGGGGGTCACCAGGCAGGAGCGGCGCTCCAGGACGACGGCGGAGTCCGCGAGTCCGAGCGCGGAGCGGATGCCGTCCGGGAGGCGGCCGGCCGGGGTGTCGCCCTGGGCGTCGACCCGGATCGACAGGTCGTGGCCGGTGAGGGCTTGCAGGAGCAGGGTGGTGGAACCGTCGCAGGCCAGCAGCATCCGGGTGCTGGCGCTCAGTTCGGCGGTCGGCTGGAGGGGGCTCATCATCGGTCTCCTGGGCTGTTGTCGGTCTGCCGGAGGGGGGAGCGTCCTGCGGTCGCGCCGGGGCGAGGGGAAGGGAAGGGCGGGGAAGGGAGGGGGTGGCCGCGCCGGGGGGCGTGGCGCGACCACCCCGGTTCAGGGGGGTGGCGCGGGCGTCAGTGCGTCCGCACCGCTTCGGCCGGCCGGCCGTCGGGCTCGGCGCTGCCGGCACCGCCTGCGGCGCCGCTCGGCTGCGCCGGACGGCCGCGCGCGAAGCGCTTCATCAGCGGCTGCTCGACGCCGATGAACAGCAGCCAGGAGAAGAAGACGCTGATCAGCACTTCACTGGCGAGGATCCCGGCCGCGACCGGGGCGCTGTGCGACGCGCTGAGGCCGAAGCGGTCGACGAAGACGTGCACGGTGATGTCGTGGACCAGGTAGAAGGCGAACGAGACCTCACCGAGCCAGACGAAGACCCGCTTGCGCAGGAACGAGGGCCGGCCCGCGATGTCGGTGCTGGCCATCGCGGCGATCAGCAGGGCGACCGGGATCAGCGTCACCGCGCTCATCGCGTACAGCCACGGCACCCACTTCAGCTCGACCACGTAGGCGACGGCGACCAGCGCCAGCGCCGGCAGGACCGGGAACTTGATCCAGCGGCCGGTCATGACGATCCGGGCCATCAGGATGCCCACCGCGAACTCCAGGATCCGGAACGGCGGCAGCTGCCACACGAACCAGTACTGCCACACCGAGGCCTCGAACTTCAGCGGCATGGCCGGGGAGTCCGGCAGGACCGCGTACGCGACGGCGGGGACGGCGACCACGGCGGCGGCCAGGATGCCCACCCACAGCCACAGCCGCTCCGGCCGGATCCGCTGGATCGCCCGGTGCAGCAGCGGGAAGCACAGGTAGAAGACGGCCTCGACGGAGAGCGACCAGGCGGGCGGGTTGATGCTCTGGAAGACCTTGGCGTCCGGGATCCAGGTGTGCAGCAGGAAGAGGTTGGAGATCCCCGCCGTCCAGGTGGCCTTCATGTAGGCGAACAGCGCCAGCGCGATGAAGAAGGTCACCACGTGGTTCGGGTAGATCTTCATGAACCGGCGCCGCCAGAACTGCCGGGGCCTGTCCCCCGGGCGGGCCGACCAGGTCAGCACGAAGCCGCTGAGGACGAAGAAGAACCCGACGCCCAGCCAGCCCGCCTTGCTGACGGCGTGCGTGACGGATACGGCGGTGCCGCCCGTGAACGGCGTGTACGGCGGCAGGGTCGAGTGGAAGAGGAAGACCATGAACGCGGCGAAGAACCGCATGCCGGTCAGGGAGGGCAGCCGTGCGAAGCGCGCGGACGCGGGCACGGGTGTCCCGGTCGGACTGGACATGGTGAAGACTCCCGACGGTGGGGTGGGGGACGGCGACCGGGTCACCCGGCCGGTGTGACTACGCCCTTGGCGTCCAGCAGGAACTCGGTGTAGTTGCCGTCGTGCGGCATGCCCGGCACCAGCTCCCAGGGGAGGACGGCGCCGTCGGTGATCTTCCGGACGGCCGGGTCGAGCAGCGCCTGTCCGGTGATCGCGGCGTTCTCGGTCAGCAGGTTGAGCACCAGCGAGGGCCGCAGCGGGGCGATGCCGTCGGCCGGGCTCCAGGGGGCGACCACGACGAACGGGAAGGCCAGCTCGGTGCCGACGGCCGGGTGGTCCGCGCGGTCGGCGGCGAGGACCACGGGGCGCGGCAGGAAGGAGCCGTCGCCGAGGTCGACCAGGAAGTCCTCACCGTACAACGGCGTGCTGTGGTCGGTGAGTTCGGTGGCCAGCTTGGCCATCTGCCGGCGCAGCCCGTCGGCGCGCTCGCGCCCGACGACGAGCAGCACGCTCTCCGGGTCGGCGGCGGGCAGCACCGGCAGGTGCGCCAGCCGTCCGGCCAGGGCGGCCGCGGTGTCGTGGACGTCGTTGCTGGTCAGGACGGCCGAGAGGTTGGTGCAGCGGGTCCCGCCGTCGAAGGCCGCACTGGTGGCCAGGTGGTCCAGCAGGGCGTCGGTCAGCGGCAGGTCCAGCAGGGCCCGGGAGCGCCCCGGGCCGCGGGTGGCGACCCGGGCGCGGTCGCTCCAGTCGCTCACCGCCTGCTCGTTGCCGTAGATGATGCCGCGGTCGGCGGCGTTCAGCAGGAACGAGCCGACGGCGTGCGGGCTGGGCAGCAGGGCCAGCTTCTCCGGCGCCAGCCCGGCCGCCAGCAGGGCGGCCGCCAGCCGGCGCGGGGTGAACGGGTCGCGGCTGCCGGGCCGCACGACGACGCTGTAGCCGTGGTGCAGCGGCTGCACCCAAGTGGCGTGCGGCAGCGGGTGGTTGCTGGCCATCACGGCGGTGAAGAGCCGGCCCGCCGGCGCCCGGTGGACGCGGTGGGTCGGCGTCAGCCGGGCGGCGGGCAGCTCCGCCGCGGTGGTGGCGGGCAGTTCCTCGATCTCGGCGGCCATGTCCGCCAGGCCGCGCCGGACGGTGGTGGAGGCCAGGCCGGTGCCGCGCACGGTGTGGCGCACGTACGCGTCGGCGCTCTCGCCGTCCAGTTCGGCGGTGGCGAACAGCCGCGCGGCCGTACGGAACACCTCCGGCTCGGGGGGCAGGCCGTCGGCGTCGCGGCGCAGCCGGTTGACGGCGGCCTGGGCGGCGAGCCGGGGGGCGAGGCCGACGTCCGCGAGCGGTTCGCCGTGCACGTCGGTCAGGACGGTGCGGTCGGCGCTCGGCCGGTGCTCACCGGCGACCAGCGGGTCGATGACGAGCACTCAGTACACCCCCTCGACGACGTCGGCGTCCTCGAAGGTCGCCACGCTGGTCACCTCCGCGAGGCCGTCGACGCCGCCGTCCGAGGTCGGCCGGACCCGCACGGCGGTGTCCCGCTCCAGCACGTTGGGCAGGAACATCTCCTCGCTGACCAGGTGCAGTCTGACCCGGCCGCGCTCGCCGTAGCCGACCGGCTCGCCGTCCTCGTCCACCAGGTCCAGGCGGGTGGTCTCGGCGAAGGGCTCGAAGACGCAGGCGTGGACGTCCTCGGGCGTCCGGACCCGCTGCGGGGCCACGCCCATCAGGCTGTTCCCGTAGATCCCCACCAGGCGGGCGTCGGGGAAGAAGTCCTCCCGCACCACGCGCAGGCTCTCCGGGCTGAACGAGGTGCCGGCCCAGATGATCGCCCCGACCCGGGAGGCCACCAGTTCGTGCAGCTCCGGCCGGGCGCAGATGGCCTCGATCAGCGGGGGCGTGGTGCTCAGCACCCGCACCGGCTGGCTCAGCAGGACCTCGCGGGCCTGGTCGAGGAGGTGGTCGATGTAGTCGTCGGCCTCCTGCTGCCGGCCGGAGCCGAGCAGGCGCTTGACCCAGCGCGGGTCGAGGTCGACGGTGTAGCACAGGCCGCCGGCGGGCTCGGCGTAGCGGGAGGTGTCGAAGGCCACCACGTGCGGGCCGGTGGGGCCCAGGTGCAGCCAGTCGCCGGTCGCGGGCACGCCGTGCTCGGTCAGCAGCCGCCTGGTCCAGGCGCCCATCCGGGAGCGGTAGTTGCCGTCGACGATCCGCTTGGGGGCGCCGGTGGTGCCGCCGGACTCGTAGACCCGGAAGACCTGGCCCGGTGCGGCGCCCCGGGGTATCAGGTCGGCCGCCGGGACGGTGCGCAGTTCGCGGCTGACGTCGGGGAAGCGGAGCAGGTCGGCCGCGCCGGCGACATCGGTGCGCGGGTCGAAGCCCAGGTCCGCGCGGCGGGCGAGCCAGAACGGCGAGCCGGTGCGGTCGTCGAAGTGCCAGGCCATCAGGGCGCGGACGTGGGCGTCGAAGTCGGCCGCCCCGAGGGGTGGGCGGTGCGGGTCGGGCAGGGGGGCGGGGGTGCTGGTCACGCGTTCGTCCCTTCGGAGCGGTGCGGCGTCAGATCGGCTGGTTGAGCGCGTCGTCCACCTGGTGGGCGACGGCTTCCAGGCCGTTCCGGATGAAGTCGAGCTGCCGGTCCAGGGACGCCTGGTCGGTGGTGTTCATCTCGGACAGGAGGATGTTGCGGGAGGCGTCCTGGGCGATCTTGGCGCGGACGAAGCGGCGGTCCTGGAACTCGGCCAGCAGCTCGCGCAGGTCGCCGTCCCGGCCGAGCGTCTCGCCGAGCACGGCGGCGTCCTCGATGGCCATGGCCGCGCCCTGGGTGCGGTGCGGCGCCATCGCGTGGGCGGCGTCGCCGAGCAGCAGCAGCCCGTCCTGGTACCAGGGCAGCGGGAGGAGCACCTCCTCGATCGGCGCGTACACGATGTCGTCGTCCGGCTTGATGCGGTCGCGCAGTTCGCCGATCAGGCCGGTGTAGCCGGCCAGCCGCTGGGTGAGGTGGCCGTGGAAGTCCTCCCGCGCGTGGCGCGGGTTGCCCGGCTCGGGCGTCACGTGCAACAGGTACATGACATCCGTATTGAGCGGGAAGAGCCCTGCCTTGGTGCCCATGCCCTGGAAGTACATGTTCCGGGTGACCTCGGGGTGCCGTTCGAGGGCCACCCGCCACACCGAGTAGCCGGTGAACCGGGGCTCGATGCCGAGGGCCGCCTTGCGGAAGGAGGAGCGGATCCCGTCGAACGCGACCACCAGGTCGTAGTGCTCGGTGCTGCCGTCGGTGAGGACGGTCTCGACCCCGCCGTCGGCGGTGGTGCTCATCTTCTCCACCGAGGTGCCGTAGCGGATCACCGTGCCCACGTCGACGCAGGCCTTCTCCAGGATCCGGGCCAGGTCCTTGCGCTGGATGGCGCAGTTGGCGGGCACGCCGTCGACCCCGAGCTTCGACCGCAGCGCGAGCAGCAGCCGGGAGGCGGAGTCGTGGAAGTCGACGCGGTCGAAGGTGAAGCCGTGGCCGAGGACCTCGTCGAGCAGGCCGAGCTGCCTCAGGGCCCGCAGCGCGTTGCCCGGGATGTTGATGCCGACGCCGGCGACGAGGTTCTCCGACTGGATCTCGACGACGGTGGTGTCGATGCCCTGCTGTCCGAGTGCGGCTCCGGCGGCGAGACCGCCGATGCCCCCTCCGATGATCAGGATGCGGCGCTTCACTGTGACTCCTCACGCATGGGTGGACGGTTAGCGGTCACTGGTGCTGTTGCTGTTGCTGGGGCTGGGGCAGGCCCGCCACCCAGCGCGCGTGGTCGCGGACGAGCTGCCGGTCGGGGGCGACGAGCAGCAGCACGCGGTCCGAGGCGATGAACTCCTCGGCGAAGGGGCCGCCCAGGTACTTGCGGGACAGCTCGTCGATGTGCTCGCGGGCCTCGGTGCCGAGGACCTCCTCGACCACCCGGCCGCGGATCTCGGCGAAGTTCAGCGGGTCGTCCTGCTGCCAGATGGTGACGGTGGCCCGCGGGTCGCGGCGCAGGTTGCGCACCTTCTGCCGCCCCACCTCGCTGTTGAGGGCGAGGTACTCACCCCGGGTGGAGACCCAGACGACCTGGGTCTGCGGGGTTCCGTCGCGCATCAGGGTGGTCAGGGCGGCGAAGTTGGGTCCGTCCGCGAGGGCGCGGACCTCCGGGGCGAGGCGGTGACCCGTCTCGACTTCCATCTCCTGGTGAGAAGACATGCTGTGTCCTTCCTGCGGGATGGGGTTCCTTCGTTCGGGACGCGCTTCCTTCGTCGGCGCCCGGCCGCCGGTGGTACGGCGGTGGACGGTGCTGGAGGTACTGGAGGTGATGGACGGCGGTGGACGGCGGTACGGCCGTGGACGATGCCGCGCGGCGCGGTTCAGCCCCGCAGCGCGGGGCTGGACTCCTCCGCGTCCGTGGGCGCGGCCACCGGCTGCGGGCGCTTGCGGTTGCGGCGCAGCGCTCCCACGCTGACGACGAGGGCGAGGCCGGCCAGCAGCTCGAAGCCGGCGCCGGCCAGGGGGTTCCAGCGGAGCATGTCCGCGTCGGCGAGCAGTCCGCCGACCGCGGCGGCGGTCATCTGGCCCACGTAGACGGCGCTGTTGTTCAGCGCCAGGAGCATGTCGCCGCGGTCCCCGCCGATGCCCAGGGCCCGGTGCAGCAGCAGCGGGAAGCTGGGCCAGTGCACCAGGCCCCACACGCCGACGGCGAGCGCCGCGACCAGCGGCCACTGGAGGGTCGGGGTGAGCACCACGAGCCAGAGGCCCAGCGCGGTGATGGTGATCGAGAGGCCGACGACCGAGCCGAAGCGGTCGGCCAGCCGGCCCCCGACGAAGACCCCGCCGAAGCTGCCGACGCCGAAGAGCAGCAGGACCCAGGACTGCTGGCCGGCCGACAGCCCGGTGACCTGCTCCAGGATGGAGCCGAGGTAGGTGTAGACGGTGAACGTGCCCGCCGTCCACAGCGCCGTCACCAGCAGGTGCGTGGGGGCCTGCGGGATCCGGATCGCGGCCATCCGCTCCCGGACGGTGGCGCCGGGGCCGGTGGGCACGTCCGGCAGGAAGAACTGGATGCCGGCCACGGTCACGGCCGCGAGCACCGCGACCAGGCCGAACGCCCAGCGCCAGGAAGAGAGTTCGCCGATCCAGTTGCCGATCGGCACCCCGAAGGCGATGGCGCTGGTCATGCCCGCGTAGACGATGGCCAGCGCCCGGCCGCGCACCTCGGGCGGGCTGATCCGGGCGGCCACCGCGGAGGCGTTGGCCGAGTACAGGGCGGCGCCCGCGCCGGTGATCACCCGGCTGATCAGCAGCACGGTGAAGTTGGCCGAGACGGCCGACAGGAGGTTGCCGAGTCCGAAGACGAGCATGACCCCGATGAGCAGCGGCTTGCGCCGGAACTTGGCGGTGAGCCCGGCCAGGATCGGCGCTCCCACCGCGTAGGTGGCGGCGAACGCGGTGGACGTCTGGCCCGCGAGTGCCGTCGAGAGGTGCAGGTCCCGCCCCACCGCCGGCAGCAGGCCGGCGACGATGAACAGGTCGGTACCGGTTGCGAACGTTCCCAGCGCGAGCAGCCAGACCCGAGGGTCCACCCGCCCCGCCGAACTCGCCGAGCTCATCGGGGTCCTCCTTCTCCGGAGACGGTTGATCAGATGGCGGTGTCCAGCGCGAGCTCCCGCCAGGTGTCGAGCTCCTTGGCGACGGTCTCGAGCTTGCTCTCGACCCGGGCGACGCAGTCCGCGCCGAGCGGCAGGCGCACCGGGGGCGCGTCCGACGCGGCCACGGTGACGATCGCGCGGGCGGCCTTGACCGGGTCACCGGGCTGCTGGTGGTTGTTGTCCACCGCCCAGTCGCGGGTCTTGCCGACGGTCTGCGCGTAGTCGTCGATCGGGGTGGTGCTGTGCAGCGAGGAGGCGTCCAGGAAGTCGGTGCGGAAGACCCCGGGCTCGATGATCGTGACGTGGATGCCGAGCGGGGCGAGGTCGGCCCGCAGGGCCTCGCTGAGGCCCTCGACGGCGAACTTGGTGCTGTTGTAGATGCCCCAGCCCGAGCCGGCCGTGAACCCGCCGACGGAGCTGATGTTGAGGATCCGGCCGGACCGCTCCCGGCGCATGTACGGCAGCACCGCCCGGGTGACGGCGAGCAGGCCGAAGACGTTGATGTCGTAGACCGCGCGCGCCTCGGCGTCCGAGGCCTCCTCGACGGCGCCGAGCAGCCCCCGGCCGGCGTTGTTCACCAGGACGTCGATCCGGCCGAAGCGCTCGTACGCGGCCCGCGCGACCTCCTGCGCCTGCTGCTCGTCGGTCACGTCGAGCGGCAGGTACAGCACCTCGCCGCCGGCGTCGCCGAGCGCCGCACGCACGACCTCCGTGTCACGCGCCGTCGCGACGACCTGGTGACCGCTGGCCAGCGCCTCCCGGGCGATGTGCAGGCCGAGGCCACGGGAGCTGCCGGTGATCAGCCAAACGGACATGAACTTCCTCCAACTATCGGTGTGTTGCGGCGGCCCGACGGGCCGGGACCAGCGGGTGTGGTTCTCAGGTGCCGGTGTGCTGCGCGAGGAACGGGCCGAGCACCGCGGCGAACCCCTCGGGGTCCTCCGCCAGCGCGTTGTGGCCGGTCTCGATCTCCGCGTAGACGGCACCGGGTATGCCCTCGCGCAGCAGCAGCTGCTGGTTGGCTCCGCAGACGCGGTCGTGCACGCTGGCGAACACCAGCGCCGGCGCGACGACGGCGCCGAGCAGCGGACGCAGGTCGACGGTGAGGCCGACCTCGAACTGCCGCGCGGTGCCGGGCTGGAAGTTGTCGGCGATCTGCCGGACGAGCTTCCCGTGCTCCGCCTCGTTCGTCGCCTCCCAGTAGCAGGGGCCGAGGGTGGCCAGCGGGAACATCTGCGGGACCAGCGCGGTGCCCAACTCCGCGTCGGTGCGCAGCAGGTCGAGCGAGTAGCGGAAGTCGGCCGTCATCCGCTCGTCGGTGTACGCCCAGCCGGCGTGCGAGACGACCGAGCGCACCCGCTCGGGGTGCTCGGCCGCGAGGCGCAGCGCCACCACGGCGCCGAGGGAGTGGCCGGCGAGGTGGAAGGTGTCCAGGCCGGCGTGGTCGGCCACCGCCAGCACCTCCGCGACCAGGTCGCCCAGGGTCAGCGGCCCGCCGTGGTCGACCGTGTCACCGGAGCCGGACAGGTCCGGGGTGACGACGGTGAACTTCCCCCTCAGCTCCTCGACCTGCTGGGCCCAGGCGGCTCCGCGGGTTCCGGTGCCGTGCACCAGGACCAGGGCCGGCCCGCTGCCTTCGATGCTGTACGCCACCTCGGCGTCGCCGCCGCTGATCCGTATCCCCGTGCTCGGCATGTCAGGTGCCTCCTCAGGATTGGTCGACTACCGGACAAGATGGGACCATGAGTCGAGGTTGGATGCAAGTATCACTTTTTACTGAAAGCCAAGTAAGCGAGCGATCTGGACCACACCCGGAGGCGCCGCGCGACCGCCCGACGGCGGAGCGGCGCAGGTGAGGGGCCCATTCGGTGGCCAGCGATGCAACTAGGCGGCGCGGGTTCAATCTTGACCTTGCATCAATGATTGAACGACTATCACTTCTGTAGCACCGATGCTTCGCTCGTACATGAAGGCAGGTACGCCCCATGGATCAGCCCGAAGTAGCGTCCGACCGCTCGATCGCCGTCATCGGCCTGGGATGCAGGTTCCCCGGCGCCTCGAACGCCGACGAGTTCTGGGAGCACCTGATCGGCAATGCCGACAGCGTCACGGCGATTCCCGGCGACAGGTACGACGCGGCCGCCCACCACTCCCCCGACCCGGCCACCCCGGGCAAGTCCATCTCCGCGAAGGGCGGGTTCATCGACGACCCCTTCGCCTTCGACCCCGGCTTCTTCGGCATCTCGCCCGCCGAGGCCCGCGCCATCGACCCCCAGCACCGCGTCCTGCTCCAGGTCGTCTGGGAGGCGCTGGAGGACGCCGGCATCCGCCCCTCCGCCCTGGCCGGCAGCCGGACCGGCGTCTTCGTCGGCCAGGCCACCGCCGAGTACGGCGACGAGCACCGGCCGCTGACCGACCAGGACATCTGGCGCACCGTCGGCAGCCAGCTGCGCTCGATGGCCTCCGGGCGCATCTCCTACGCGCTGGACCTGCGCGGCCCCAGCATCGTGCTGGACACCGCCTGCTCCTCCTCCCTGGTCGCGGTGCACATGGCCCGGCAGAGCCTGCTCACCGGGGAGAGCGATCTCGCCGTCGTCGGCGGCGCCAACATCGTCCTCTCCCCCCGGGACGCCGTCGCCTACTCGCAGGCGGGCATGCTCTCGCCGGAGGGGCACTGCGCCTTCGGCGACGCCGACGCCGACGGCTTCGTGCGCAGCGACGGCGTCGGCGTGGTGCTGCTCAAGCGCCTCGCGGACGCCCGGCGCGACGGCGACCCGGTCCTGGCGGTGCTGGCCGGCAGCGCGGTGAACAACGACGGGCGCAGCAGCGGACTGCTGGTCAAGCCCTCCGTCCCGGGCCAGGTCGAGATGGTCCGCGAGGCCTGCCGCAGCGCCGGGATATCCCCGGCCCGCCTCGGCTACGTGGAGGCGCACGGCACCGGCACCGCCGTCGGCGACACGGTGGAACTGTCCGCGCTGGCCGCGGCGGCCGGCCCGGCCCGCGCCCCGGGGCGGCCGCTGCGGACCGGCTCGGTGAAGAGCAACATCGGCCACGCCGAGGCGGCCGCCGGCATGGCGGGGCTGATCAAGACCGTCCTGATCGCCCGCCACGGCGTCATCCCGGCCTCGCTCCATCTGAACAGTCCGCACCCGCTGATCGCCGCCCCGGACTCCCCGGTCCGCGTGGTCACCGAGAACGAACCCCTCGGGGACGGCGACGACACCTACCTCGGGGTCAGCTCCTTCGGCCTGTCGGGGACCAACGCCCATGTCGTCCTGAGCCCTTACCCCGCCGAGGCCGCCGCGGCGGACGCCTCGGTCGCTTCGGCCGCCTCGGTCGCCTCGGCCTCCGGTGCGGACGCCGCGACGGACGGGCGCCCCGAACTGCTGGTGTTCAGCGCCCGCTCCCAGCGGTCCCTGGAACGGCTCGCGACCGCCTACGCCCGCCACCTGCGGCCCGGCGGCGCGGGCCACCGGGAGCCCCTGCGCGACGTCTGCGCCGCGGCCGCGCTGCGCCGCGACCACCACCCGTACCGGATGTGGGCGATCGGCGACAGCCACGAGCAGCTCGCCGACCGGCTGGAGGCACTGGCGGCCGGCGAGGAGATCGCCGACGGCGGACGCGGCGAGGCCGGCTTCGGCCCGCAGCGGCGGACGGTGTTCGTCCTGCCCGGGCAGGGCGCGCAGTGGCCGGGCATGGGGCGCCGGCTGCTGGCGGACTTCCCCGCCTTCCGCGAGCGCATGGCCGAGTGCGACGCGGCGGTCCGGGCCGAACTGGGCTGGTCCGTCGTCGAGCTGCTGAACCGCGAGCAGGAGGAGTTCCCCACCTACATCGACGTCGTCCAGCCGGCCCTGTGGGCGATGGAGGTGTCGCTGGCCGCCCTCTGGCAGGACCTCGGCGTCAGCCCCTCCGCATGCGTCGGGCACAGCATGGGCGAGGCGGCCGCAGCCGTGATCACCGGCGCCCTGTCGGTGCGCGACGCCGCCGCCGTCATCTGCCGCCGCAGCCGGCTGATGGCCCGACTCGGCGGCCGGGGGCGGATGCTGGCCACCGACCTGTCCCCGGACGAGGCCGAGCGGATCGCCGCCCGCTACCCCGACGCGCTGTGCGTCGCGGTGGAGAACTCGCCGCACTCCACCGTCCTCGCCGGGGATCCGCAGCACCTCACCAGGCTCGCCGAGGGCCTGACGGAGCGCGGCCGACTGGCCCGGTTCGTCAACGTCAGCGTGGCCTCCCACTCCCCCGACATGGACCCGCTGCGGTCCGAACTGCTCGACGCCCTCGCCGACCTCGCCCCGCGCGGCACCTCGCTGCCGCTGCACTCCACCGTGCGCGCCGAGCCCGTCCCCGGGACGGCCCTCGACGCCGGGTACTGGATGGACAACCTGCGCCGCCCGGTGCGGTTCGCCGGTGCCGTGGCGCGGCTGGCGAAGCAGGACGAGAGCGTCTTCCTGGAGATCAGCCCGCACCCGCTGCTGACCTCGGCCGTGGAGGAGACCCTGGAGGCGCTCGGCGCCCCGGCCTTCACCGTCGCCTCGCTGCGCCGCAGGGAGCACGAGGGCGCCGAACTCGCCCGCGCGGCCGGCCGCCTGCACGCCGCCGGCGCCGGCCTCGACTTCACCCGGTGGTTCCGGGGCGCGGTCCGCCCCGTGCCGCTGCCCCGCTACCCCTGGGACGACGAGCACCTGCGGGACCCGGCCGCCCTCCCGGCGGCCACCGGCTTCACCTACGAACGGCCGCTGGACATCGAGGCGTTGGGGGTGTCGTTCCGCGGCACGGCCGTCGTCCCGCCGATGCTGTACGTCGACGCCGTGCTGAGCGCGGCGCGCTCCGAACTCGGCGGGCAGCACCGCCTGGTGGACGTCACCCTGACCGGGGAGCTGGTCGACCGCAGACAGGCACTCGGCGCCACCCTGCGGGTCCGGCTGCGGCCCGAGGGCGCCGACCACCTCGCGACCGTCCAGGTCGTCGGCCCGGGATCGGCCGGCGAACCGGCCCTGACCTGCCTGACGGCCCGCGTCACCTCCTCCCCGCCCGGGGGCGGCGCCTCGCCCCGGAGCCTGGACGCGCTGCTGGCGCAGTGCGGCGAGTACCTGCCCGGGCCGGACTTCTACGACGAGGTCCGGGGGTACGGCTACGACGTCCCCGACGAACTCGCGGGCGTCCGCCGGCTCTGGCGGCGCCCGGGCCTCGCGGTGGCCCGGATGCACCTGCCGGCCCCCGGGCACCCCGCGGCCTGGGAGGTGCCGCTGCAGCCGCTGCTCGCCGTGCTGCCCCGCGGCGGTCCGGACGGCACGAGCCACAGCTACCTGGCCGTCGGCATCGACGCCGTGACGGTGCACGGTGACGCGACCGCCCTGGCGAAGCCGGTGTGGAGCTCGGCCGCGCTCCGGCCGGTGGCGGAGGGCACGGCGTCCGGCGACTCCGTCGTCCGCGCGGACGTCGTGCTGCACACGGACGACGGGGACCACGTGCTGGCGGAGCTGCACGGGGTCCAACTCCTGCGGCTGACCGGCACGGTGGCACCGGAGGCCGGGCCCGGGCATGCGCCCGCGACCGCGACCGCATCGGCAGCTGAGGCCGCCTCCGTCCCCGCCACCGTTCCTGCCCCCGCGCCGGCCGCCGACCGCGAGGCGGCCGTGCTGACGCACGCCGCGGCGCTGCTCGGCACCACCCCCGAACGCATCGACCGCCGACGGCCGTTGCGCGAGCTGGGCCTCGACTCCATCACCGCCGTCCGGCTGCGGCAGCGCATCCGGACCGCCATGGGCATCGACCTGCCCGTGGGGCGCCTGCTCGGTCAGGAGACCATCGGTCGGCTACTGGAATCGACTGAGGTTTAAACGAATACTACGCATCAAAGTTAACTTCTGGTATAACTCCGCAGAGGAGGACCGGGCCCGGCCGTACGGGCCGCGCTACAGATGGTTACAAGGTCCACTCCCTTGTCGCTGGAGAACGTATGTATGCTGCTGAACCCCCTCTTGCGCCCGTTGCCACGGGCCGCCGCGAACGCAACAAGCAGCGGATGAGGGAACGAATCTTCTCCGCCGCCCTGAGCCTCTTCGCCGAGAAGGGCTTCGAGCAGACGAAGGTCGACGACATCACGGAGCGCGCCGACGTCGCGCGCGGCACGTTCTTCAACCACTTCCAGCACAAGGAAGAGCTCGTCACCACCTGGAGCAGCCAGCGCCAATCGCGATTCGAGGAGAAGATGCGCCAGAGGACGCCCTCGAACGACGAGCTGTGCGTCGCCCTCGGGCGCTGCATGACGGCACTCGTCGAGATCAACGAGGAGGAGGAGCCGGAGTTCAACCGGGTCATGCTCACCTCGTGGGTGCGGGCGGGCCTGCCGATCACCGAACCGCCGCGCACGGCCGAGGTGTTCGCCGACGTGATCCGGGCCGGACTGGCGGAGGGCAGGATCAGGTCCGGCGTGGACCCGATGCAGGTGGGGTACCTCCTGCGGGACGCCTACCTGGGCGCGCTGTTCCGGTGGTGCCGCGGCGACCTGAAGGACGACGGCCTGGCCGCGGAGCTGCAGCGCATCGTGGACTTCCTGCTGCCCAGCATCGTCCACGACAGCCCCGTCGCCGGCCGCGCGAGGTAGCCGTCTGCGCACGACTCACCGATGGGCCCACCCACGACGCCGAAGGCGCCGCCCGATCGCCGGGCGGCGCCTTCGAAGTCGGTGGATCCGAGGTGACGGACCGTCAGTCCGACGCGCCCGTCCCGCGCGGGGCCACGTCCCGGATCAGACAGGTCAGCCGCGAGGTGCAGACCCGGCGGCCCTGGTCGTCGGTGATGACGACCTCGTAGGTCGCCGTGCTGCGGCCGCGGTGGACGGGAGTCGCCGTGCCGGTGACCACCCCCTCGCGCATCCCCCGGTGGTGGGTGCAGCTCAGCTCCACCCCGACCGCCACCCGCTCGGGGCCGGCGTGGAGGGTCGCACCGATCGAGCCCACGTGTTCCGCCAGGACGGCCGAGGCGCCGCCGTGCAGCAGGCCGTAGGGCTGGGTGTTGCCCTCGACCGGCATGGTGGCCACCACCCGGTCGGCGGTGGCCTCGACCAGCACGATGCCCATGCGGTTGCCGAGGTGCCCGGAGGCGAACATCGCCTCCAGGTCCACGCCGCCGTCGGCGAAACGGCTGAGGACCTCAGGCGGGATCGCCGCCGTGCGCGGCATGGTCTGCGTCTGGGTCTGCTCACCCATGGGTGCGGCTCCGATCGGCGATGGGGTCGGGAAAGGGTCGCTCGTAGGACTGTAGTTTGCCCCATCTGTCCATCGCTGCACTGTGATTGACGTCTCGCCGTCAGAAAGTGTGCGGCGCCGCGGCCCCGACCGACATGAACCTGGCATGTGACTCTAAACTTAAATCCTAGTATAAGTTATGCAAGGGCCGACCCAGCCCTCCGCGGGCTCGTTCGGATGCCGTACCGGTGACCGAGGAGCTCCCCACCCGTGGAGCAGGACCTCAGGAACTGACACCCTCACCCCACAGGAGAACGCATGGCCGACGAAGCCTCCGTCGCACTTGTCCCGACGGGCCGCCGGGAGCGCAACAAGCAGCGGATGAGGGAACGTATCTTCTCGGCCGCCCTGAGCCTCTTCGCCGAGAAGGGGTTCGAGCAGACCACGATCGACGACATCACCGAACGCGCCGACGTCGCCCGGGGCACCTTCTTCAACCACTTCCAGCACAAGGAAGAGCTCATCACCACCTGGAGCAACCGCCGCAGAGAGCGGCTGGAGGACAAGCTCCAGCAGGAGGCGCTCGCGGAAGTGGACGTCAGTAGAGCCCTCGCACGGTGCATGACGGCCCTCGTCGACATCAACGACGAGGAGCCGGCCGAACTCAACCAGGTCATGCTGATGTGCTGGGTCCGGGCAGGCCTGCCGATCACCGAACACCCCTACACCGCCGAGGTGTTCGCGGACGTGATCCGGGCCGGCCTCGCCAAGGGCCGGATCCGCCCCGGCACCGACCCCCTCCAGGTCGGCCACCTCCTGCGCGACGCCTACCTCGGCGCCCTGTTCCGACTGCGCCGCGACGACCTCAAGGGTACGGACCTGAGGCTCGAACTCCAGCGCGTCCTGGACACGGTCCTCCCCAGCATCCTCACCGACGCCCACTGATCCGTCCCGGCTGATCCGCCCCCGCTGATCCACCGCCGCCGGCCCACCCCCGCCGATCGCGGCGGGTGGTCCGGTCCCCGCCCCGGGCCAGGAGCACGGTCCTGCCCGGGGGCGCCTCCCGGAGCCGACTCCCGGGTTCGGTCTCGTCCTGGGCGCGGACGAACTCCCCCACCTCTGAATGGTCCTCTTGACCCAGGCCGGAAATCACCGGCACGGTCCGTTCAGAGGGGTTCCTCCGTGTACGAGAACACACCGCACAGCCGCGTCCAGCGCTCCCGCCGACCCGGCCGGCACCGGGCGGCGGCGGTCGTGACCGCCGTGGCCGCCGGTGTCCTGGCGGCCGGCGCACTGGCACCGAACGCGGCCTTCGCGGGCGGCAGGCCGGACACCGTCCAGCAGAGCCTGAACTCGCTGGTCAAGGACGACGGCCTGCCCGCCGCACTCGCCTCCGTCAAGGGCCGCGACGGCCGCACCCGCACCTACACCGCCGGCGTCGGCAACCTCGCCACCGGCGCCAAGCCCCCCGTCGACGGCCAGGTGCGCGCCGCCAGCAACACCAAGACCTTCACCGCCGTCGTCGTCCTCCAACTCGTCGCCGAGGGCAAGGTCGGCCTCGACGAGCCCGTCGAGACCTACCTCCCGGGCCTGGTGCGCGGCGACGGCATCGACGGACACACCATCACCGTCCGCCAGCTGCTCCAGCACACCAGCGGCCTGCCCGAGTACGTGGACAAGGGCGCCATCCTCACCAGCCCGAAGCGGTACTACGAACCGCGCGAGCTCCTCGACGCGGCCCTGGCCCAGAAGGCCCACTTCGCCCCGGGCTCCAGCTGGGAGTACTGCAACACCAACTACCTGCTGGCCGGCCTGATCATCCAGAAGGTCACCGGGCGGCCGCTCGGCGAGGAGGTCACCAAGCGCGTCATCGACCGCATCGGCCTGCGCCACACCTACTTCCCCACCCCCGGCGACACCACCGTCCACGAGGCCCACCCCCAGGGCTACAACCGGGAGGCCGACGGCTCGCTCCGCGACTACACGGAGCTGGACCCGTCCTGGGGTTGGGCGGCCGGGGCGATCGTCTCCACCAACACCGACCTCAACTCGTTCTTCTCCGCACTCCTCGGCGGCCGCCTCCTGCCCGCGGCCCAGCTCGCCCAGATGCGCACCACCGTCCCCGCCGAACTCCTCGGCCCGGGCGTCCGCTACGGCCTGGGCCTCCAGAGCAAGCCGCTCCCCTGCGGCGGCCTCGCCTGGGGCCACGGCGGCACCATCCCCGGCTACCGGACCTCCGGGGGCGTCACCGACGACGGCCGCGCCTTCAACATCGCGGTGACGGCGATCCCGGGCGACGAGGCCGGGAAGCACATCGAGGCCACGGTCGACGCGGCCCTCTGCCGCTGACCTCGCACACCCGGCAATTCCCCCCTTCGGCAGAGGAGTTCCCCAGTGAACGAGCACATCCAGCACAGCCACGTCCCACCTTCCCGTCGACCCGGCCGACACCGACCCGGCCGGCACCGGACGATCGCGGTCGTGACGGCCGTGGCCGCCGGCGCCCTGGCGGCCGGCGCGCTGGCACCCAGCGCGGCCTTCGCGAGCGGCAAGCCGGACACCGTCCAGCAGAGCCTCAACGCCCTGGTCAAGGACGACGGCCTGCCCGCCGCACTCGCCTCCGTCAAGGGCCGCGACGGCCGCACCCGCACCTACACCGCCGGCGTCGGCAACCTCGCCACCGGCGCCAAGCCCCCCGTCGACGGCCAGATCCGCGCCGGCAGCAACACCAAGACCTTCACCGCCGTCGTCGTCCTCCAACTCGTCGCCGAGGGGAAGATCGGCCTCGACGAGCCCGTCGAGACCTACCTCCCGGGCCTGCTCCGCGGCGACGGCATCGACGGACACACCATCACCGTCCGGCAGTTGCTCCAGCACACCAGCGGCCTGCCCGAGTACATGGCCGCCCCGGCCCTCGCGGACTTCATCCCCATCCAGTTCCGCTACTTCGAGCCCCGCGAGCTCCTCGACGGCGCCCTCGCCCAGAAGGCCCACTTCGCTCCGGGCACCAGCTTCGAGTACAACAACACCAACTACCTGGTCGCCGGGCTCCTCGTCCAGAAGGTCACCGGACGACCCGTCGGCGAGGAGATCACCAAGCGCGTCATCGACCGCATCGGCCTGCGCCACACCTACTTCCCCACCCCCGGCGACACCACCGTCCACGAGGCCCACCCCCACGGCTACCTCAGCCTGCCGGACGCGCCCCCGGTCGACTACACCGACATGGACACCTCCATGGCCTGGGCGGCCGGAGCGATCGTCTCCACCAACACCGACCTCAACACCTTCTTCACCGCCCTCCTCGCCGGCCGCCTCCTCCCCCCGGCCCAACTCGCCCAGATGCGCACCACCGTCCCCGCCGACCCCCTCGGCCCGGGCGTCCGCTACGGCCTCGGCCTCCAGAGCCGCCCCCTCTCCTGCGGCGGCCTGGCCTGGGGCCACGGCGGCACCATCGTCGGCTACCGCTCCCGCGGCGCCGTCACCGACGACGGCCGCGCCGCCAACATCACCGTCACCACCGTCCCCTCCGACGACGCCGCCCACCACATGTCCACCGCCCTGGACACAGCCCTCTGCCACTGACCCACCCCGGCCTAACTCCCCCGGCCGCCCGGTTCACCAGTTGCCGGTGATCAGCTCCGGCATCACCGACGACGCGGCGGGCCAGCGCCTCGGCGTCTCCTCACGCGCCATCGGCCGCCACATGGCCTCGATCATGGAACGCCTGGGCGCCGCCAGCCGCTTCGAAGCCGGGATCAAAGCCGCCCACAGAGGCTGGCTCCGACCCACCGGACCAACGAGGCAGGCCGCGCGGGAGCCCCGACGGGGGCTCCCGCGCGAACGTCTATGGCGCCCGGGTTCCTCACACTCCCACCCCGATGCCGCGCCCGTTCACCGGACCGCGGGCGGACGGATCACCACCGCCGCCCTGCCGAACGCGACGCACTGGAACGAAGCAGTGGTCACGCTCGGCTTCGAACACCTGCGCCGCCACGACCTCCAGCACACCGGAAACGGCAAAAGCCCCGCCGACCCGGACTTCCGTCCAGTCAGCGGGGCTCCGACATCACTGTCGGGACGACAGGATTTGAACCTGCGACCCCTTGACCCCCAGTCGCCCGGGGATAGCCATCGCTGCACGTCAGACCGTAGACAGCCCGCTCTGTTCGTTCACCGAAAGGCACCTCAAAGGCGGTGGTGAACGACGCGTGGTCCCCAGCAAGTCCCCCAAGTCTCCCTTTGGCTGCCGTCGGCTCACGGCTTGCCTCAGCAATCCCCTCTTCGCTTGGATGTCGGTGTTGCGAGCCCTCCAGGGCTGATCACGGCGGTAGTCAGGACAGTTCCAGGGGGCAGCGTGCGCGGGTTGCGAGCCCTCCAGGGCTGATCATGGCCAGCACCCCTGATCTCCAGGAGCTGTCTCTGGTGGTGTTGCGAGCCCTCCAGGGCTGATCACCGCAGTACTCGTACGTCCGCTGGCCGGACCACGGGGCAGGTTGCAAGCCCTCCAAGGCTGATCACGACCGCTGCTGGAACTCGGCCTTACCGAGGAGCAGATAGCGTTGCCAGCCCTCCAGGGCTGATCGCGGCATGCTCGCGATTGAAGGCAACACCTACGCCTACAAGTTGCAATCCCTCCAGGACTGATGGCAATTCGCCGCCATATGGCCGTCAAGCGGGCCGCCAGGACCAGTTGCAAGCCCTCCAGAGTTGATCACGGCCGACGCGCTCTCCGAGTCGGCCCGCTTCGAGACCTTGTTGCAAGCCCTCCAGGGCGGATCACGACCGAAGCCCTTGTTGCCCTGCCTGACACGACCGCAACTCCTGCCGGTGGGCCCGCACCTACCAGATTCTGTTGTAAACCCTCCAGGGCTGATCACGACGCCAGCGGTCGGCCAGGGCGCCACCATCGACCTGCAGTTGTAAACCCTCCAGGGCTGATCAAGACCAGACCCCGACCCTCGTTCATCGTGCCCCGTTGTCGATGCAAGCCCTCCAGGGCTGATCACACCGCGGTGGTCGGTGACGAAGCCGGGGATGTGACCTGCGATGCAAGCCCTCCAGGGCTGATCACACCACCAGATCTTCCCGCACTTCATCAGGCCCAGGACCGGATGCAAGCCCTCCAGGGCTGATCACACCCCGAGGGTAAAGTCCCAGGTCACGCTTGCTGTGAGCGTCATCGTGGATCTTGAGGGTGCGGCAACTGGCCAGTACTGCAGTGGCACTGGTCAGAGGATGTCGCCCGGCCCGCCGGGGGTGGCGCCGAGGGTGGTGGTGTCGATCATGTCCGGGGAGCGGGCGGTGTAGGTGACGATGCTGTCGTAGGTGGGGTCGATGACGGTGTTGAGGGTGTGGGTGAGGGCGCGGTACTGGGCTGCGGTGAGTTCTCCGTGGAAGACGCTGCGCTGGGTCCAGTGAAGGTACTTGCGGCAGGTTTTCAGGACCTTGGGGTTGCGTTCGGCGGCGGTGTCGTAGACCAGGATGACGAACATGGGCGGTTACCACCAGGGCCGGAAGGGCTTGTACGGGGTGTCCTCCAGGCAGAGCCGGACGAGTTTGAGCGCTTCGAGGTGGATGAGTTCCTCGTAGCTGACCTGCCGCTTGAGCGTGCGGTGGTACACCGTCGTGGCGAGTTCGTCGCGGACGAGGGCGGCGATCTTCTTGCGGCCGTCCGTGCTGAGGGCGGCGCGGCCGACCTCGGTCTCGAAGTCGCTGGGTTTGAGGTGTTTCTGGCTGGCGGCGCGCCGCAGGAGGCGTTCGGCGAACAGGGGTTTGAAGGGTTCGGCGAGGTCGAGGGCGAGGGTGTTGCGGCGGCGGTCGGTGTCACTGTGCAGGAAGCCGATGGCGGGGTGGAGCGGGGTGCTGCGCAGGGCGGTGAGGACGCGTGCGTAGACGAGGGCGTTGAGGTAGCTGATGAAGGCGTTGCCGGCGTTGGTGGGTGGTCGGCGGGTGCGTCCGTTGAGGCGGAGCCAGGCGGGGAGGAGGGTGTCGAGGGCGGCCCAGGCGGTGCGGCGGAAGTTGCCTTCTTGTCCCATGAGTTCGTCGGTTTCGTGGCAGTCCGGCAGGGCGGTGCGCAGGGTTTTGAGTGCCGGGTCGAGGAGGTCGGTGTCGAGGGCCCAGTTCAGGTTCTCGGCGGTGGCGAGGAGGAGTGCGCGGGCGATGGGGAGGCGTTGTGCGGGGTCGCCGGTGATCTCGACTTGTCGGCGGACGACGGTGGCGGAGGCCATGGCTTCGGCGGGTGCGAAGTGTCCGGCGTGGTTGCCGTAGTGGTCGAGGACGTGGACGGTGACGCCGTGGCGGCTGAGGAGGGAGAGGACGGAGGTGTTGAGGTCGACGTGGTCGAAGGTGACGAGGTCGCGGATGTCGGTGATGGGGATGCGGACGGGGCTGCCGTCGGGTCGTTCGATGCGGATGCTGTTGTCTTCGCGGCGGATGCGGCAGGGTTCGGTGAGCCAGTAGGTGCGGCCGGCGGCGGGCATCAGGTTCCCCAGCAGTAGTCGAGGTAGGAGCAGCCGCGGCAGGCGGCGCGGGTCTGGCGGTCGGGGGCGGTGGCGGCGGCGATGACGGCGCGGGCTTCGTCCTCGGCTGTCTCGGCTTCCTCTCGTGCCTGCTCGTTCCAGGGGATGTCGGTGGTGCGGCGGATGAGGGGGTAGTGGACGATGCCGCCGCGGACGTTGACGCCCCGTCGGTCGAGGAGCAGGCAGTAGTGGCGGACTTGGGCGTCGTGGGCGGGTGAGGGGGTGCGGGAGGACTTGGTTTCGTGGACGACGGCGCCGGCGGTGACCCAGTCGATGCGGGCTTCGCCGAGGTCGACGTCCCGGCGGCGGGTGAAGGTTGTCTCGCTGACGACCTCCCCGAAGGCGACGAGGTCGCTGCGGCCCTCGGGCCGGTAGCCGCGTGTGTAGAGCCAGAGTTGGCGTGGGCAGTGGCGGAGGTACTTGATGTGGACGCCGCCGAGGCCCTGGTCGTCGTCGGGCGGGTTGGTGGGGATGGGTTTCACAGGATGGTCTCCGGCTCGGTGGGTGGGCGAAGGCCGAGGACGGGGTCGTACTGGCCGTCGATGAGGTGGATACCAAGGGCGCGGTCGAAGGTGGCGTTGTACTGCTTCAACTGGCTGTAGGGCAGGGGGATGAGCAGGCCGGCGGCGAGGAGGGGGTCGGCGTTCTTGCCGACGGCGAGGCGGCGGTATTCGTCTTCGTCGTCGCGGTGGAGGACTTCGACGGTGTCGAAGCGTTCACCGAGGGTCTTGGCGTGCTCGGTGCGGTCGTGGAAGGGGTCGGTGAAGGTGAGGAACTCGGTGGTGAAGCCGTCGCGGGCTTGCCGGGCCCTGGTTTCCCATTCACGGCCCCAGTCGGTGTCGTAGGCGAGTTCGAGGAGGCGGTCGATGTCCTGTTCGCTGAGGGTGGTGGCGCCTTCGGCGACCAGGGTAGTGAGGGCGGACCAGGCGGCGTCGACGGCGCCGGGGTCGTAGGGGCGGTGGCTGTCGGTGCGGTGGACGCGGAACTCGACGGCGCCGTCGGGGTGGAGGCCTCGGCGGTTGACGCGTCCGGCGCGCTGGGCGACGGCCTCGATGGGCGCGTTGTCGACCGCGCCGCGGTCGAAGTCCAGTTGCAGGGACACTTCGACTGTCTGGGTGGAGACGACGAGGCCGCCGCGGTGACGCGCTTCGCCGGGCTGGCGTTCGGGGTGGCGGGCCAGCAGGCGGGTCTCGATGGTGTCGCGGTCCTGGTTCTTGAAGCGGGAGTGGAGCAGTAGTGCCGTATCGGGGTCGTCGGGTCGTGTGTGGCGGGCGTGGTCGGCGAGCGTGGTGAACAGGTGCTGGGCGGTGGCGACGGTGTTGGTGACGACCAGGACGCTGTAGCCCTCGCTGAGCCAGGTTTCGAGGTGTTCGAGGCTGTCGGGGTCGGTGAGGGGCAGGTCGTCGATGACGAGGTGGTGTCGGACGGGGGCGGTGCCGGGTGCGGCTCGGTGGCAGGTGACTGGCTGGTGGAGGCTGTCCTCGACGATGGCGAGCAGGGGTGGGGCGAGGGTGGCGGACAGGACGGCGATGCTGCTGCCGAGTTGTTCCCACAGGCGCATGGCTGCGCAGAGGCGGCCGAAGGTTTCGGGGTCGTAGGCGTGGAGTTCGTCGAGGACGAAGAGGGCGTTGGCCTGTTCGAGGAGGACGGAGGAGTGGGTGGGGCCGGCGATGGCGGCGGCGAGGAGTTGGTGGGGGGTGGCGACGCGTAGGCGTTGGGTGAACAGGCGCATGGCGCCTGCGCGGGCGCGGGCCTTGCGGGCGTCGGCGTTGGTGGGGCCGCAGCAGTCGTCTTCGAGGGCTTCGGTGAGGAGGGTGCGGGCGAGGGCTCCGTGGAGGAGTCCGATGTCGGGGCGCTGTTGGCCGGCGGCTGGTTGGAGGGTGCGCTCGAAGCGGTTGCGGGCGGCGTTGAGGGAAGCCCGGTAGGGCAGGGTCCACACGAGGCGGGGCAGCCCGGGCATGGTGGCGAGCTGGCGGGCTGCCCAGGCGAGTCCGGCTTCGGTCTTGCCGCTGCCGGTGGGGGCGATGAGGACCAGGTGCCCGTTGGTGTCGGCGGCCTGCCGCTGGTGGCGGTGCGGTGTGTACGGCAGGCGGGCGAGGTAGTCCAGGGGCAACGGCATGTGGGTCTGGAGGTCCACGTGGGCGGAGCCGGCGTGGTCGGCGAGGGTGAGCGCGCCCTGGGCGAGGACGGCGATCAGGCCGGTGTGGGCTTTGGCGGGTTCTCTCCAGGCGGTGAGGACTTCGTCGAGGAGGAGGCGGGCGCGGTCGGCGACCGTAGGGTCGCCCGGGACGGGCGGCACCGGTTCGGTCCAGAGGAACCCGGCCAGCCAGGCGAGGAGTTCCTGGTGCAGGCCGCGCGGCACCTGTGGCGTGCTGTCGGGGCCGGGTGTGCGGCCGAATGCCTGGTCCCAGCGGGTGCTGGTGTTGTAGAGGCGGGCCAGGGCGGGCTTGCCGCCGCCGAGGGAGGACGCGGCGTGGAGCGGCCGGTGGTGGGCGGCGACGAGGGTGGCGATCAGCAGCCGTTCCTGGGCGCTCCATGCCGCGGCCGGAGCCAGGAGGTCGACGTAGGCGAGGGAGAGGACTTCGTGGCGCTCTCCCCACGGTTCGGCGCCGGGTTCGAGCTGTCGTTGGAAGCTCTCGGCGATCTTTCCCGCGTCGTGCAGGAGTGCCGCGGCGCGCACCTGGGCCCAGAAGAGGGGCTCCGTGGTGATGATGCCGGCGGTGGCGATGCGCGCTTCGAGCTGGGCGACGGTGTCGTGGACGGTGCGCAGGTGGGCGGTGAGGCGTTCGGGGTCCTCGCGGGGCAGGGACTTGGCGCGCAGGTCGGTGAGGGCGCGTCGTCGTGGTGGTGGGGTCAGGGGGTCAGGAGCCATACGGCTTGGGTGTCCTCGTGCAGGGCCGGGTCGATGGGTGCTTCGCGGTAGGCGTGGCGGACGGAGGCCGCGGTGGTGGTGGGTTCGTCGCACCACAGGTAGTCGGACCAGGTGGTGGTGAGTCGGTCGGTGGAGACGGTGTCGGCGAGGCGGTGGGTGTGGGCGGCGGGCAGGTCGTGCCCGTCGAGAGGGGCGAGCGCGTGGCCGACGACCGCCCGCTCGGCGGGCACGAGCAGGACGTGCGCGATCCCCGTGAGGTGGACGAGGTCCTGGGAGCGGCCCAGGCGCAGGCCGTGGCGGGGCCGGCGTAGCGCCTGGGTGAGGCGGGTGGCGTCCGGTTCGGGGATCCACAGGGTCAGGTGGACGTCGGCGAGGAAGGGCCGGTCCTTGGCGGTCGTTCCTCCTTTCCCGGCCTGGACCCGGCCGCCGGCGGCGGGGTTGCTGCCGTCGGCGGCGATGGGGTGGTAGGTCTCGGTGTCGACACCGTGGCCGTCCGCCCACGCGGCCATTCCCAGAGCGAGGCGTTCGGCGGGCGCGCCGGTGGCGGCGGCGAGCATGCCGCGGACGGTGGAGGGCGGCGGTACCGGCAGGATGCGGGTGATCCCGGGGAACAGCGGGTCCCTGAACGAGGCGACGGGTGCGTGGAACGTGGCCCGCAGGGCCTCGACCGGCCCTCTCGTGGCCGGCGGGACCGTGTTCGGCGCCGACGTCATGCCTGCGCCGGGTCGTCGAACCAGCCGTCCAGCCGTCCTTCGCGCAGGTCGGCCGCCAGCTGGAGCAGGATCGTGCGGGGGTGGTCGATGACGATGGTGCCATCCGCCAGCTCGCGCGCGCACTGCTTCTCGAAGTCCTCGCGGGCCTGGTCACGGAATCCGGGGCGCCATCCGATGCGTACGGGGGCCTGCCATTCGCCTGCCCAGGCGTCGAGTTCCTTGACGAGTACGTCTCCGCGCACCCGCACCCCGCTGTCGGGGTCGGCGCCGATGACGTTGCCCAGCGGGTTGATGCCACCCTGGAACGGGGCCAGGACCATCAGCGAGGGGACACGGTCGCCGTAGTGCAGGGCCTGCTTCGCGCCGCCGCTCAGGTGAGCGAGCGCCTCCGGCAGCAGCGCGGCGCGCCTGCGCCGCTCCTCCAGCGGCAGCCGCACGGCTGGCTGGTCGCGGAAGTGGACGGTCGAGGCCCCGCGGGCCGCGGCCTCGGCCACCTGGAGGGCCTGCTCCGGGGTGAGGTAGTTCGGCCGGCCCACGCCGTCCGCTCCGGGCAGGGTGAAGGTGCCGATCCGCGGGACGTCCAGCAGGAAGGGCGCCGCCAGGTCAGCGGTGTAGAACTCGTGTCCGTGCAGGACGGGCTCGGTCACCCCGCGGGACATCACGCCGAAGTCCTCGGTCGGGAAGACCGGTTCCACGGACATCAGGGTGCCGAGCATGAACGGGCTGTCGCGCAGCGTCGTCGCGGCGTCGTCCTTCTTCGCGCCGGTGCGCATGTAGCCGAACAGGTCGTCGTCGGCGAAGCGGACGGGGTCGGCCTGGGTGTTGGCCTTCTGCGCCTTGCCCTGGGCCTTGCCGACCCGGGTGACCGGGGAGGGCACCGAGCCGCGCTCGACCATCGTCTCCCGGATCCAGCGGCGCGCCGCCTGCGCGGACACGTACGGGTGCTTGCGGCCCCTGATCCGCGCGAACTTCACGCGGGACATCGTCTCCTCGCCCCGCCCGTTGTTCGGCGCGCCCGCGTTCACCGAGAGCACCATCATGCCTGCCAGGTAAGCCATTTACGCCTGCCCCATCTCGTAGTCGCCGTAGCCGTCGTACTCGTCCTCGCCGTCACCGGCGAACGCCGGCCGCTCCGCGAGCTCCTCGATCTCACGTTCCTGCCGCGGGTCCGCCTCCTTGGCGCCGATCGCGACACCGCGCTGCTGCAGCAACACCGACACCTGCGCGAACAGCAGCATCCGCTGCTCCCAGGCGCGCGGCTGGCGCTGGATCAGCGGCTTCCACAGATCCGGTCCCGCCAGCGGCGTCTTGCTGCCGTCCAGTTGAAGACGCGTGTAGGCCTGGACCAGGAGCGTGCCGAGCTTGTAGTCGTTGAGCGCGGCGTTGCGGTACTCCGCCAGCCGCCCGCGCGGACTGGTGCCCCTCGCGATCCAGTCGGCGATCAGCGTCGCCACCGGTTCCAGATCCGTTTCCATTCCGAAGACCTCCTCGGCATAGGTGAAAGCGAGCCGGGCTAGCGCCTCACGGTCACCGGCGCTCCAGGCGCCGTCGGTGTCCGCGAGGAGACGGTGCAGCTGCCCCAGCAGCGGCCTGCTCCGGCCGTCCTCGGCCTCGAACAACAACCGCGCCGCCTCACCCGCCCCGCCCGCGACGATCCGGCCCTGGGTGTCGCAGCGGGTCAGGGACCGCCGCAGCAGGTGCCAGCCGCGGCGCAGCGGCGCGTTGCCGTCCACGGTGGCCAGGAACGCGGGTACGGCGCGGCGGGTGCGGGTGACGCGCAACCAGGGGTCCTGGTTGTCGTTCTTGAAGCTCCACAGCGTGGTCGCGCACAGGCCCTCGGTCGCGTCCCGCAGGGCCGCCAGGACCACCGTCTCGGGCCGGGCCGTCGCCTGCATGCCGGTGAAGCCGGCGTGCATCACGAGGCGGGCACGCCGCACGTTGCGCCGGGCGAAGTCCCGCTGCGCGGTGTCGTTCTCGCAGGACAGCACGGTCGCGGAGCCGGCAGTGACCCAGGCACCGTAGGGCAGGGACCACATCGCAATCCGGCACCCCCGGCACACCGGCCAGCCGGCGACACCGGGCGGCAGCGAGTTCAGGGCCTTGCTGGTGTCGAACAGCGGCAGGTTCGACTTCGCCCACACCACCGTCGCCTCGGCGCCGCAGAACGTGCAGGGCAGCGCCCGTCCCCCCTCGGGGTGGTCCCGGGCGAACAGGTTCTCGACGTCGGGCCTCAGCACGTTCGGGTCAGAGGTCCGCTTGCTGTGCGTCGCCTTCGAGTTGGGGTACAGCGCGAAGAGCACCTTCCACCAGTCGTAGCGGCTGGAGTCCTTGGATGCGGTGGCCGCCGCGACCACGTCCGTCACCACGGTGGCCGACACGGCCTCCAGGTCGGCCTTGCTCACCCGTCTCGGATCGTTGCGGCCGGCGAGGACGGCGACCGCCCATGCCCCGGCCCGCTGCAACGGATGGCCCGTCACCGCAAGGGGGCTCACCTCACCCATCCGAACCCCTGAATCGTGTCCAGGCCCAGTCCCCACGATCGGAGCGCGTTCGCGAACCGGCCGTCGGCCTCCATCGCGATCCGCACCCGGGCACCGATCCGCGGCGCCCCTCGGACGGTGAACCGCCGCCGCGGACCGGCCTCCAGCACCCGAACACCACGTGGCGCCGGAAGACCCAGCAGATCCGCCTTGTGTGCCAGGTTGTGCTGCAACCGGTCCAGGTAGTGCTCGTCGCCCGGCAACAGGTTCCGGCTCTCATGTTTCAGCACCACCGGCGTCACCGTCTCCAGCTCCACCAGCCCCTCCCCCGCCGGCACCACGGCGTCCATGTCCATCGCCAGGCCCTTCACCCTCAACCGCGTCTTGCCCCAGGCCAGTTCCTCGCACGAGGCGAGTGCGCGCACTAGCACCGAGGTGATCTCCGGGACCGGTGACCCGAACCACACCGACCCCTCACGCGACGTGGTGTAGACACCCTTGCGATGCGGCGCACCCACGAACAGCGGCCCCGCCACCCCCACCGGCCTCAGCGGCTTCCCCTGCCACCCGCTGTCGTGCAGGGCCTGGGCGAGGGCCTCGTCCTGGCCGCTCAGCAACTGATACACCACTCCGCGCGCGGCCCCGTGCAGGTCCTCCCAGCGCACGCTCGACGTATCCGGCGAGACATCCACTCTCACCCGCACCGCGCCCTCCAGGGACTCAAAATGATCACCGCACTCGCCCAACATCACGCCAGAGAAACCTAGTTGGACACAGAGAAGAATCATCTGCTTTCTCACTAATTGCGCCGATAATTGGCTCTATGTGCTACACATTCGAGACTCGTTTCCGTCATCGCGGCCCGCTCGGCACAGACATTCGAAGTGCGCCACCACACTGCGACACTGGACCAAGGCCAAGAACAGCCTGCACCCACGGGCAAGGTTCTCGGCAAACGCTCTGACCTGCGACGATGCAGTACCTGCCAGTCGCTGCAGAACAGCCACCACACGGCCACTCGCCACACCTGGCGACCTGGTGCTTTACTCTCGGGTGCTCATCAGCTCTGGAGGGCTTGCAACATTGAGTCCGTCGCTCGCGATCGAACTGACAGAGCGCGTGCTCATCAGCTCTGGAGGGCTTGCAACGTGAGGACGGAGCGGACCAGGGAGTCCAGGCCCAGGGTGCTCATCAGCTCTGGAGGGCTTGCAACGCGACACCCTGACCGTCACCTCCTCCGGCGACACGTGCTCATCAGCTCTGGAGGGCTTGCAACCGAGGTGCGAGGCCCGGATGTTCTGCCACTCCTGGGTGCTCATCAGCCCTGGAGGGCTTGCAACGTGGGACCGGCCGCCGTCGAGCCGGCGGTCGACGCCGGTGCTCATCAGCTCTGGAGGGCTTGCAACCGGCGGAGGCGGCGACGGTGATGTCCGATTCGGCTTGTGCTCATCAGCTCTGGAGGGCTTACAACGTGATGACCACATGCGACAGCGCGGGCTTGTCTCCGGTGCCCATCAGCTCTGGAGGGCTTGCAACACGCCTCGAAGCCCGACGCCGACGCGTGGTGCACGCGTGCTCATCAGCCCTGGAGGGCTTACAACAGAGCGGGACCGGCGCCCCGATGGTCGACCAGGCCGGTGCTCATCAGCCTTGGAGGGCTTGCAACGCGGCGACCAGACCCCCACTGATGCGGCCCTTCGGGGTGCTCATCAGCCCTGGAGGACTTGCAACACGGCTGCCAGCACGACGCCGCGACCGCGGTCGTGCTCATCACCCCTGGAGGGCTTGCAACGCCATGACGCTCGCGTAGGGGGCGCCGAGGCGGCCGCATGCTCATCAGCCCTGGAGGGCTTGCAACGTCAGCCAGCCGCCGGCGGTCCGGTCCACCGGCTCGTGCTCATCAGCCCTGGAGGGCTGGCAACCGCAGGCGCTGGACGGCGGCCTGACCGCGATCGCGCGTGGTCATCAGCCCCGGAGGGCTTGCAACGGCTACTCGGCCCCGTTCGGCGCCTCGCTCCCGGGGTGGTCATCAGCCCTGGAGGGCTTGCAACTGATTGCCTTCGAGGATCCGAACCGGCCCGTCGTAGACGTCTTGTGGTCATCAGCCCTGGAGGGCTCGCAACAGGCCTGCGCGGGCCCGACGCTGGGTGAAGTCGGTGGTGCTCATCAGCCCTGGATGGCTTACAACGCCCGGCCGAGCAGGCCCTCGGCGGCGTCCAGGTGCGTGCTCATCAGCCCTTTAGGGCTTGCAACTGTTAGGAATGGTGGACGACCGGTCAGGGAGGCCCAGTGCTCATCAGCCCTGGAGGGCTTGCAACCCGGACAGGTCCCGGCCCTGCAGTCCCCGGGCCACGCCGATGCTCATCAGCCCTGGAGGGCTTGCAACACGGTGCTGTCGTCCCGGATCGCCCACATCGGGATCGTGCTCATCAGCCCCTGGAGGGCTTGCAACGGCGAGTCGAGCAGCCCCGAGGGTTCGTGCAGCACGAGTGCTCATCAGCCCTGGACGGCTTGCAACACCGCCTCAAACGGCGGCTGCGGCGCCGTCCTCCTCAAGTGCTCATCAGCCCTGGAGGGCTTGAACCAGACTCTTGCCGAGGTCGATCAGATCGGCTTCGGTGTCTCGTCCCACGGCCCAATCGCCGCTCTGCCGAACCTAAGCTTCACCGGCGCTGGCAGGCATCGGCTGCAGGTGTGCGCCAGGGGCCGCCACAGCGCTTTCGACCAGGTGCGAGAGGAGCCCGTCGAAGACTGCCCCATGTCGGCCCCCGACGTCGGTAGCGCCGCTCGCCGCAATGCGGGCAGGCCAGCACATGCCGTTAGCGCAGCGTAAGCGTGGCATGATTTTGCGTGCGCGTCGCTCTCAGGGGGGAATCATGGCTATCGAGTTGCCGGGCGAGCTGGTCTGGGTCATGGACCTGCTGGGGCTGCCGTGGCCTAGCGTCAACGAGGACAAGGTGCGGGAGTTCGCCGGCCATGTTCGGAAGTTCGCGTCCAACGTCGACCACACGCATGCTGCGGCGACCGCCACTCTCCAGGACATGGCGCAGCATTACCAGGCAAAGTCGTATGAGCACATGGTGGCCCGCTGGTCGAAGATGACTCAGGGTCACCTGCATGAGCTGGTCGCTGTATGCAACGGATCAGCGACCGCCCTTGACGTCGCTGCGGATGCCGTTGTCGCGATGAAGCTTGCAGTGATCGCGGAGCTCGGTGTGCTTGCTGCCGAGGCGGTGGCCGGGGCGGTGGCGGCTGTCGCGACGTTCGGCCTCGCGACGGCCGTTGATGCGGCTGTCGTGGCGGCAACCCGAAGGGCTGTCAGTAAGATGATCAAGGAAGCTGAGGAGCAGATAATTGCGATCCTCATCACCAAGGCCACGGAGCCGCTCCAGAAAGAGGTGGAGAAGGCCGTCAAGGGCTTGGTCTTCGCGGGCGTGAAGAGGGCATTGGCCGGAGTGGATGGGGATCTGGTTAGTGACACCGGCGAAGGGTTCTCTATCAACCCTCTCGAGCTTATGGCCCTGGCTGACAAGATGACGGGTCACGGGGATGCGGTTCGAGGTCACGCCAAGGACTTCACGGCGGCGACCGCGGCGGTGAGTTTCGGTTGAGCCACCACCCGATAACGAAGGCACTGGAAGACGCGGCCAAGAAGATCGGCGTCACGATCAGCAAGGAGGCCGCGGCGGCGGTCAGCGACATGTACCACCACGCCGCTCATGGCACCAAGCAGGTGGCGAAGAATGTGGCTGCGGCCGACGCGGCGCACAAGCGCAACATCATAGAGCTGGCTGAGAAGATCGCCAAGAATCCCGGGAAGGGCGGCGAGGGGTCGCAGCTCCGACTCAAGGAGCAGCACGATGCGAGGACCAAGCTCGCCTCGGCGGTCGGTGTGAAGGGTGACTTCGATGTTGAGTACTTGATTGACAGCTCCAAGTATCCGGAGTCCGCGAAACATATCGCGGAAGCCCAGAAGGGCATGATCTGGCGCGGGCATTCATACACCTCCGGCCCTCCGCTGCCTTCTGTCATGACGATCGACCGGCCGAACGCCAAGCAGAATCGCAAGGACTCGCTGCGCGGAATTCGAACCAGTCGCGGGACTCAGCGTGATGAGTACCCTCCGGCCATGTTCAAGGAAGGTGGCACCGGAGCTAGCGTGAAGCATATCGACGGCCCCGACAACGGCGGATCAGGCTCTACGATGGGGAACGCGCTACAGCTATTGAAAGACGGAACGCGCGTAAGAATAAAAGTGATCTAGATGAAGGCTGGAGGCTGCCGTGAATAAGAGCGAGAAGATTATTTCCGATGCAAGGAAGGGAAACTTCGTCGCTGACCTTCCGGATCTGCTGGAGATTGCGTCCAGGAAGGGCGGCGCCCGGGGGCCGGTGTGGGAGGCCGCGGCAGCGGCCGTGCAGGTGCTCTTCTGGACAGGGGAGTTCGCGCAGGCCGCCGGCCTGACCCAGGCCCTGATCGAGAGCGATGGCCCGCTCGGAGGAGAGCTGTGTGATCAATCCGTACCGTTCCGGTCGGCGCTTCTCGCGGGCCAGGTGTACGCGGATAAGCCGGCTGCACCGCGGCTGGCAGCGTGTGTTGAGCGCATCCCGGACGGCCGCCACCTGCGGAGGGACCTTGAGTGGACTTCCCAGGAGCTGCCCCGGCAGGGCGCGGAGCCCCTTCTCCCTTGCCACAGTGACTGGGGCGGCCCGGTCCGGCCGCCCGAGGGTGTCATCGGGGCCGGGCTCCTTGACCGGAACTACCTTGACCTCGAGGGGAAGCAGCGGCGGCTGGTGTGGGAGGCTCTGTGTGAGACGAACGACTTCGCAAGGGCGCACCAACTGCTCTCCGACACGGGGGTGGAGCCCGAGCAGTACTCCATCTGTCTGTGGATGGCGGGCTGGTACGCGACCCGCGGCGAGGTCGAGCACGGCGAGCGGATGATGCTGGCCGCGCACAGTCGCTGGTGGCCTTTCGCCAAGTGGGACGCCCTTCCGGATGCGCCCGTTCTCCAGCCGACCCTTCGTTTGGTCGTCACCGACAAGGTGCGCGACCATTACCTGACCAGGCCGATCGGCCCAGAAGCACAAACAGCGGAGTGAAACGGATGTCCGACAGCCCACTGGACCAGTTGATCGGCCGTGCCCGCGGCCCGATGGGCCCGGCTATTGAGCTCGACTTCGGCCGCGAGGCCGGGCCGCTGCACGAGCTCGGGGTCCTGCTCGGCCGGATGAACGGTTTCTTCGTGTTCAACGCCGGCGTCCAGGTCTTCCGGGTCGGCGAGGAAGGGCTGGGGCCCGACCTCCTGTCGTGGAACTCGGACGATCTGTGGAAGAGCACGTACGAGGGCCTGGCCGACGATGTTTTCTGCTTCGGTCAGGATCTGTTCGGCACCCAGTTCGCGATCGTTGGCGGCGAGCGAGTTGTCGCATTCGACCCCGAGACCGCAGAGGCGGAGGACCTTGGGGCAAGTCTGCACGACTGGGCCGCGTGGCTGCTGAGCGACCCGGATGTGAACGCCACCGCGTCCTTCGCTTACGAGTTCCAGAAGCAGAACGGTGCCCTCGCTCCCGACCAGCGTCTGGTGCCGCTCCAGTTCTTCGTTGCCGGCGGCGACTACTCCTTCGAAAACATCGTGGTCCGGGAGGCGGGCGAGGCGATGCGGATCAGGGGTCCGATCGCCCAGAAGATTCACAGTCTTCCTGACGGCGGCACTCTCCGGCTGGGAGTCGCAGAGTAGTCGGGCAGCTTTCCAGCAGTTCTGTCGTGGGGCCACCGGCACAAACGCCGACGGCCCCACGACGTGTATCCGTGGCCTTGGTGCCGCCGGCTGGGGACCTCGCCACAGGCCGGTAGGGCCGCCGCGCGGGGAGGGCATCGCGGGGCGCGGTCGGCGGTGCAGGCATAGACGGCTGCTAGGTGCCACGGGGGCGTGCGGAGGGACGGGTGGTGCCAGCGGGCAGAGGCCAGTCCCGGGTTCTGCCGACGGGCTTTGCGGGAACCCGGTCGGAGCGGGCGGCGTGATCATGTGAGCTGACAGGCCGAGGGCGGGCCCCTGATCGACGGCCGCGAGCTGGAGGTTCTCCTCGTGAGGTGTCTGAGCGTCGACGCTCTGATCGGCCTGCGCAGTTCCCTGCGGCCGGCAGCGTGCTTTGCCGGCCTTGTCGGCCGCGCGCAGCACGCGGTCCGGGCCGATCCGGCGACCCACTCCCCTCTCCCGGTTGCGTGACGCCACTCTCAATTCCGGAATGTGTTGCTCCAGCCTTTTGCATCTGCGGCCCGGAGATTGGCAGAGGGTGGTTAATATCGCGCTGGGCGACTAAGTGGGAAGTCAAATTCCAGGCCTCGGATGACAGTCCCCGGCGCAAGTCCACGTACCTCTGGAATCCGCGCCGGTGCACCAGATTGTGGTCGCCTGTTCTGTGGTTCCTGCGGGCTCCACAACTGAGACCTGTGCCCGTGAATATGACGGGGCTGGGCCGCGTTGATAGCGCCGTGGCCGGCCGTCGGCAGCATGTCCCCGACCGCCCGTTCAACGGGCCGGTCCCTGCTGCGCCATACCCTCGTTTTGAGGTGGCAGGCCCGTCGACTCGCGGGACGGGCCTGCCAGGTACTGCTACGCGCAGGTGTCGAGCATCTCGGCCAGCGCGCTCTTCTCCGTCTCGGTGGCGCTGAGGCCGTAGGTGTACTTGATGTCGGTCCAGGCGCGACTGTAGGTACACCAGTAGGCGATGGACGGGGGTCGCCAGGCGTCGGGGCCTTTGTCGCCCTTGGCCCGGTTGGAGGCGGCGGAGACCGCAATCAGCTGGCTGTGGGTCAGGTCGTTGGCGAAGGCGCGGCGCTTGTCGGTGGTCCAGGTGTCGGCGCCCGACCTCCACGAAGATGCAAGCGGCACCAGGTGGTCGATGTCGACCTGGGACGCGCTGGTGAGGATCTTGTCGTCGTAGGGGCTGACCCAGGTGCCGGCCACGGCCCTGCACTGATCGTCTTGGACGACGTCCTGGCCGTCGCGCTTGAGGACGACCTCGCGGGTGTCGCAGGTGCCGTACTGCGTGATCCAGTGCGGGAACTTTGTGCGGGAGTAGCCGTCCATGCTGTGCGGGGCCTCGACGATGAGCTGGTCGAGTTCGGCGCGGGCCTGCTCGGCGGGCGGCGGTTCGGGCAGCGCACGGTGCGGTGCGACGGCCGGGGCCGGCGTTGCGGTGGCCGTGGCGGCTGTGGCCGGGGCGGCGGCGGGGATCAGGGCGAGCGCGACGACAGCGACGGTGGTGGCGCTGCGGCGCCACCAGACAGAAGTGATCATGCGGTAGGGCTTACCCGCTCGGACCGCTCGGCAGACGAACCATCACCTGTGGGTAGGCGTGCCGTGCTCAGCGTTGACCCTGGTGCGGACGGCAGTGCGGGCTTCAAGGCCGGGATGCCGTGGACGGTGAGCCGTCGTCCGTTGGCAGTGCTGGTGGTGTCGGGCATGTCGCTCGATGCGGTTCGGGTTGATCACCGCAGCGGGAGTCGGGCCCAGGTGGCGTCGGTTGCGTGCACCCAGCTGCGGGTGAGCGCGGTGAGGATGCGGCCGGAGTGGGAGTGGGGTGCCGACGGCGGGTTGCCTGGTGTGCCGCTTGCCACGCACAGCAGGGTGGCGTTGGGGCCTCCGAGGATGGTCAGGCTGACCCAACCTGTGGTGGCGCCGAAGGGGAATCCCGGTTCGGGAACGAGGCGATGGGCAAGTTCAGTGGCGACGCTGGCCGTGTCGTCGCTGATGGCGCCCAGGCCCCAGAACCCCAGAGTTTGGCGAGTGAATCTGCGCAGGTCTACCAGAGAAGTGGGCTCGTGGCGGATCCGGCAGGCTGTGAATAAGGGGGTGCCGAGCCCAGCTTCCAGCCCCAGGTCGAACAGGCGCCCGTCGCCTTCGCGGGTTTCGCTCATCAGTGCCCTCTCCCGCCGTCCCGTGGTGGCATTCCCCCGCGGGACTGAACCCAACCCGCGTTCGGCGCCACTGAACTGCACCCGTTCGGAGGACACCGCGTTCGATTCGTCCGCCACTAGTATTTCGCCAGCCCGCCCGGCATGCAATTGCAGATGGGATTGCATGGCCCAACTTCCGTCCCACTGAGGCGATTTGTGGGCTATTCATATCATGGCTGAACGGAGCTCAGACATGCCTGAAATCTTCGACAACGGTGTCCCCGGCGACTCGATCCCCACGGTGTGGGTGAAGGCGCCGCAAAGCATGGAGCAGGGAGACTGCGTGGAGCTGGCGCCCCTCCCGGGGGGCGGCCTGGCCATCCGCAACTCCCGCTTCCCCGGCGGGCCGGCGCTCGTCTTCACCGGTGCGGAGGCCGTGGCGTTCGCCCAGGGCGTCAAGTCCGGCGCCTTCGATCACCTGATCCCCGCTGGAGCGTGAGGCCGGTCCGATTTTAGAACAGCGGGCATGCGGGAACCCGACGCGTGGGATAGTGACCGGAGTTGTCGCTTTCCTGGGAGTCCCGCATGTCCGCCGACCCGGTCGTCCGCAGCCTGCCGGATCCGCCGAACCGCCGTCTGGGCGGCGCTCCGCCAGCCGCTGCTGCCAAGGTGCTCGGCAACTACCTGCGCCGCCAACGCGACGCCCACGGGTTGACCATCCGTGAGATCGCCCCTGTGATTAGGGCCTCCGTCTCGAAGATCAGTCGGATGGAGAGGGGAGAGTGCACACCGACGGCCGCCGACGTGTGGTCGCTGGTCAGGTACTACGGAGTGCAGGACCCTGACGAGATCGCCGACATCGAGGAACTGCTGCGGCACGTCGACGCCGCACCGTGGGCCGGCGAGTACTCGGACGTGACTCCTGGATGGTTCCGGCGCCTGATCGGGCTCGAGGGCGCTGCGGCGCGCATCCAGATCTGGGAAGGGGTGGTGGTGCCGGGCCTGCTGCAGACCCCGGAATACGCCGAAGCCATCATCCGCGGAGGACGGTACAAGAAGCTCTCCAACCAGCTGCAGGACATTCCTCGCCTTGTTCAGCAGCGAATGGAGCGTCAGCGGATCCTGCGTAGCGAGAAGCCGCCGGCGCTGCTCGTTCTTCTGGATGAGAGCGTGCTGTACCGCAGGATCGGCGGCGCGGAGGTCCTGCTCGGCCAGTTGCACCGTCTGCGCGAAGCGCAGCTGGCCGACGACCAGGTCAACGTCCGTATCCTGCCGATTGAATCCGGGGTCACCCCTCCACGTTCTGCCTTCACCTACCTAAGCTTCGACCCTTCCGGGCCCGCGGAGGTGGTATACGTGGAGCAGATACAGAACGGCGCCTCCTACGTGAGCAAGGACTCCGAGGTCGAGTCGTACCGGTACATGCTCGACCGGTTGAAGATGCAGGTCGCGGACCGCCGGGCCAGCCTTGGCCTCATTGAGAAGGCCATTGGCTGGGCCGGCGGCGAAGTGTCATTCGACTGTCGGTGGTCACCCGTCGGCTAGCGCCGGATATGTGCCACTCCGCCGTACTCGATCCACTCGTCGGTCTTCTGGATGGGCCGCAGTCCGGTCTGTGCGGGCCGCCAGTTGGAGACCTCCACGACGCCCGGATTCAGGATGTCCATGCCGTCGAAGTAGGCCAGTACCTCCTCTGCCGTGCGCACCTGTCCCCAGGTGTTGTGGGTCAGCTCCGCCATGAGCTGGGTGATGCCGTCCCTGACGTAGCGGCGGTCGCTGACGAGTTGCGATATCACCATGTAGCTGTCCGCGTCCTGCGGAAGCCTGTCCGCTACGGAGCGGACAAGTTCGGCGGGGCTCGGGTCGCTGTCGTCCCGGATGCAGTGCAGCACCGAGACGAAGAGCGCTGCGGTCTTGACTCCGGGCTTGATGAGTCGTTCCACCTCCGGGTGGGAGAAGATCCCGTCGGTGTCGCGCATGTCCGCGTGGACCACGGCCGTCCTGTCGTTCTCGGCTAGCAGCGATCGGCCCGCTCCCAGCACCATGGGGTCGTTGTCGATGTAGACGACCCTGCAGTCGGGGTGGATCGCCTGCGCGATCTGGTGGACGTTCTGCTGCGTCGGCAGTCCCGACCCGTGGTCCAGGAACTGCCGTACGCCGTAGTCCTCCACCAGCGTGCGGACGATCCGGCCGAGGAAGGCCCGGTTGATCTTGGCGACGGCTTCCGTGCTGGGTGCGATCATCAGCAGTTGTTCGACGCCTGCCCGGTCCGCGGGGTAGTGGTGGACGCCGCCGAGCAGGTAGTCGTACATCCTGGCGACGCTGGGCTCGTCGGGATCGAAATCGCGTGCCTCGTATTTTCTCTCACTGTCCATACGGCGCCCCCTTCGGCCTGCGGCCAGCGTGAAGCCGGCGGTCGAAGTGCCATCGTAGAGAGCCAGGTTGGAGATCCGCCAGGTCATGGACCGTCAGGAACTCGATCGGTGGAACCCATGGCGCAGTAGAGGGGCGCACATGAGCGAAGGGGTGGCGTAGGTGCGAAACCTCGCGCCACCCCCGACTCGTGCGAGAGAAATGAATCACGGCCAATGGCTGTGGCAGGCCGTGAGGCTGGCGGCGATGGAAGGCGGGAGGGCGCGCTCGGCCACTAGGAGGTGCGCAGCTACCGAGGAAGCGGGTGTTCCCATGAGAACGCCGGCTTCCGTGAGCCTCATGCCGAGGCGGTAGTGCAGAAGCGCTGCGTCGGCGGCGGCGGCCGACAGGGTGCGGTGCAGCACATCGGGGCAGTTGCTGTGCAGACCCAGCGCGGTCATGACTTCCTGTCGCAGTACCGCCCACGCCTCGGCGGCTGGGCTCTCACTTCCCACCACCTGTGGCCATTGCCAGGACAGGATGTCCAGCACGCGCTCGGCCACCAGGTCCCCGAGTGTGTCACTGTTCAGCCGTGACGCCGCGTACCGCCGGTATGGGGTTCGATGGCGCTGGGCGAAGGCAGCGTATCCGATCGCCAGGTTCACGGCCCGTTTCCTCCGTCCCCGCCCATGTCGGGCACGTGTCCGGCTTCCCCCTGCTGCGGGAGGCGGCCTGTGCTGTGAGAGGGCAAGGCGTCGTCGAGGGCCGACGCCAGTGCGGCGTAGTGGAGGTTCTCCCATACGGAACGGACATCGGCAGGCTGTCCGCCGAGGGCGATGACCATGGCGCTCACCACTGGCCACGCGGGTACGACATCTCCGCGCAGCACCGCCCGGTAGGCCTCGTCACGCAAGTCCGGCTCGCCGGCTGCCAGGTGGAGTCCGCGCAGCGCAGCCAGTACCTGGTCGGCGGCGTCGCCGACGGCGAGCCTGCCTGACGGGGCCAGCCCGTGTGCGCCCTCCCACAGCAGCCGGATCTCGGCCGGATTCCCGCCGAGGATCGTCACCAGCATGTGGACGAACGGCCAGGACGGTACGCGCTCACCCAGGAGCACTCGCGACACGTAGGACGGCGAGCAGCAGGCAAGCTCGGCCGCCCGCTGAACAGTGACGTCGCTGCGGCGGTGGAGCGTCGCCAGTGCAGACGCGAGCTGTTCACGCCGGGTGGCGCGTGCTCGCAGTACGCCTGGTGCATCTGGTGTCGGTGACACCGCGCGGGGGGCCGGTGGCCGCCGCAGCTCCCGGCGTTGAAGCTGCTGGAGGACCTTTCCTTCGGCCCACCGCGCGCGGGCGGTGTCGGCGCTCACCCCTGCGGCCTCGCCCACTGCCTTCCAGGAGTGGCCCGCCGTGCGGGCGTCGTGGACGGCCGCGGCAATGAAGTGTTGCGCGTTGGCGGCCAGGTCCCGTGCGAGCCGCAGGCGCACCGCCAGCTGGGCCTGTTCCTGCTCTGCCTCCACCAGGTCGCCGGCCAGCGCGAGCATGTCCTCCGCGATCCGGCTGGCCCACTGTTCGATCTTCCTCGGCTCTCGCCTGGCCGCGTCCCGAACCTGCTGGTTCAGGCGTCGGCATCTGCGCCCGCAGTAGACGCGGGGGCGGCCCGGCCGTCCGACCCTCCTGCGGAACGGCTGCTCGCACACCGCGCACGGCACCGACTCCCATGTGATCATCTGTCCCTGCCCGAGTTTCTCCCGCCGCTCCGGGTGAATCGACACCGGTGCGGCACGCTGAAAAGGGCCGCCGCTGACGGCGGCGCTGGCTCCTGGAGCCGGCGGAGCGCCCGCCGGCCCCAGGAGCTGTCTCAGAGGAGACGGACGCGGCGGTAGACCAGCCTGGTGCGGCTCGCCGCGGCAATGAAGCCACCGAGGACGACCCCATCCCAGGGCTTCGTCACCGCTCCGACCGCAACGCACACGGCCGTCAGCGAGGCCACTGCCGCCCCCAGGGAGACCGTGACCTCCCAGGAAACGAAGCCGCCTCGGGCGGCCGACCAGCTGATAGCGTCGGGAATGATCACGGGGCGCTTCCATCGCCCCGTGATTGCGCGGTGCTGCATTTGCACTCCTCGCTAGGGCCTCGGTGCGGGTGGTTCAGACCCGCGCCGAGGCGCTTTTCCGCTTGTGATTTTGTGCGCCTTTCGGCTCACAGGAGCGACGCTACACGTTCCCGCCCTCCGTTGCGTCCAGGTCGTGGGTTTGGCCAACTGCCCTCAGTCCAATGCGAATTGCACACTCATCATGGGGACGGTCAAGGTCGGTCACTGGTCGCGTCAAAGCGGTCGCCGCATCCGACAGAAGGCCGAATTTCCGCCACTTTGCCCCCTTTGAGCCGAGTGGAACCGATCGGATTTCGACACCGAAGACGGCGTGCGATTAACCCGTTCGAGTGAACGGCGATTCCCGCATGGGAATTAGTGGATCGCCGTCTTCCACTTGGAAGCTTCGACCAGTACCCCGAGGAGCCTCGCACCCCTACACGAATCCGGTCTCTGTCCCACTCCCCGCCAGCCTCACGCCCACCGGCATAGGGCTGGACCGGACACCTGGGGTAGAAGCGGTAGACCAGCCTGCGGCACTCCCATCGCCCAACCCGCTCCTCGCCCTTCTCGCCGCCACTCGCGGTGGCGGCGGCCGGCTCCAGGGACCCGGTGCGCCACGGGTCTGCGGCGGCCTTGGCCTCATCGTGCTCCCAGCAGCCCGGGCCCGGTGCCGCATGGTCCGGCGCCTGGTGAAGCAGCGCGATGCCATCGGGTGCCTGGAGGAGATGCCGGGTCCACTCGACGGCCTCGCCCGCGTAGAACGGTACGTTGATCGCCGCCGCGGCCCGGATCCGCGGCTGAGAGCCGTTCGGCGTGCTGCGGACGGCGGCGTTCTTGCCCTTGTCCGTGTGGACGGTGGCCCGCACACAGGGGTCCTGCACCATGTCGAAAGTCAGTGAGCTGCCGAACACCTAGCTCCCTTATCGGTCTCGGCCTGCGAGCCTAGCTGGGGGTACTGACAACCCCGCCCGTCAGCCGCTTCGGCATGGCCGCGGCCGCCATGCGCCCGGCGCTTGGGCCAGTCTGCGCTCAGCAGGGGTCAGCTGGCCCGGCAGCATGCTGAGGGCCACCCGCAGCCGGCCAGCGAGTGACAAGCAGGACGAGACCGTCGCAGTGCCGGCTGCACTCGAACTCCCTGTGCCTGGGCCACCCATGACCCTGGCTGGCCAGGGGCCCGGTGAGTGCACGGCGCCAGAGGCGGACTACTGCGGTGCCCAGGACTATGCCCCGACGGCGACAGCCGGCGAGCCTTGTGTTCAGCGACTTCCGCGTTTGGGCCTGGCCGTTGAGAGCTGCACTGGCACGGTCCACCCTCGGTCGCCCTTGCGGGCGGGACACGCCCTGTCGTAGCAGCGCCAGTACCAGCCGGCCTTGCCTCGCCTGAGGTCGAGCTGGTCTCCCTGGCAGCCGGCGCATCTCGGAGGCCGGGCGAAGTCCTCGGCGTGCTCGTGCTCGAGGATCTTGCGGGCGAAGTGGGTACCTCGCACGGTCAGCATGATCTCGCGGGAGTGGCTCTGGGAGAGGGCGTTGAGACTTCCGAGGAGCACGGTCTGCTCGTCGATGACGACGATCTTCTGGTGCATGACGTTGACGGGGATCACTGAGGGGGTGACGGCCTTGAGTTGGTCGAGGTACTCGGTGAACCTCTGCTGGTTCTGGTCGCTCTGGTCCCGGACGAATACGGTGACCTGCACGCCTCGTCGTACGGCGTCCTCCAGGGCGGGGAGCAGGCTCCGTACGCGCTTTGCGACCCATGGGGTCCAAATCCAGAGGGAGTGCTTGGCCTCGGCGATGTGGTTGGCGAAGGTCTTGTAGAAGGCGACCTCGTCCTGGACGTCGGCGATCTCCACGTGCCGGCTGAGGATGTCCGCGAGGCGGGCACCGACCGGGCCGAGCCCGGGGGCCTCGGCTGCGAGCGGGGTGACGAGGCTGGCGGCTCGGATGGTGCGGACTGCGCCTGCCTCGACGAGCCCTCGGACGGCCCCGAGGGCAGTGTCGTAGGGTGCAGCCATGATGCGGCTGCGACTGCCGATGAGGTAGAGGCGGTTCTGCACTCGGGTGGTGGCAACGTTGAACAGGCGGACGCCGTTGTTGGCCCAGTCTCCGCTGCCTGGGCGCCGTGAGGCCTGGGCCATCCACATTCCGCGGCTGTGTTGCTCCTCGACGAGGTCGAAGATGACGACGGGGAACTCACGGCCTTGGAAGCGGTGGGCGGTGCCGACTTCGGCGAGGAGTCCGGAGTCGCCTTCGATGTCCCGCAGGGCTGCGAGCGTGGCTTCCGCTTGTGCTCCGTAGGGGGTGACGATACCGGTGGTGTCTCCGTCGGCGCGGTGGAGTTCCACGAGGGTTCGGGCGAGGAGGAGGCCGGCGGGCCACCATCCGCTGGAGGGGCCGAGGCGGTGGATCTGCGCGAGGCCTCCGAGTCCGTCGGTGTCGACGATGACGATTTCCGCGTCGTCCTGTGCCTTGGCGCGTGCTCGGGCGCGGACGGTGGGCCCGCCTGTGAGCAGGCCGTCGTAGGCGAGGGTGTTGGCCAGGCCCATGACGTCGGGGCCGAAGCGGTGCTGGACGTCGAGGCTGATGCATCCGGGGTTGGCGCGGGCGGCGGCCGGGGTGTCGATGCGGCAGTGGTCGAACACCTCGGTGAGGAGCCAGCGTCGGATGTCGGGGCGCTGGCTGCTTTTGAGGGCTTCGGGGAGCACGGGGCCGAGCTGCATGAAGTCGCCGAGGAGGACCGCGGTGGTCTTGGCCTTGGCGACGGCGAGGAGTACTTCGGGCAGGGTGGCGGCGCCGACCTCGTCGACGAGGACGACGTCGTAGGGGCCTTCGAAGACGGTCGGGTTGGTGCGGAATCTGGCGAGGGTGGTGGCGACGAGGCGGGCCTCGCGGATGATCTGGCCTTGCGCGTCGCGGGCCAGGCGTTCGTACTGCTCGTGGAGTTCGCGGTGCTGCTTGATCAGCGCGGGGTGGCGGGTGGTGTCCGCGGCGACCTGGGACTGTAGGGCCTGGGCTTCGCGGTGGGTAGCCGGATGTCCTCGGCGTTCGGCCTTCTTGACGTCCTCGGATGCGGCGAGGGTCAGGCGCAGTTGTTCGTCGAGGTGGACGATCCGGGCGGCCGCATCCTCCTCGGCGTCGCGGGTCTGGCGCAACGCGTTGTCGGCTTGGTGCAGCTCGGTGTCGATGGCGGCCAGGGCGTCCCGGGTGAGCGGGATCTGCCGGCTGAGCCGGGTGACGGTGGCGTGGGTCTGGAGGCGGTGGCGGTCGGCGAGGGCACGGGCTTGCCGGGCTTTGTCGAAGGTGCCTTGGTGGCGTGCGAGAGTGGCGTCGCGGTGCTTCTCCGCGGCGGCGATGGCGGAACGCGCCGCGAGTTTGGCCAGGCCCTTCTTGGCTTCGAGGTCGTCGAGGGCCTGCTGTGTCTCGGCCAGCTCCTGGTGCGCGAGGAGAGCGCGAGCTTCGGCGCTGGTGGCGGCCGCTTCAACGTCCACAGCTTCGGCTTCCAAGGCGGCGACTTGGGCCCAGGCCGCGCGGTGCTCGGCGGCGCTGTCGCGGTGGTTCCGGGCTTGTTCGGCCCGGTCCGCGGCCTGCGCGAGGACGGGCTGCAGATCGCGGTGCTGATCGGACCACGTAGCGAGTTGCGCGGTGAGGTGCTCCACCGCCAGAGCCGGGTCGTCCAGACGCCGACGCTGCCGGATGTAGTGATCGGCGTCGAAGTCAGCGAGGCGCGTGGTGAGCACCGCGAGTTGTCGGGCCCGCTGCTGTTGAGCGCTGAGTTCAGCGGCGACGGCTTCGCGCTGCTCATCGATGGCGGTGAGCTTCGCCCGCACCATGAGGGGCAGGCAGACCTGGGGGTCGTCGGCGATCTGTTTCAGGTGGGGTGGGCCGACGCGGACGAGCTGCCCGGGAGAGTGGCGCTGTTCCTTCACGACGCCAAGGAGAGCGTTATCGACGGCGATGTTCGTCGCCGATACCAGGAGCACGCGTTTTCCGGTGACGATCAGGTCACTGATGGCACGCTTGAGGACCGAGGTCTTGCCCGTGCCGGGCGGCCCCCAGACGAGCCACAGGCCGGTACCGACGCAGGCACGGTAGGCGAGGTCCTGGGCCGGCAGGAGAGTGCCTGCGGGCAACCCGTGCGCTGAGAGTCGCCCGCCGGGTTCACCGCGGGCCAGCAAGCCGGCCAGGCCGTCGTCGGTGATGCCGGCGATGCCGTCGCGCAGGGACTTGATGAGGAACGTCGCGGGTTGCTGGTGGAGCCACAGGCACGGGTCTTCGGGGTCGGCGAAGTCAGGCACACGAATACGCAGGGCGGTGCCGTCGTGGGTGACGTCCAGGACCGGGTGGCCGTCCTCGACCGTGTTCTCGTCCGGCCCTGCGAGGCGGAGGCTGTCGGCTTGGAGCTGGTCGGCGTTGATGGTGAGGCCGCGGATATCGACGGCGTACTCGCCGGGGCCGGCGGCGACGGCGCGGCCCAGAATCCGCCAGTAGGGCTTCCGGCCAGTGCCGCCCTCCATCGCGAGCCAGGACTCGAGCGCCGTCAACGTTTCCTCGCGCCAGCCCACAGTCCCCCCAGAGCGTGTCCTCGATCGCCTATGTCCTACCACCGGGGACGGTTCGTCGTAGGAGCATTGCGAAGATTCGAGGCCCTTCATCCTGCGGGCGGGGCCCTGAAGGCCGCCGAACCTTCCGACGCCGCACAAATCATCGACGGTCCCGCTGATCAACGCCCGGGCGCAGACCATCACAGAGAGCGAAGGTCCACACTGGCTATGCGTCCACCCACAATCCCGAAGGAGGACGTCATGCGCGGCGCTGGAACGATCTACAAGCGATGCGGATGCCGGGATCCTCACACTGGTCGGCAGCTCGGAAGCCTCTGCCCCTACCTTGGCCGCCGTGGCCACGGCTCCTGGTATCTCGCGATGCCGAGGCAAGCGGCCGTCGATGACCGCCGCTCCCGGCTGCGTCGGGGCGGCTATCGCACGCGGGCTGATGCCGAACGGGCGCTCAGGCGACTGCAAGACGGGGACCTCGTCCGCGAAGGTGGGCTCCTCACGACTGGGCAGTGGCTGCAGCGTTGGTACGTCATCGTCGAACCGCATCTGCGACCGTCGACCGCCCGCGGCTACCGCCAGCACTTGGAGCAGTACCTCGTGCCGCTGCTCGGCCGCGAGCTGCTTTGCGAGCTGAACAGCGACAAGATCCAGCGGGCATTCAGCACCATCGTCCGTCGACACCAGAGCACCGGCAGGCCGGTCAGCGCCGGCACGTTGCGCCGCGTCCAGGCGACACTGCGTGCTGCTCTGAACCTCGCGGTGCGCAGCGACGTGCTGGCCACCAACCCTGCTCGCTACCTGGACCTACCGCGGGCGCCTCGACCATACCCGGTCGTTTGGACGGACAACCGGGTCGCGGAGTGGAGGCGGACGGGCGAGCGCCCGCCTGTTGCCGTGTGGACGCCCGTCCAGACCGCCGCGTTCCTCGCGTTCGCAAGCGATCACCGGCTGTACGCCCTGTACCACCTGTACGCCCTACGCGGTCTCCGCCGCGGGGAGGGCGCGGGGCTTCGCTGGTCGGACTTCGACGCCTCGGGCCACACCCTCACGGTCGCCCGGCAACTACAACAGCGGGAGAACGGACGGCTCGAGGTCTGCCCCGTCAAGACACGGGCCGGCGAGCGAACGATCGCTCTCGACAGAAGCACCATCCACGCGCTGAACGCACACCGTAATCAGCAAAAGGAGGAGAAACTCGCAGCGGGAACTGACTGGAATGAGTCCGACTTCATATTCACCGACACGTGCGGACGTCCGCTGCGCCCGGACTACATCGGCCACGTCTTCCAGAATATGGTGCGCAGGAGTGGCCTTCCACCTGTCCGGCTCCATGACCTGCGTCATGGTGCGGCAAGTCTCGCCTTGACCGGTGGGTCCGACCTCAAGGTTGTCCAGGCCCAGTTGGGACATTCCACGATCATGACCACCGCCGACACGTACACGTCGGTCCTCCCCGAGACGGCCCATCTCAGCGCCGAGGCTACGGCCCGAGTGGTCATCGATGCGGCCCGAAAGCTCTCCCGCGGCATCCGATACCAGTCCACGCCCCGCAAGCGGCGCACGAAGGCCCATCCGGGAGCCTCGATCAACAGAGCAATCCGTAGCTCATCGTAAGAACTTGACGGTCCGTCATTCAATCTCAATGCCCCACGATCGACCCACTCACGACCCATCGAAAACAAGTCGCGCGCCCTGTCGCACCCCCGCAAGCGGAAGAAAGCCCAGGTCACAAAGGGCGTCGGACCGAAATGCGGTCTCCGAATGAAATCGGCAGGCCTACGGATTAAAAGCATCGCCCTGTTCGTCTTGCCCGCCGCAGAGCTCGTTCCCGAGCGCGCGCCTACGCGTCCTCGACCAGCGTTCCGGCGTCCTGCCCGAGGGGCTGGTCCGTGCCCCTCGTCATCGTGCCACCGTGGTGGCAGCGCGCGAGGATCGGTGCCGGGCAGACCGAGGGACACCGCCGTGTAGCCGTTGGGCAGCGCTCCCTATTCTCCTGGCCGAAGGTGCCGGCGTACGGGCCCGTAGAGGACTCCTACGGGCCCGTCTGGCCGTCAGGGGTGCAGTCCGGGGAGGGCCGGGATGGGGGGTAGAACGAGTGCTTGCAGGCCCTGGTTCCACATCAGGGAGTGGTGGCCCTGGGCCTGGAAGTGGCGGGCCCGGTGGTCGGGGTGCGCCCAGAGGTGGCGGACCGCTCGGATGACGTGGCCTTTGTTGTGCCGCCACCACGCCTGGGCGGGTGGCGCTGCCCAGGCGTGTTCGTTGGGGATCGCATGCAGGGAGGTGCCGTCGGGGCCGACGATGTTGGCGACTTGGACGGTGATGCTGCGCGGGCGGGCGTCGAGGCTGAGCAGGAGTGCGGTCGCCTGCGGGAAGGCTCGGCGGGTGCGGGAGGCAAGGGCTGCGGCCACGTCCGGGGCTGGAAGGTTGAGGAGGCACCGGTGGCCGGCCAGCTCGGTGGCGGGCAGGTGCGCCCCGAGCAGCACGGTGGGTAGCAGTCGTTCCGCTTTCCTCAGCCAGGGCGGTTCGGAGGACAGGGTGGGGGCGCGCCGCCACAGCAGCGGCGGGGTCGGGTAGCGGTGGTCGCGGGGGTTGGCCCATAGGGCGCGGATGCGGTCGGAGGTGGGGGTGGGTTCGAACTCGATGGCGGCGGTCTCGGGGACGTGGGTGCGGGCTTGGGCGGCGAGGAGTTCGTAGGCGGTGACGGCGAGGGCTTGTTGGGCTTCGGCCTCGCGGTGGAGCGCTTGTTGGTAGGCGCGGGCCGGGTCGGTGCGCCGGTAGGGGGCGGGTCCTGTTGGCGCGAGGATCGGTCGGGGGTTCGGCATGGTGGTCCTGGGCGAGGTCGTGGCCGGGCCGGTGTCGGCACGGCCGGGCGTCAGTTGGTCGCGTGGAGCATGCGGTTGGCGAGGGCTGCGACCCGCTCGGTGAGTGCGGTTGCCGCGCGGGCCTGGGCGGGCGTGTGGGGGTTGTCGTCCGAGCAGTGCTGCACGAAACGCAGGGCGAGCTGGGTGAGTTCGTGCATCGCCATCGGGTCGTGGGCCGGGATCGTCAGGCTCCAGCTGGAGGCGTCGATGCGGTGCGGGATGCCGGCGCGGTAGGCGAGCAGGACCCGGTCGGCGGGCTCGTTGCCGGTGAAGTCGCCGGGCAGCAGCGCGTTCTCGGTCAGCCAGTCGCAGAACGGGCCGGGAAGGGTGAGCGTCCACTTGGTGGTGGCCGGGGCGTGGTTGGCGGCCTGTTCGGCGTAGGCGTGGGCGTAGCCGAGGTGGCGGCGGGCGGTCGGGGTGTCGAGGGCTTGGAGTGCCCAGTGGTAGCCGCAGGCGGCGTGCTGGTGGTAGCGGCGGGCGGTGGGGCCGAGGTTGGTGTCGGCGGCGGCTTGGCGGTGTCGGTCGCGGGCGGCCGTGACGGTTTCGGCGGTGGCGGGCTGCGGTTGTGGTGTGGGCATGGCGGCCTTCGGTCACACAGGGTTCGGTCCCTGCAGCGGGTTGGGTGGTGGTGGGGCTGCTGGCAGCCCCACCACCACCCAACCTCTCCAACCCCCCGCTGGATGGGCACACCAAGTCGGTTGGCAGGATGGGCGGTTGGATCGTCGCGCTGGCTCTGTGCCGCCGGGTGCGGGTCCTACGTGGGCCAGTGGCCGACGCGGACGGGTTCAGGGCGCAGGTTGATCCCGGTGTTGGCGTCGACCTGCGCCGCCAGGTCGGCGAGGACCTGGGCGAAGGTCGTGGCTGTGGTCTCGCCGCGGGCTGTGAGGGCCAGGGTGCGCCGCCGCGAGCAGTGGATGCCCTCGGTGATCCGGTATCCCGGGTGGCAGCCGATGAGTTCGAGCAGCCAGCCGGCGCTTACTCGCCAGTGGCCGTCGCGGTCGGTGTGGACGGGGCAGCCGGCTGCGGACCAGCGGGCGGCCTGTTCGGGTGTGACGGGCGGGTCGAGGAAGGCGGAGCCGATCTGCCGGGCGTCGGGGCTGTCCGGGTGGAGGAGGAGCCCGCGGTGGTGGCGGTTGGCGAGGACGGCCGCGGTGGTCTCGGCGAGCGGGGGCCGGGTGCCGACCGGGATGCCGAGTTCGCGTGCGAGGTGTCGGCTGGTGATGGGTGCGGCGGTGTCGGTGCGGGTGAGGTGGAGGGTCGTGGACAGGATGGTCCAGCGGCCGGGTTCCTGCTTGAAGCGGCTGTGGCGGTGGCCCAGTTGGCATTCCTGGGCGGGGATGGTCCGCATGCGGCCGGCGTGCCAGTCCCAGGCGTGCAGGTGGTGCAGGGTGTCGGAGATCTGCTGCCCGTACGCTCCGGCGTTCTGGACGGGGGCGGCCCCGGCGGTTCCGGGTATGCCGGCCAGGCATTCGATTCCTGCGAGGTGTTCGGTGACGGCCCAGGCGGTGAGGTCGGTGAGTGGGTGGCCGGCGTTCACGGTGACGGCGACCGTGGTGTCGTCCACCCGCTCGGCGGTGATGCCGCGGGTGTTGATGACGGCGACGGTGCCGGGGTGTCCGGCGTCCGAGGCGATGACGTTGCTGCCGTGGCCGAGGGTCAGGGGGGTTTCGTGGCCTCGGCGGTTGATGGTGTGGACGAGGTCCGGCCAGTGGCTGGGGTCGGAGATGGTCAGGGTGTCGCCGGTGGGGCCGCCGAGGCGCAGGGTGGTGAGGGAGGCCAGGGTGCGACGGGGCACGGGGGCTCTCCTAGGGTGCGAGCTGGGCGGGCTCGGCGGCGGCCGTGGGCGGCTGGGCGGCGGTGCTGGCCTGGTGGTCAACGGCGAAGGCGAGAAGCACGATGACCGGCAGGTGCAGGGCGGCCCACAGGCCGGTGAGGAGGGTGTCGAACCGTCCGTGCGGAGCGGCGGCGTGCCGGCTGCGGGCGGCGTTCAGGGGGGTGCTGTGCTGGGGCATGGGAGGCCTTCGGCAGCGGGTGGGAGGTGCGGACGTTCCCAGTGAACTGCCGGGCCGGGGGCCGGATCCGTAGTCGGGCTACGGGCCGTAGTGCGGCTGCGGGTCAGGCAATCTGCACGCCTGCTCGGGCGGCGAAGTCCCGGACGCCGGGCAGCTTTCGGTCGTGCCTCAGCAGGCCGCCGGCCAGGCCCCGGACGGCGCCTCGGTGGATCTCCTGTGGAGCGGCCTCCTCGGCGGCCAGCAGGGCCTTGAAGCACTGTTCGGGCTTGCCCCACTGGTCGAACGCGCGGGCGACGTCGGTGAAGAAGCGGGCCTGCCGCTCGGCGGTCGGTAGGGCGGCCGGGTCGATCGTGGAGGCCAGTTCGATCGCCTTTCCGGCGTCGCCGAGTTCGTAGTGCACGGACAGCTCGTGCAGGGCGACGCCCTGGATGCCGTCCACCAGGCCGGAGGTTCGGCCGGCGGCTGCGGCGCTGTCCGCGGCTTCCCGGATCAGGGCGTGCGCGTAGGCGCGGTCGCCGGACTTGGCGGCGGTGTAGGCGGCGGTGGCGTACAGGTCTCCGCGGAGGGCCAGTCGGGCGGTCTCGGGCACCGTGTTGTCGGCGAGCAGTTCCTCGGCGGCGATCACGACGATGTCGGTTGCGCGGGCCAGGCTGCCCTGGCGGCGCCAGGAGCTGGAGACCATCCTCTGGGCCTCGGCGACCACGAGGGGGTCGCCGCCGGCCCGTGCGGCGGTGAGCGCGCGGTCGGCGGTGATGGCCACCAGGTTGTTGTCGCCGATCTTGATGCACAGCCGGACCGCGATGTTGTAGAGCTGGGCGACGTTGCGGGCCCGCTCCTCGGTGGTGCCGACCAGTTGGGCGGCGGCGATTCGGCTCGGCAGTGCTTCGGCGAGCGCGTCGTACTGGGCTGCCTTGAACTCGCGACGGGACGTCAGGAGCGATGCGGCGAGCGTCTCGTGGGTTGGTTCGCTGCGGGGCGCCGGAATCCGGCCCGCTCCGTACAGCAGGAGGTCCTCCAGCCCGCCGAGTGGGGCCTTCTCCTCGGCGTGCGCGGCCTCCTGGCCGGTGGCAGAGGCGAAGAGGGCGGTAGCCGCCAGGGTCAGAAACGGGCGGCGTCGCACATCGTCCTCCTCGGCAGCGCAAGTGCTCGCCAGCGTAGCCGAGGCCGGCTTGCGGGCGCGGGATCTCGGCCGATCGGCAGCGGGCTGCGGCAGGGCCATCAGCTCGCCGATATCGCCGCCCAGCACCTCGGCGAGGCGCCGCAGCAGCGCGAGGTCCTTGACCTGTTGGATGTCGCGTTCGACTTGGGACATCCAGTCCTCGCTGCGGTTCAGCTCGTGGGCCAGGCGCAGTTGCGTCCAGCCTTTCGCCGTGCGGCGCAGCGCGATGAACTTCCCGAACGTGATGCTGCTGGGCTTCACACTGGCCCCCGGGTTCAGTATCCGTTCCGCTACGGAACGCCACCGTATCGAGTGGTCGGCGTACCTGTACGCCCTCTCGGCAGATCGGGCTTGCGAACCCTCCCCTGGTGTACCGCGGTTGTGCACGGGCATCAGGCAGCCCGGCTGATTCACGCCCGCTTGGCCGGCGGCGGCATCTCGACGATGCGGCCGAAGGCGGCACCGACGCGCAGCGCGAAGATCGCGCTGCCGTGGGCGTTGGCGAAGCCGCGGCAGACCGCGCCCTTCGTGCCGGGCGGGGCGAGGGCGGGCAGGGTCGAGTGGCAGACGATGTGCCCGTTGGCGGCGAGGGCCTCGGCGGCCAGCTGCCGCACACGGCCGGGGGCGAGGTTCATCAGGTTGCCCGGGCGGTAGATGCAGGTGTCGCACAGGCGGGCGAGGACCCTCACCTCCCCGGTCGCGGGGTCGGCGACGGCCGGCGCCGGGTCCTCGTCGGGCTCGGGCTGCGGATTGCTGTACTGCACGATGTCCCCCTGGTTGCGGTCGAAGAGCCCTTACGGGTGGAGCCGGGGGGGGGGCGCGGCGCCCCCCCCCCCCCGGCGGGGGCCGGGGGCGGCCCCGGCGGGGGGGCCCGCGCGCCCCCCGGCCCGCGGCGGGGAGGGCGT